>NZ_JBEOYD010000025.1:0-159023 GCF_040296885.1 Streptomyces sp. NPDC001980 | reverse complement strand
AGCGCCGCCTCGGACTCGACGAACCAGGGCCGGGCCCGTACCCCGGTGGCGATCAGCACCCGGTCGAAGGGGACCTCACGTCCGTCGGCGAGACGTACGTGGTCGGTCGCCAGGTCAAGACCGCTCGCGGGCACGCCCAGCAGCCACTCCGCGTCGATGCCGCGCCGGCGCGGCAGGGTCGTGCCGTCGGCGGGCACCCATCCGGTCAGGACCTGCTTGGACAAGGGAGGCCGGTCGTAGGGCTCGCCCAACTCGTCACCGATCATCGTCAGCGATCCGGTGAAACCCTCGTCGCGCAGGGACTCCGCGGCCCGCAGCCCCGCCAGTGACGCCCCGACGACCACGATGCGGCCGTCGCGCTTGAACGCACGCAGGTTGTCGACACCGGTCATGACGGCGACGCACCCGCCGGTGCGTGCCGCGCATCCAGCCGCCCTTCCAGCCGGCCGACCAGAATCGCCTGGACCGGGCAGGCCGCCGCGGCACGCAGCACCCGGTCGCGCCGGGCATCGTCGAGATCGGGGCCGGGGTCGTACATCAGCGCTTCCTCACCGTGCATCCGGAACGCGTCCGGAGCCAGGAACGCGCACTGCGCATACCTCGCACTGCCCGCCCCTGCGAAGTGAGAGGGGGCGCACTGCGCTCGTCGGGCCGCCGTGGAAAGAATTGATCATCGCGGCCAAGGCGATTGGCGCCTGACCGGGGACGCACTCTTGATTGCGGCTGCATTTTGGATACGTAAGCCGCGCTCTTTTGGATTGCCGTTTCGAAGGAAACCGTGTGGCACGGTGCGCCGGAACACCGTCAGAGAATCAGCGTAACAGCGGCACCGATACCGGCGAGTCCAGTGTTGATCAGAGCATGGCGGCAACACCTGCCTCGGTGTGCCTCTCAGCCTCGCGCGCACAGCAGCGTGATCAAATAGGGCATGGCATCGTCCTGGACCGGTCATCGGGTCCGCCTACGCGCTGTGGAGCCCGAAGACTGGACAGCGTTCATGCGCTTCGCCGACGCTGACGGGCGGCGAGAGAGCCGGCTGGATCTGCCACGCAGTGCCGAGAGCTACCGTGCCTGGGCGAAGGAGCAGGCCGTGGCCGAGTGCGACGACGACCGCTTCCGGTTGGCGGTCGAAGCGACGGCCACGGGGGAGCTGGTCGGCACGGTCGGCTCGCATCGCACCGGCCCTCGTTCAGGCTGGTTCGAGTGTGATGTCACGATCGGTGCCGAGCACCGGCGCGAGGGTTACGCGGCAGAAGCCCTAGTACTGCTGATGCGCTTCATGTTCGCCGAGCGGCGCTACCACAAATGCCTGGCAGCGATCTTCGCCCACAACGAGGCGTCGCTGGCACTTTTCCGCCGGCTCGGTTTCACCGAGGAGGGGCGCTTGCGGAAACATGTTTTCTTCGCCGGCCGGCACCACGACCTCGTCATGATGGGCATGCTCGCCAACGAGTTCGACCAGCGACACACGATGAGTGAGGCATGAGCTGGTCGTCCAGGCGGGTACGGAACGGAACTTCGTAGCTGTTAGCTGTTAGCTGTTCGTTTTTCGCTGGTGGAGGTGGCCTGCCGCCGAAAGCCGGACTGCCCTCAGTCGCGCAAGGTGGCGCGCAGGCGCAGGCCGACAGTTGCGAGACCTTCGAGGGTAGTGACCTGGTAGCCGGGTTCCGGTCCGGGCGGCTCGCTCAGCTGGTAGCAGCGGGCGGTCTGCGCAGTCAGGAGCGTCAGCATCGCCATGGCCAGGGCGGCTCCCTCGCAGCCATGCGGCCCGGTACCGAAAGCGAGGAAGGTGCCGGGTTTCGTCGGCGAGCCCGAATCATCGAGCCAGCGCTCGGGCCGGAACTGGTCCGGTTCGTAATATTCCCGCGCGTCGCGATGGGCGGTGTAGGGGCAGACGAGAACGGTGGACCCGGCGTCGATGGTGTAGTCGGCGAGCTGAGTCTGCCGCGGGGCGTGCCGGGTCAGAAGCCAGCTCGGGGGGTACAGCCGGAGCACCTCACTCACCAGCGCCTGGGTGTATCGCAGGCTGCCGAGGTGGGTGCTGGTCGTCGCGGCCGGGTCCGTGGGCAGCGAGGCGGCTTCGGCCGCGACGCGGGCCGCTGCCCGGGGGTGCCGGGCCAGGTGGAGCAGGATCCACGCGGCTGCCCGGGAAGGGGTCTCGAAGGTGGCGACGGTGATTCCGGGGAGAGTGTCGAGGATGGCCTCCTCCGGCAGCAGGCCGTAGTGGGGGGAGGGCCGGAGCATCTGTCCCAGCATGTCCTCACCGAGCTGGCCCGATGAACGACGCCGGCGGACGATGGGCCGCAAAGCGTCCGTGAAGGCGACTTGCTGCCGTGTGCGGAACCGCCGTGCCGGTGTGGGGATCCAGCGCGGCCATACCCAACGCGAGGGGCGTACGAGCACCTCCCGGGCCAGGAAGAGCTGTGCGGCACAGGGCAGCAGGGTGGGCGCGTCTTCGGAGAAGAGGTAGCTCACGCCGATCTCTGCCAGTGCGTGCCGGACCGGGGGCAGAATCTCGACGTCCTGGCCCGTGGGCCACTGGTCGGCGAATCGAGCGGTCCGGGGCGCGATCTCACCGATCCGGGCTGCAACCGCCTGCGCACGTAGTCCGCGCATGCGCGCGGCGTGCGCGTACGCACGCTCCTCGGGCGTCGGTGCTCCGCTCGACCGCTTCAACGGCGGGAACAGAGGCGCGGGTGCCTTGGGGAAGTCCTGGGCGCGGCGCAGTACCGCCTCACACGGCCCGGCCGCAGCGGCTACGTAGACACCAGGTTCCAGCTGCCAGACGTCCCCACACTCTTCAGCGCCACGGCGCGCCAACGCCAGCCGGTCGCGGCTCCACGCAGCGAAGCCGCCATCGGGCAACGGCGGTGGCTCATTCCTTCGGCCCATGAGATCGCCCCTGGCTCTCGTACCTGTCCAGGCCGATGTCGTCGGCAGGGTGACTGGGAACTGGCGGGCGCCCATGGGCGCCCGCCAGCAGTGCGGTCAGTCCTAGTCGTCGCCGGCGTACGCGTTCCATTCGTGGGCCCCGTACGCACCGTAGTGGCGGGTGAAGGACAGCTTGCCGAGCAACTTGGCGATCATAATGCGCTCCTCTCGCCTGTCTTCAGCGACCGAACCACACATAACATATTGCCACAGAAGGTACATTTGGTCATCTTTCGTGCGTCTTCCCTGGTGCTCACCGTTCGACCTGATCGAGTGGCACGCGAGGCAGCGGCGGGTCAGGATTGGCGGCAACTGGAGGTCGCCGTCGGCGTCACCGGGGTCAAGGCTCAGAGCAAAAAGGGGTTACCGTCACAGTGATCGACACGGACGAGCTGGCCAAGCGGAACGCCGAGTTCGCCGACGGCGGATCATTCGGCAACCTCAAGCTCCTGCCCAGTGGCGGTCTGACGGTCATCGGATGCGTCGACCCTCGTGTCGACCCGTCCGACGTGCTCGGGCTCGAGCTCGGTGAGGCAGCGGTGATCCGCAACGTCGGAGGGCGGGTCACGCCCGCGACACTCCGGACGCTGGAGATGCTCTCGAAGGTCGTCCAGGCCCGCACCGGCGGGCCTCGTCCGGGCGCCGTCCACTATGTGGTCCTGCACCACAGCGACTGCGGGATCACGGATCTGGCCGCGTTCCCCGAGCTGTTGGCCGATTACTTCGACGTTCCGGCCGGCGACCTGGACGCCAAGGCGGTCACCGAACCGGCCGCCGCCGTCCGCGTCGACGTCGGAATCCTCAAGCAGAAGCTTCCGGCCGGAGCCTTCGTCTCAGGGCTCGTGTACGACGTGGCCACCGGGCTCATCGACATCGTCGTCGCGCCCGCGCGAGTGGAAACATGACACCGTTCGCTGCCTGCGGCCGGGGCGGCCGGGCCGGCCGACGCGACCGCCGTGGCCCTGCGGTCCGTACCGGGATCCGCTTCCCGTGTCGGCCTTACCGGCGGGGAGGAGCTTTCTGGCATGTGCGACGATCACGGGCACTCGGCGGCCGAAGCGGCGTGGTCAGCGCCTCGCGTCGCGGAGGGACCGGCTGTCGACCCGGTGATGCTGCCCGACGTCGACGAGGTCAGGGTCACGACGATGGTCGACAACACCTTCGACGCCCTGCTGGCCTCCGCCGAAGGAGTCACCCGGGCGCCGATGGGCGCCGGGCGGACGGCCGCGCGGCAGTTCGACGGCGGCGAGGCCCTCGCGGGACTGCGTGCCGAGCACGGCTTCTCCGCCCTGGTCACCGTCCGGAGCGGGAGCGCGAGCAGCACGCTGCTGTTCGATACCGGCGCGTCGCCGGACGCGCTGGCAGTGAACGCCGAGCGTCTTGGCATCGATGTCGGCGGCTTGCAGGGCGTCGTACTCAGCCACGGACACTTCGACCACGCGGGCGGCTTCGACGGCCTGGCCCGGCTGCGTGGGCGCTCCGGCCTGCCGCTGACCGTCCACCCCGCGGTCTGGACCCGCCGCCGCCTGGCACTGCCCGCCGGCCAGAGCCTGGAGATGCCCACGCTGTCACGGGGCGCCCTGGAACGCGAAGGGTTCGAGGTGATCGAGCGGCGGCAGCCCTCGCTGCTGGCCGGCGGCATCCTGATCACCGGCGAGGTGGACCGCGTCACCGAGTTCGAGCGCGGCATGCCGCAGGCACACCAAGCCTGGGACGGAAACGGCTGGCGACACGACCCCGCCGTCATCGACGACCAGGCACTCGTCATCAACGTGCGCGGCCGGGGACTGGTCGTCATCACCGGGTGCGGCCACGCCGGAGTGGTCAACATCATCCGCCACGCCATGAGACTGACCGGCGTCACCAAACTGCTGGCCCTCATCGGCGGCTTCCACCTGAGCGGCCCCGCCTTCGAGCCGGTCATCGGCCCGACCGTGGCCGCGCTCACCGAACTGGCACCCGACCTCCTCGTCCCCGGCCACTGCACCGGCTGGCGAGCCCAACACGCCCTCGCCGCGGCCCTCCCGGACGCATGGGTGCAGACCAGCGTCGGAACCACCTACACACTCAGCGCCACCGACGCGGGTGATGCCTGACCCCGGCCCAGCAGTCCCGGCTCGACCGGTGCAGCAGGAAGTACAGCGTCGGCGGGACACGAACGCGCTTCACGGGGCAGCGGAATCCGGCCGACTGAGCTGCCGCGGGTGTCCAACCCCCGGTCGGCCCGCGCTACCGGCTCACGCCTCGCCCAGCGCCACCCGGCACGCCTCGTATCGAACCCAAGCGTCTTCGAACATCTCGATGGCGGCTGGGATGGCGGCGCCGCACTCTCCGAGACGGGCCCGACGACCCGCCCGCCCCTTCTGCGAGAGCCAGTCGGGATCACCGGCGACATCACGGGCGAGGTCGCCAATGCCACTCAAGCTCTCCGACTTGCACATGTTCACATCCTTCCGCCCATCCCCCGCCGTCGTCAGGGGTGTTCTACGCGTGCGGAGCGCATGAGTGTGTCGAAGGCGTGTCGCATGTATCGCAGACGGTGCGTGGACAGCGAGATGCAATGAGAAAGAGCGGGAGTCAGTCAGACCGACCTGGACGGCCAGCGCACCGAGTACGACATCGACACCGCGACCGGCGAGATCGGCCGCATCCTCCAGCACCTCGACTCGACCGACCTGCCCGCCGGCCAACTCCTCGTCCGCTGCAACAACCGCCGCACGACCCGCTGCGCGGCCTGCGCCGAGGTCTACCGCCGCGACACCTTCCAACTGATCACGACTGGGCTCCGGGGCGGCAAGGGCACTCCGGACCAGGTCGCCGCTCACCCCCGCGTCTTCGCCACCTTCACCGCTCCCGGCTTCGGGCCGGTCCACAACCGCCGTTCCGACAGCCGTGCGTGCCGCTGCGGCACTCACCACGACCCAGACGATGACGCTCTTGGCACTCCGCTGGCCCTGGACACCTACGACTACGAAGCGGCCGTGCTCTGGAACGCCCACGCGGGCGCCCTCTGGCGGCGCTTCTCGATCTACCTCCGCCGGGAGGTCGCCAGGCGCGCAGGCCTCTCACAGCGCCGCCTACGCGACCACGCCCGCGTCTCCTTCGCCAAGGTCGCCGAATACCAGAAGCGCGGTGCAGTTCACTTCCACGCCGTCATCCGCCTCGACGGCCCTGAGGGTGGTCACACCCCACCCCCGCCCTGGGCCACCGCCGAACTCCTCACCGACGCCATCCACATGGCCACCGCCAAGGTTCAGGTCGACGGCCCGACCCTCGACGGACACACCCACACCTTCGCCTTCGGCCGCCAACTCGACGTCCGCACCATCCGCTCCGCCGACTTCGACACCGGCACGGAACTGACCGAACGGGCCGGCGCCGCCTACATCGCCAAGTACGCCAACAAGGGCGCCGAGACCGCCACGGGAGCTCTCGACCGCCCGCTCAAGTTCGCCGCCGAACTCGCCCAGCTCGACATCAGCGACCACGCCCGCCAACTCATCCGAACCGCCTGGACCCTCGGCGCCCGCAAGGACCTCGAACACCTCCGCCTCCGTGCCTGGGCCCACATGCTCGGCTTCCGCGGCCACTTCTCCACCAAATCCCGCCGCTACTCCACCACCCTCGGCGCACTCCGTGACGCCCGCGCCGAGTGGCGCCGGGCCCAAGCCGCGGCCGCACAGCCCAAGGGCGGACCCGAGACGACGTACGTCCTCGCCCACTGGGTCTTCGCCGGCACCGGCCTCTCGGCTGTCGAAGCCTGGCTGTCCGCGTCCCTCGAACCCGCACCCGGCACGGAAGGAGAACCGACGTGGACTCCCGTTGCGACGAGCTGATGAGCGTTCGCCAAGTCCTGGATGAGCTGGGTGGGGTCTCTCGACGGACGTTCTACCGCTGGCGTGAGTTGGGGTATGGGCCAGCCGCATTCAAGCTGCCCAACGGGGAGCTCCGTGTGTGGTGGCGGAGTGACTTCCACACGTGGCTGAGGCAGCTGGAGGCCGCCGCGTGAAGTCTCTCGACGTCAAGGTCTGGGCCGTACGAAAGCGTGATACGAAAACGCCCTCATACGGCGTCCGGTGGTCTGTTGCTGGCAACGTCTTCTCCGACTCCTTCCGTACGAAGGCACTCGCCGATCACTATCGCGCGAAGCTCATGCGGGCGATGCGCGACGGCGAAGAATTCGATGAGGCGTCCGGGCTGCCGGGGCCATGGAACAGAAGAAGTCGGCCGTTTCCTGGTACGACTTCGCTCTCAGGTACCTCGTCATGAAGTGGCCACATGCCGCCCCCAATACGCGCTACGGCATCAATGAATCGCTCACCAGCGTGACCGTGGAGCTCCTCGACGAGAGGGCTGGACGGCCGTCCGACCAGGTCATCCGCAAAGCACTCCGGAACTGGGCCTTCGTCCTGCCGGGGCCCGACGACCGAGGCGTCCCGGACGATGTGCGGAACGTCCTTCACTGGGTATCGAAGGCATCGCGACCGCTCGCCGATCTCGCTGAACCGGCCACGGCCCGTGCGGTGCTGGACTCACTGAAACTCAAGCTCGACGGCCCGGCCGCGGCAGCTGAAACCGTCCGGCGTAAGCGGCGGACTCTCGTCAACGCTGCCAACTATGCGGTCGACCTGGGGGAGCTGCGTGAGAACCCGATCACAGCTGTCCCGCTGGCAGAAGCCGAAGGTTTCCAACCAGGTTGACCCACGCGTTGTCGTGAACCCCGAGCAGGCTCGGAATCTCCTGGCGGCCGTCTCCTACGTGGGCGGTTACCGGCGGGCCCGTGGCCGGCGCCTGGTGGGTCTCTTCGCCGCCATGTACTTCGGCGGTCTCCGGCCGGCTGAAGCGGTTGGCCTCGTCGAGACGGACCTGAGCCTCCCCGAACAGGGCTGGGGATCGGCGCTGCTCCACCGAACTCGTCCGTCAGTCGGCAAGCAGTGGACCGACTCGGGGGAGACCCACGACGACCGCGGACTGAAGAACCGACCGACGGAGGACGTCAGACGGGTGCCCATTCCCCCTCACCTCGTCGCCGTCATCCGTGAGCATCTCGCCACCTTCGGCACTGCCGACGACGGGCGGTTGTTCTTCAGCGAGAAGGGCGCGGTCGTCCCCTCCTCGACGTACTACCGCGTTTGGCAGGAAGCCCGGCTCCTGGCGCTGCCGCCGGCGGTTGCGGCTTCACCCCTCGCAAATCGGCCGTACGACCTCCGCCACTCGGCGCTGTCGACGTGGCTCAATGCCGGTGTCGACGCGACCGAGGTGGCCGAGCGCGCTGGCAACAGCGTTGAGGTCCTGCTGACCCGCTACGCGAAGTGCCTCGATGGACGGCAGGACGTAGCCAACCGGCGCATCGAGGACCTGCTTCGCGAGTACGAGTGAGATCCATTGCTCGTGCCTGAGGCCCCTGGGATCCTCCGGGGGCCTTTTCGTCGGTCAGGCGGTGACTGTTTCCACTCGTCCTCAGAGCCTGGCGCGAGATGGCATAGTCAGGCTGGCTACTAGGCGTGCTCTGACGGTTGGGCAGTTGACTCACTTGCCTCGCCTGCACGCTTGAAGGTCATCACCCAGCGCTCCTTGGGGCGCGACGGATCCTCGTGGATCTCGGCCAGTTTCCATCCCTCGGACTCGATCACCGCGGTGTACCGGTCCTGGATCTGCTGACTGGAACTGGCCAGTCTGTGAACGTAGGTGGTTTCGCCCTGCTCCCGAGCCGCGATAGCGCCCTGAGTCATGCGCTTACGCCCCCACTTTTGCAAGATCCCCATGACTGCCCCCTCCCTGCTTGGTCAGGCCCCACGGCCTAATCACGGGCACGATAGCGGGACGTCGCCTCCGCTCCTGACCGGGGTGCGGGCGTTGAATTGCGCCGACACCGAGGCGCCCACACCTAACGAGAACAGCGCCCATGCCGGACAATGCCGCCTGAGCGGCCAATCGTATGAGTTCGGGCGTAAGGCTCCCAGAGTCGATGTGGTGGACTGACCGACTGGGAGCCGGCGTTCCCCGGGGCTTACCTGCGACGATGCTCCAAGATCCCGTCCAGGCCTCGTCCACGGACCCCGACATACGGCCGCTTCGGACCGCATACGCCTGCACATGCAAGAAGACCCCGGCCTCAGCGTTTCCGCTGGTGACGGGGTCTTTGGGCACCTCATAAGGGGTGCCCCCGGCAGGATTCGAACCTGCGCACACGGCTCCGGAGGGCAGGCGTTAGGAGTACGCAGATGGGCCTGTGAACTGCGAGAACGTCTATAGTGCTCCTCCCGCACACGTACCTCACTCGCTGCTCACTCGGAGATTCCGCGGTCGGTCAGCGTCACTGCGGCTCAACAGTTGCGTTGGGCGCCCTGGCTAGGGTGCTGGGTTGTGTCACCGGCGACCGTGGGGCATCTCGTCGATGGCGCTTCGGATAGCCAACGTCGCACGTTCGATTTGCCCGACAACCCCACCCAGGGCCGTGGCGCCGTCTCCAAGGTTCCCGAGATTGTCAGCTGCTGCTGCAGGGACGTTGACGTTTTCTTCGAAGCTTCCCAGCCGACGAGCGGCGCTGCTGAAGAGCTCGATGGAGTCCTGGCTGAGGCCAAAGCCGTGCACGCGAGGATCAGCGAGTTCGTCGAGCAAGGTGTTCAGGAGCTGGGCTAGTTCAGGAGCGGTTTTCGAGAATTTGGTCAGTGCTGGACGAACCTCGTCGAGAAACTGGCCCTGGGCCTCTGCGAGCATCTGACCGAGGCGTGCCTCAGTCAGTCCGCTCAGACCTTGCAAGGCCTCCAGGCTTTGGCCCTCCCGAGCTGCTTTCCAGGACGCTAGAACGGCCACGGGGTACTCATCGCTGGCGGAGCCGTCGATGGTCGTGTGGTGAGGGACGCACAGTAGAATCAGATTCTCGAAGCTGTTACGCCGTTCCACGGGTCATGATTCGTCGAAGCGCTTCCCGCCACGGTTGATGGCGCGAATATGCGCGATCTCTGCATTTAGGCGCGGTACACAGTTGACCATGATGATCACCGGATTCGTACAACCAGGCCAGTAGCAATAGCCTCGGCACAGCGCCATGAGGCCGGCGATCGCTGCGTTGTCGTACGTCCTGCGGTTCGCCATGCGCTCCCCCAAGCTCTGTCTCATCCCGCTGTGCCGGCAGTGTAAATCGCCGCTGCTCCGCATGAGCGGGCGTTGGTCCAACTGCTCAGGTCCGTCCGCGGAGTGCACAGCAGAATCTGGATCCGCTTACACGGCTCCGGAGCGATTGTGCCGATCGCACAGTCCAGCCCCCATGACCTGCGGCGGAGTGGATCCGGTGGCGGCAGCGAGGCCAACTGTGTCGGAGGCGTGTCGGACGTGCCCTGGCCTCTCGGATTTCCCGGTGCTTGCACTTCGCCTCTTCAGGGCACCGGACATGGCGCGGAAGATACTTCCGTGGGTCCTGGTGCCGCACTTGTACGTCGCCGAACGCTCTCTTGGCTGCCTATAGCTAGCCTGCTCAGACCGGGTGCTGCACGCTGAACTTGAGGCAACTACAGGGCTGGAGTCATGCGACGCGGGAGGGACATGCTTCGTTTTGACCGACGGTTCCGGCGCACAGGTCCACCCCCGTCGAGCGCCGAACGAGTGTCGGTTAGGGCTGCGGTCGCCAGCGCCGTCATCGCGGCCATCTCTGCCATATCGGCGGTCGTCCGTGTCAACGTATCGAAGGGTCTCACCAATGCACAGCGGGACATGCTTCGTCATTCCGAGGCGTCCCCGCGGGCAGGTGCCTCCCCGTCGAGCACTGAACATGTGTCGGCCAGGGCTGCGGTAGCCAGCGCCGTCATCGCAGCCATTTCTGCCATCGCTGCCACAATATCGGCGTTCTACGGCGTCAGCGCATCGAAGAATCTCGCCGCTACCCAGCAGGAAGATGCCGCCCGAACCGCAATATCCCAATACGTAGTACAGATGAGCCAACTCGACCGCACCGGTGGATCCGCTAGCCGCAATGAGATCGTCACGCTAGCGAGCCAAATAGACAGCCTTGTCAATGAGTACGGTCAGAAAAAGCTCAACGTGAGTGCTTCCGCGTATCGACTGATAGGTCTTTTCCTAACACTATCCACCACAGACCTTGAACTTGCAGAAAGGATGGCTCAGAGAGCATTAAGACTGGCCACCCGACTAGTCCCCGACGGAGTCGGCGGGCTACGCATGGAGGACCCGCTGGAGGCGCTGCAAGCGTATCGGGTACTCGCCGATGTCGCCGCGCAGAACCTGGACTTCCCAAAGATGGGAGAGGAGTATCAGGCAGCACTCGATATTTCAAATAAGGAGGGAAAGAGAAATCGATACATCAGGATAGAAGCCCATCACTTTACACGCGTTTATTGGGCTTTGGGCGCGATGATGCTCGTTGACGATCTAGGGAAACCGACTGCGAAGCAATGCGACGAGGTGCGGCATCTGACGGATGAGGCGCGCGAGGACTTCTTGGCGTTGGGCAAGCAGCCGGAGATTGCGCGACGGGCAAACCGAATTAAGAGTGATAAGTGCTCGACATGGCTTGATCTCAAGACCCTGAAGCAGTATTGAACCCTCACCGCAGGAATCGAGCGGAACTCAACACGTGAGAACCCGGTTGCTCGCGGGAAGGTCGCGGCGCCCTTCAGCGTTCGGTTTGCGAATGGCCTCTGACCAGCAGATTCCTTGATCGCGGAAGGTGTGCGGTGGTCTCCTGTATCGCAGATAGTGCGCATCAGGCAGGAAGTGGGTCCTTGGCGGGGCTACGGCGCGCACCTTCCCGAAGACGTCACAGGTGTCGCTCCCTGGACGCAAGCAGATCGGAAGTCGCCTCCGGCTCCTACGCCCATTGAGAGGTCGGCTTCGCCGACGGCTGCAACACCGCCATGGAGTATGCGATCGAGTGCGGGTACCTGGACATGAATCCGCTCGCGGGGGTCAAGCGCACGGGTTCCACCCGCGGTGACGTCGTAGACCCCCGTGTTCTGGTGAACCCCGTGCAGGGAGCCCAGCTGCTCACGGCGGTCTCGTACGTCGGGTCGGTGCACCGCAACCGCGGGCGTCGGCTGGTCGCCTTCTTCGCCTGTCAGCTCTATGCGGCGATGCGCCCGGCCGAAGCGGTCGGCCTCCGGGAAAGGGACTGCTACCTGCCCGAAACGGGATGGGGCACGCTCACCCTCAAAGAGACCCGGCCCGTTTCCGGTATGAAGTGGACGGATTCAGGGAAGCGGCATGATAGACGCGGACTCAAGTCCCGTGAGTCCAAGTCCGACCGTCCGGTTCCCATCCCACCGCCGTTGGTTGTAATGCTGCGCGAGCACATCAGGGAGTTCGGGACTGCGAAGGACGGCCGGGTCTTTCACAACGAGCGCGGCGAGGTGCTTGGGACTTCGAGCTACTGGCGGGTGTGGCAGGAGGCTCGCCCCATCGCTTTCCCTCCGGACAAGGTGGATTCGCCGCTTGCGCACCGGCCCTACGACCTGCGACACACGTGTATCACGAATTGGTTGAACGCAGGCGTCCCCGTTGCCGAAGTAGCCCGCCGCGCTGGCAACTCGCCGGAAGTCATCCACCGCCGATATGAGGGTTGCATTGATGGTCGTGAGGAGGTGAACAACAAGAAGATCGAGGCCGCGATGGGCTGGTAGTAAAGCCGGTCAGCGCCATGCCGACGTGCGGCCAGCCCAATAGAATCTCCGGCTGGTCGCGGTCCGAGCGTGCTCCTGCGACCGGTCGGCTCGCCCCGTACGTCGCTGTTTCCCTCGGCGGATGACGTGCGAGGCCACTTGCTATGCCTTCTGCCTCCTCGCCGTCGGTCTGCCGCTCGGCCGGGACCGGCGCCCCAGCGCCGCAGCCCGGACGAAGCGGCAGACCGAAACGCTTGGCGGCTGTCTGGGGCGCTCGTAGCTGATCTGTATGAGAGGACATCAGCTTGGGGGCCTCGGTACTGGATTGCCTTGCTGACCTGTGACGGAGCGGCCATGGGGCCTGGTTGACCGGCGCCGTGTTGTCCGTAATTCCCCGGGGTGTCACGCATGACCTGGCACGTCCCCAGGCCATCTTGGCTTACGCGTCGGGAGGGCGGAAGGTGACCTGGCGGCGGGCAGCCGCGTCGAGCTCGCCGAGAGACGAATCCGCGATGCGAAGTACCGGCGCGGCGTAGCTGGAGGTGCCCGACGTCGTTGAGTGGGTGACAAGCGTGCTTCTTCACCTGTTGACTCTGTATCGCTACCCTCATCTGATGAATTGGTTTTCGCTGGCGAGCGCTCTGGTAGGTGCTGGAATCGGAATGGCATCAACTTTAATAGTGGACGCCATGAGATGGAGGCGGGAGAAGGATGCTAGGAAGGAGTCCACAAGGAGAGACGTATATGCGGCCTATTTGGTAGCGCTCGCAAAATGGCGTAATGGCCTCCGGGAAGTCGCTTACAATTCATCCCTCGCATCTGAACGGCGATGGGAAATGGCGCGTCGGGCATTACCCGAAAGTCAGGCCTACGAAAGGAGGATGGAGATGTTCATCACCGCTCCTCCTGATGTCGTGCGCCATTCGGAGGCGGCATATAAATCACTGCGGAACATGAAAGATCCCATCGCGAACGGTCTTCTTCAGACTACGTCGGAATATCGTGACCTTGTTAGTGCATTTGAAATGAAACTCCAGGGTCTCAGGTCAGCCATGCGCGCTGACCTTGGAGTGACAGGCCCAGAAGCGGGCGTTGGATTTCCCGGCATCATTCCCTGACGCAACTCTATCGCCCGGCAGAAGAAACACTTTGACGGCCCAGGGACGACCCAGAATCGATCGGTATGAGGGCTCGTGTCGGTCGGTCGTTGCCAGGCACCCTCGACGCAGTCCATCTGGGCGTAAGCCGACGACAGTCAGCCATGACGGCGACCTGCTGACCGACCAGGCGAGCATATGCCTCGCTCCACCCCATTGGCCTCAGCCATACTGCCAATCCCGTCGACTAGAGCAAGCCTCGCCGGCCGGGCCGTAAGGACAAGTGGGTCTTGACCTCCTCAAGGCCATCAGCTTGGGAAGCTGCGGTCACTTGCGGTTGCTTTGGTTACTGACCTGGGCGAACGTTCAGAACACGGCTTCCTTCGGCCGGTCCCGCTTTACCGTTGGTCCCCGCGGTTCCCCGCCCGATCTGGTGCGCAAGTGGTGCGCCGGCGGGCGGAGGATTCGGTCCGCCGCCTCAGCCGCTCTCGCCGGGCGACGTCGGCTCGCCGTCCCCGCTGTACAGGTCGACGCGGAGACGATCCTTGGCCGCTTCGAGTCGTGCGTCATAGTCGGGCATGAAGAGCTCGCTCAGCGTCTTGTCCAGCGTGCCCGAGATCGCATAGACCGGTGACCAGACGGCTCGGTCGCGGATGATCCCCGCAAGGTCGTCGGACTTGAACATCACCTGGTAGAGCCAGTCAGACAGTATGAACGCTTGATCGCGCGTGAGTCTGATGGTGATCGCGTCCTCTTCTTCCACACCCTCAACCTGGCTGCCTCAGTCGACGGTGTCCCCGGTGCAACGGCAGTCGGAGACCAACACGCTTTCCGAGCGTGCTTGTGCCGGTCGGGCGGCCGTGCGGAGTCGTTCACCTGCGTGCATGGTCTGCGCCTGCGAGATCGGCGGTGGCTTGCGCGAGGTTGTGCTCCAGGCGTTCCAGGGTGAGCAGGGCCGCGGTCCGCTCGTCGGGGGAGAGTTCTGCCGTCACGAGGTCTTCGAGCTGACTCCAGACCCGCTCGACTTCTCGGCGCAGGGCATGGCTGGCCGCCGTGGGTTCGATGAGTGACGCGCGCTTGTCAGTGGGTGAGGGGCGGCGGTGGACGAAGCCGGCCTGCTCCAGGCGCCGGACGGTGCGGGTCATGGTGGCGGCGTCGGAGTCCATCAGGCGCACCAGGTCGGCTTGCCGCTGGGGGCCGAGTTCCCACAGGTACATCATGACCAGCTCCTGGCCAGGGTACAGGCCGACGCGGCGCAGCAGGTGTCCCACGTGCATGCGGTGCAGGCGGGCCAGTCGGAAGATCGTGTGGCTGATGGGCCCGCCGCCGGCTGCGGCCGGCACAGGGACCGTGGCCTCCTGAGCCGCCTCTGTGAGCCCCTTCTCGTTCTCCGGTGTGGACTGCGCCATCACTTGCCTCACTTTCCTGTCCGGCCAGTCAACCCTACCCCCTTGGGCCGACGGCTGTGCCGGTCGGCCGGGGGTGGCCCTAAGTAAAGAGCTCGACACGGCGGGTGCGGTGCGCGTCACATCGGTCGCCGGAACGAATCCTCGAGATTTACCTGTTCGGACAGGTGATTTACTGTTCGGACAGGAATTCGCTGGTGCGGGCCACGTCGGGCCCGGGCCGCGGAGCAGCACTCGTCGTGAGGAAGACCATGACCACTGCTTTTGATCCGATCGTCCTGGGCGGCACGCGTCTGGCGAACCGCGTCGTGACGGCGCCGATGACCCGCAGTCGTGCCTTCGGGCCCGGCGCGGAGCCGACGGAGCTGCTGACGACCTACTACGCGCAGCGCGCCAGCGCCGGGTCAGCGTGGTGATTTGCGTGAAGCGCTCCGGTTCTCCTTCGGCCATGGTTGCCGTCCTCTCCCTCACCGGCCTGCTGGCGTCGCTGCTGCAGACGCTGGCCATCCCGCTCATCCCGAGCTTTCCCACACTTCTGAACGCCTCGCCCACCGATGCGTCGTGGGTCGTCACCATCTCGCTTCTGACCGGCGCGATCGTCACGCCGGTCAGCGGACGCCTCGGTGACCTCTTCGGCAAACGGCGCGCTTTGCTGCTGACGCTCTCCGTGGTGATCACCGGCGCGGCGATGTCCGCCCTGACCAGTTCGCTGTGGCTGATGGTGATCGGCCGTGGCCTGCAGGGCTGCGCGCTCGGGGTGATCCCGCTCGCCCTGGGCATCTTCCGGGACGAACTTCCGCCCCACCGGATTGGCGGGGCGATCGCACTTCTGACCGGGACGCTCGGCCTCGGTGGCGCGGTGGGGATTCCACTGGCCGGTCTGGTCGCCGAGCACTTTGACTGGCACGTGCTGTTCTGGGGATCGGCCGGGCTGGGCCTGCTCTGCGCCCTCCTGACCGCGCTGGTGGTGCCGGAGTCGCCGCAGCGAACCGAGGGACGTTTCGACGTCGTCGGTACCCTTGGGCTGGCCGTGGGACTGATCGGCCTGCTCCTGCCGATCGTCAAGGGCGGGCAGTGGGGCTGGGGCAGTACCCGAACGCTCTGCTTTGGCGCGGCGGCCGTCGTCATCCTGCTCACCTGGGGCCGGCACCAGTTGCACGCCCGCTCCCCCCTTGTCGACCTGCGGCTCTCCGCGCGGCGACCGCTGCTGATGACCAACCTCGCCACCATCGTGGTCGGCTTCGCGATATTCACCATGCTCTTCGCGTTTCCGCAGATTCTGCAGGCGCCTCCCGCCACCGGCTATGGGCTCGGTCAGAGCCTGGTGCGGACCGGGCTCGCCGTTGCCCCGAACGGAGTGGTGGCGCTGTTGCTGACTCCGGTCGCGACCCGCCTGATCACCCGGTACGGGGCCCGGCTGGCCATGATGCTGGGAGCATTCGTCATCGCCGCCGGCTACGTCTTCGTCACGCTCCTGATGAACAGCGTCATCGAGTTCGTCATCGCCTCGGGCATCATCGGGGCCGGCGCCGGCATCTCAGTCGCTGCCACGTCAAAGCTGATCACCGATGCGGTCCCGGTGACCGAGACGGCCTCGGGCAACGGGGTGAACAACCTGATGCGCTCGGTCGGAACCACCGCCGCCAGCGCGGCCCTGACCGTGATCCTGGCACACGGCGCAATCACGGTCGGTTCGGCGACGCTGCCCTCGGCGGAGGGGTTCCGGACCACGTTCATCGTCGGGGCTGCGGCGGCAATTGTGGGTCTGCTCTTTTCAGCGCTGATCCCGAATCGTAAGCCGATGTCCGGCGGCCCGGCAGAGCGATACTCAAAGCCTGTCGACGCCCCTGACGGGGACGTGATTTACAAGCGATAGCACAGGCTTTGAGATCCAGCCTCATCCTTATCAGGTCGATCATGGGACGTCGGCGGTGTTGGTCAACCGGCCGTGCTTCTGCCCATGCCATACGCAGAGGTCCGGCGCCAACCGTTGCTGTGCGGGGTTGTTGGTGTCAGGCGCTGGTGTCAGCCGTCCTAGGCCGACTTGACAGATTCGCCGCTCGCCCTGAGTCCCAGCAGTCGTGAGGCGCACAGCCTTGTTCGCTCGGGCCCCGGCGTGCGCTTACGAATACCTGTGGTGTGCAGCCTGAGCTGAGACTCCCAAAGCTTCACCGATCTCCCTCCAGGTCAGGGAATGCACCTCTCGGGCCGCGATGACCTCTTCGCGGAGGACGGACTCGGCAGCATCGCGAAGGATGGTCGCGATGAGGAGCCGGAAGCTGGCACTGGTGTCTCCCGACTGTTTGGATGCTCGCCGGATCTGATCTCGCATGATCTCGTCGGCCACTGGGGTCCGACCGTGCTCGATGCGCATTGGGCGTGTAGCCATCAACATAGTTTGACAAAACTGACTGACCGTCACCGACCAAATGAACATAAATGCAGTTCAGGGCAGGGTTGTTCGCGATGCCCCAGTGTCAGTGCGCTGCCTCAGAATAGAGAATGCGGCCACGGCCCCGGTAACGGCGGCTCCCTGGTCCTAACGCAGGCCCAAGCTTCCTCCGGTAACGGCGGCGGCCCCCTGGTCCTACGCAGGAGGCCGCCAACACCGTCAGAAATGCCAACCGAAGGAGGTCGACATTCCCAGCACTCGAAAGTGTAGGCGCTGCCACCGTCAGCAACCTATGCGCAAACTCGCACGCACGGCCCGGGGAACCCGCCGGATCAGCACCCACCTGGTCGAACGGGGTGCACG
The DNA here is from genome assembly GCF_040296885.1 of Streptomyces sp. NPDC001980. Classification (NCBI taxonomy): domain Bacteria; kingdom Bacillati; phylum Actinomycetota; class Actinomycetes; order Kitasatosporales; family Streptomycetaceae; genus Streptomyces; species Streptomyces sp. NPDC001980. The sequence continues at coordinate 141,220 of NZ_JBEOYD010000025.1, read as the reverse complement.
CCGCCACTTCCGTAAGCTCCTGAACTACGCCTCGGATGAGCTCATGCGTACGGCTGTGAAAGCCAGCTTGAGCGGGGCCGCGACCGTCGCGCTCTACTGGTGGCACCACCACCGCTGAGGCCTGGGAAGTGTCCGATAGCTCAGGCGGCTGCCTCGTCGGTGAAGGCCCGCATGGCGTGCACGCACAGTGAGCATACGTATGCATACTGCTTCGGCCTGTGCCATGATTCGGTCGTGGTCGATGACGGCCACGCACACAGGACGCGGAGCGAGCGTGGCAACCGGAATTGTGAAGTGGTTCAACGACGCGCAGGGGTTCGGCTTCATCACCCCGGACGAAGGAGGCGAGGACCTCTATGCCCATTTCAGCGCCATCACCATGAATGGCTTCAAGACCCTCAAAGAGGGCCAACAGGTGTCGTTCGATGTTGTGCAGGGTCCGAAGGGCAAGCAGGCATCGAACATCCAAGCTGCGTGACCGTCCATGCGCCCGTGCGACGGGCCGCTCACTCCGTGACCCGTCGGACAGGCTCTAGTGGTGGGCTGCTACTGAACACGGGGCGACTATGTGTCCTTTCAGTAACCCACCACTTTCCCCAGCTCCCATCCCGTCCGCCGTCGACCCACACACCGTGGAGCGGGCGTGGTTCATGGCGTCCAGGTGGAGCGCGCCACTGTACGAACGACCTGGACGCCATGGGCTGCGTCTGCTCGGCTCTGCCTGGGTCGACGGTGGTCGGGATGGGAGCTCCCCGCGCACGCCACTACGAACCGGTAGCCGGGAACGGCGCTCCCTCCATCCCGGTGTCGGCCGATCCCCCGCCGGAGGCATCGCCCTGACTGCGACATGTGTACGGTGATCACCCATCGCTCCGGGCCCCCGCGTGGGCGCGCGTTGGCGCAGCCCGCCGGAGCGAGCCGAAGGCAGGAGCGGCGGCGGAGCGGAGCCAGGAGCGCGCCCGGCGGAGCGGAGCGCAGCCGGGGCTTGATCACGTGAAGAAAGTCTGAGCCACCAGAGGTCTGGCTACAGCCTGAACGACAGCTCCAACTCGTCGCCCGGTAGGTGGAACTCCTCCAGAGCCAAGGGCTTGTCCGCCGCCGTGAGCGTCACGCGCAGGACATGGAGAAGTGGCACCCCGTCCGCGAGTCTGAGGGCCTGAGCCTGGTCCGGTAGAGGCATGCGCGTCCGGACGTACTCCGTGAAGTGGAGTTCGTGGCCCAGGTCGGTGAGAGCGACGTAGAGCTCCGGCGCCGGCGGTGGGGCTTCCTCCTCGTACTTGGTGTCTATTAGCACCGAGAACGGCACGTACGTCCGGTGGAGTTGGCGGAGGTGGCCGTTGTCTGCCGTCTGTAGGGCGTCGTACGTGAACATCGGCTCGCCCGGCGGGATACGGAGTAGGTCCGCCAGGGCCAACGGGGCGTCGGTCCGGGTGGCTACCGGCGGCTCGGCGTCGGTCCAGCGGATGCCGTCGGCTTCGATGTAGCGGCCGTCCGAGGCTCGGCGTACGCCGCGTGGGCGGGTGAGGCCGGGGCGGCTGTGGGGGGAGCGGGCGAAGGTGCCGCGGCCCATGATGGCCTCGACGAGACCGGATGCCCTCAGCTCGGCCAGGCCCTGACGGACTGTGGGGCGCGTCACGCCGAACTGTTTGGCCAACGCCTCCTCGGACGGGAGCGGTTGGCCGGCCGGGAAGGTGCCGTGCAGGATGCCATCGCGCAGGTAGTCGGCGATTTGCCGGTACTTCGGCTGCGTGTTCTTCGGCGGCATGCGGGCCCTCCGTGGCCGTGGCTTCTGCGGCTGTTCTTTGCTGTGGACGGCTTGCCCACGATCGTGGACAGCTTCTCGTATCGCTAGGTCGGTTGACAACCCGTACTACGGGTCGGCAATCTGGTCTGCGTTACCCGTACTACGGGTGGTCTAGCAACCCGCAGGATCGGCCTGCGGGTGCCAGAGATGAGGAGAGACGAACAGTGGCAAGCCTTCCGATCGACACCGCGAAGTTCACGGGGATCATCTGCGCCGTGCCCCCGGCTCCGCGGGTCGCCAACCGAGAGACCGGTCAGTTGTGGGTCGACCGCGAGACCGGCAAGACCATGTACCAGGTCGGCCTCTGCCTGATGGCAGGGGCGTCGGCCGACGTCGTGAACGTGAGCGTGGCCGGTGAGCCGACCGGTGTGCAGCTCGGCATGCCGGTGGCCGTGCGGGACCTGGTCGCCACGCCGTGGGAGAACGAGGGGCGGCACGGGATCGCGTTCCGTGCCGCGGAGATCCGGCCCCTGAGCGCTCCCGCCCCGGCGGGCAAGGGGGCCGGGCAGTGATGAAACTGGCCTCCGCCACCACATCGGCCGGTGCGACCGGGCCGAGTTGGGTGCTGTTGGTGGCCGCAGTGCTGGTGTCGGGTCTGCTTCTGGCGGGCCCGGCCCTGCACCGCCGTCATCCCGTCGCCTGGTGGCTGTTACTCGGCTTTCCGGTCGCCGCCTTCCGGGTCGTGCGGACCTGGCGGCTGCTGATGGCCGGGTGAGGGCTGGCCGTGAGCCGACGACCGGCGCTTACGGTCGTCTCCGGGCTCGTCGGCAACGGCGCGCCTCCGCCACAGCCGCGCGTGCCACGTCGCGGTCTCATACGCCCGACCTCCGGCGGCTTCGTCTTGCTGGTCCGGCTGTTACCGGGGCAGGTGCCCGAGGACTTCGTCAAGGCGGCGCCGGCCATGGCGGAGGACTGGCAGGGTCACGCGGTGCGCGTGACCTCCTGGAAGCCGGGGGTCGTACGGATCGTCGCGTCGGCGTCCGATCCGCTGGCCGCTCCGCGGGTGCCGAAGCAGCGGGGCGCTGGCCATCTGCTCAGGGTGGCCGTGGGCGTGCTGGAGACCGGGGCCGCGTGGGTGGTCGACCTGCGGCGAGTGCCGCACTGGCTGATCGTGGGGGCCACCCGTTCCGGCAAGTCGACGTTGATCAACGCGCTCGTGGCGGGCCTCGCCCCGCAGCACGTCGCCTTGGTCGGGATCGACTGCAAGGGCGGCATGGAGCTCTCCCTCTACGGACCGCGGTTGTCCGCCCTCGCGACCAACCGTGAGCAAGCGGTCCGGCTGTTGGCCGCGCTGGTTGATCTGACCCTCGACCGCATGAGCGTGTGCCGGGCGGCACGGGTCCGAAACGTCTGGGGCCTGCCGGACAAGGAACGCCCCGTCCCCATCGTCGTGATCGTCGACGAGATCGCGGAACTGTTCCTCGTCGCGAGCCGCAGCGAGAAGGACGAAGCGCAGGCGGTCGGTACGGCGCTCATCCGACTTGCCCAGCTCGGCGCGGCACTCGGGGTGTTCCTCGTCGTCGCCGGCCAACGCGTCGGCTCCGACCTGGGCCCCGGAGTCACCGCCCTGCGGGCACAGCTCGGCGGCCGGGTCTGTCACCGCGTGGCCGACCCCGGAACAGCCGAAATGGCGCTCGGTGACCTCAACCCCGATGCCCTGAAGGCAGCGCAGGCCATCACGCCTGAACAGGCCGGTACTGCCGTCCGCGCTTCCGGCGACGGCTGGGAACGCGCCCGTTCGCACCTGATCACCGAGGCGGAGGCGGAAGCCGTCGCCGCCGAGTACGCGCACCTGACTCCCGTCCTGTCCGGGCTGCACGTCGAAGCGCCGTGAAAGGGGCCTGCCGTGCTGGTGTCCATGTCCGCCGTTCTCCTGCTGGGCCTGCTGATCTGGTTCCTGCTGCGCATCCGGTACCTGCGGTGGGCCGACGCGCTGCTCTGCGGAGCCTTCGGCTTCCTGCTCTCCAAGACCGTGGCCGCCCCGTTCGCCCAAGCGTTCCTCGACGGCGTGAACGGCTTCCTCGGTCAACTCCGCTTCTGACAGCACCCGTTGGGAAGAGAAGGGGACTTCCTGTGTCCAAGTACGTCATCCGCTCCGGTGACCGGGCCGCGTTCATCGCCGGCCTTCGGGAGCCGGCGGACTTCCTGACCGCCAACCCCACCGTCCTCGTCCCGCGCAACGCGTCCTTCGGCGTCTTCGTCGACGCGTCCGACGCGGCAGCGCGCAGGGAGGGCGCGGAGCACGTCGCCGCGCCTCTCGGCGTGCCCGTCGAGGACATCGGTGAGGGCTATTACGACGCACGCCGTGACTTCGGCTCGATCGCATACAGCGTCATCGCGATACCGCCCGAGGAGCGGCAGTGATCGCCCGTGCAACGGGCTCCCGACGGGGCGCGAAGTCGCCAAACCCGACCCCGTCAGGAACCCACTCCATCCGCCACGTGAGCAGTGAAAGGAGCACTCACACTTTGTCCACTGCGCATCATTCGCGCAAATCTCCGCTGCCCGACTGCGACCTGAAGGGAGACGATCCCGAGGTCTCGACCTGCGAGGGATCCGAACGTGTCGTCCTCGTCGGGCTCGACGACACCGAGCAGCACCTGTGCCCGGCGCACGCTGCTGCGGTCTGGCTCACGGATCCGACGTTCCGGTTCAGCGCCAAGACTCGGCCGGAGGCAATCTCGGCCGTGATGCGGCACGCGTTTGGTGGGGGCGGTGGTCGACGATGACCACGACGCTCGTGCCGGGCAGCGCTGCCGCTCTGGTCGCCAGGGCCTCGGAACCCGAGTTCGCCGCCTGGCGCCGGAACATCGTTCGCCTCGGCGGTTGTACCAACCCGATTCACCTCGTCGGCACGGCGACCGTCTTCGACACGGCCACGGGTGCGGCTCTGCACTCGTACGGGTCGGACGTCTACGGCGGTCGCCTGCTCACCGCGTGCGGCAATCGGCGGGCGACGGTCTGTCCGGCCTGCTCGGCGCTGTACCGGGCGGACACGTACCAACTCGTTCGGGCCGGACTCGTCGGCGGCAAGAACGTCAACGAGGCGGTGAGCGGGCACCCGCGCGTGTTCGCCACGCTCACCGCTCCCGGCTTCGGTCCGGTTCACACTCGGCGGGAGCGCGATGGGCTCGTACGGGCCTGTCGTCCCCGCCGGCCGGGGGAGTGCTGTCCACACGGGCGGCCGGTCGGATGCCGTACGCGCCACGCGGCCGACGATCCTCGCCTCGGTGAACCGCTCTGCCCGCGCTGCTACGACTACGCGGGCGCCGTTCTCTGGCACGCGTTCGCCGGTCGGCTCTGGCATTGGTTCGGGCTGGAGCTGCGGCGGGAGGTTGCTCGGCGGGCCGGTCTGTCGCGTACGGAGTTCGGGGAAGTTGCCCGACTCTCGTACGCGAAGGTCGCTGAGTACCAGCGGCGGGGCCTGGTCCACTTCCATGGCGTGATCCGCCTCGACGGACCGGACGGGCCTGACTCACCTCCGCCGGGCTGGGCGACTACGGCACTGCTGGCGGAGGCCGTTCCGGTGGTGGCTGGTCGGGTGCGGCTTGTGGCCCCGGGCGCGGACATCGTCGGTCCGCGGGAGCTGCGCTTCGGCAGGCAGGTCGACGTACGGCCCGTTACCTCGTACCGCCGGGACGCGGGGGAGCGGCCAGCCTCCGCGGGAGCCGTCGCGGGCTACATCGCCAAGTACGCGACGAAGGGAGCGGAGTCCGCCGGCGCGGTGGACGGCCGAATCTACGACGCGCGGGGCATGGTCATGCTGCCCGTCCGGGCGCACGTGCTGCGCATGATCGGCACGTGTTGGTGGCTGGGCGGTCTGGCGGAGTTCGAGCCGCTTGGGCTTCGTCGCTGGGCGCACATGCTCGGGTACGGCGGCCACTTCTCCAGCAAGTCACGCCGATACTCGACCACGCTGACCGCTCTCAGGCAGGCACGTGCCGACCATCGCGCGGAGCAACAGCGGGACTCCCTCGGACTGGCCGGCGTCCCGACCGTCACGGTTGGCCAGTGGCGTTATGCGGGGCGCGGCTACTCGCCAGCGGGGGAGCTCCTGGCCGCTTCGGTGCGGGAGGGCGGTGGTCGTCGTGGGGCGTGAGAGCCGTGCGAAGACGGCCGAACTGCTCACCGTTCGGCAGGTGCTCGACGAACTGGGCGGCATCTCCCGACGCACCTTCTACCGCTGGCGGGAACTGCGCCTCGCCCCTGCCTGCATCCGGCTGCCGAACGGGGAGCTACGGGTCCGGCGGGACGCGCTCAACGACTGGTTGGAGGAGCGGGCGGAGGGGGCTGCGTCGTGAAGTCGTACAAGGTCTCTGTCTGGAAGATCTCCGTCAACAAGACCACCAAGAAGCTGACCTACCTCGTGCGGTGGGTCGTCGACGGCCAGCCGTTCAGCGAGTCGTACAAGACCAAGACGTTGGCCGACCGCTTCCGCGCGAAGCTGGTGGGCGCGCTCGACAAGGGCGAGCCGTTCGGCACGGTCACCGGTCTGCCCGATTCGCCGGCCGCCCCCGTCCCTTGAGCCGAGACAACTTCGCCCGAGCTCTGGACATGTGGAACACCCCCGGCCGCGAAGCTGAGAAGCCGTACTTCGGCTGGCTGACCACCGAGCTCAGTCTGTACACACCCAGCACGCTCAACCTGAAGACGCACGCCCACACCCGTCCGGTCGGTCAACGCCCCCTTATCGAGCTGGAACCCACCGATCATCCTCTCGCCGTCGAGCAGCGCACAGGGATCAAGCAGGACCGCGTGCGCGAGATCGCGGAGGCTGTCCTTCACCCTGGCGACAACGCTTGATCTGAGTTGCGTGACCGGTGCGCCCTGGGCCCACAGGACTACTCTCTGAGGGGTCCGCGGAACGCCCGCTGACCTGCCGCGAAGCCTTCCAAGATCAACACGCTATTACAACGTGATCACTGGCAAACGGCTGCTTCCGACCGCATCCGCCTGCACAAACAACAAGACCCCGCGCTCAGCTAACCAGCTGGTCACGGGGTCTTTAGGCACCTAATCCAAGGTGCCCCCGGCAGGGGACACGGAACATGGGAACAGGGAAAGCCCCTGGTTGGGGGCGAGCAGTTGGTGATCTGGAGCGTCGTCCGGCTGAACCGGTAGGGCGTCGACAATGGTCGCAGGTTTGAGTCCGTGGGGAAGTACGGCACGTCTGGCCAGGGACCGTACAGGACGGACGCGCCGTAGCGGGGCATGGGGATTGTTGGTGGACACCGTGGTGCGTATGCCCTTGGCGAGCCATGTGTCCCTTTTACCGGTTCGAGCGCCTGTGGCATGGGGTCGGCTCCGAGTCCCGTCAGGGGCCGCGGATCGGTTCTCGACCTGCGGCCCCTGACCGTCGTGCATCGCCGCGCGGGCGCTAGTGAATGGCGATTACCGGGTGCTGGGCCGGGTCGATCCAGCGGATGATCTCGGTCATCACCGAGGCCGGCAGGGCGACGCATCCTGCCGTGGGGCCGGCCTGTGGGCCGAGGTCGTGGAGGAAGATGCCGGCGCCGCGGCCGGCGACTGCGGGGTTGGTGTTGAAGTTGATGACGAGGGCGTTGTTGTACTGGGTGGGGTAGTTGATGAGGTGTTCGCTGCCGTGGACGCCGGCTTCGGTGAGCGGGAAGCCGCCCTGCTCCGAGGTGCGCATCTGGTTGTAGTAGGGCGAGGAGGGGTCCTCGACCCACCAGTCGTCCGTGGCCACGTGGTGATAGGGCATCTTCGTCCCGGGGTTGGTACCGACGCCGAAGCCCTGCGTGATGGTGTACGTGCCGGTCGGCGTCGTATCGGTGCCCTGCTTGCGGGTGGCGCCGTCGGTCACCCCGTTCGCCCCGACCCTGGCCTTGGTCGTGGCGTAGACCTTGTGCCAGGTAGTTCCGCTCTTCTGCCACGCGATGACGGTGGCGTAGGAGCCGTGGGCCTGGACGGTGACGACCTGGGTCGCCTTGCCCACCGCGACCGGCACGGGGAAGGGCGACGCCGTCGAGACGGCGGGGAGGGCCAGTCGCTCGCCCGGGTGGATGGTGTACGGACTGGCCAGGTGGTTGGTCCGGGCGAGCGCCTGCCAGCCGCCGGCCACATGCTCGGCCTGCGCGATGCCGGAAAGGGTGTCGCCGGCCTTCACTGTGTACGTCGTCGTGGCGGCCTGCGCCGGGGCGGCGGCGAGGACGCCGCCCGCGGCGGTGGCGGCGAGGGCCGAGGAGGCCATCGCGGTGCGCAGCCGTGCGGGCCGCGGTTTGGCGTGCCGGCCTGAGCCGGTGATGAAGGACATCGGTTTCCTGGTTTCCCTGGTCGTTACGGGATCTGCTGGTAGACGGCGGTGACCTGGTTGGCGGTCAGCGCGTAGTTCCACGCCTGGACGTTGCTGATGGAGCCAGGGAAGAAGTCACTGTTGGCCCCGTTGTACTTCGAGCGCCCGACGGAGAACGCGCCCGTGGCGCCCCACGACGTCACGTTGGCCGCGGTCCCGGCGAGGGCGCCGTTGACGTAGAGCTGGGCCGTCTTGGTGGCGGCGTTGTAGACGCCGACCAGGTGGGTCCAGGTGTTCGCGGTGGCCCCGGAGGCGTAGGCGAGGGTGAAGGAGGGGCTGGTCGTGTCGGCGTTGGTGAAGGTGAGGGCCCAGCCTGGGCTGCTCTTGTGGGCGTAGTTGTACTGGAGGTAGAAGGGGCTGTTCTGGGTGCCGTCCTGTCCGGCGACGGTCGCGTTGCTGCTGGGCAGCGAGGAGGGCTTGACCCAGGCGGAGACCGAGTAGCTGGCTGTGGTGTCGAGCACTTGGCCGCCGCTCGCGGCGTAGCCGCTGCTGCCGTCGAGCGACAGGACGGTTCCCCGGGTCGCGTCGGTGGCCCAGGTCGTGCCGCCGGTCAGGGTGAGCGGGTTGTTGCCGAGGTTCGGGTTGGCACCCGCTGCGTTGAGGGTGTTGAGGGTGTCGGTCGCGGCGGTGTCGGTGGCCACCGGCATGCCGTCGCCGTCGTCCAGGTCCTGCGCCTGCGCGAGACCCAGACCGGCACCGTCGACGGCGGACGGACCATCACCGACACCGTCTACAACACCGACGGATGGGTCGCCAAGACCACCAACCCCTACTACACCACCGGAGCGCCCAACTCCACACTCGTCCAGGCCCAGGACGGCCAGATACCGTCCGAGACCGGCTTCGCCTACGACGGAGCCGGCCGCAAGACCACGGCCACCGCGTACGCCCTGGGCACCGAGACCTGGCACACCACCACGGTCTTCGGCGGCAACTTCACCACGACCGTCCCGCCGGCCGGCGGTGTGGCCGAGTCCCAGCTCACCGACGCCCGGGGCAACGTCACCGACCTGTACCAGTACCACGCGGGAGTCCCGGCCGACCCGGTCAACGACCCCAGCAGCGACTACTCCGACACCCATTACACCTACAACCCCGACGGTTCGAAGTCCGGCGAGACCGACCCGGCCGGCAACACGTGGTCCTGGCACTACAACCTGCTCGGAGACCAGACCTCCGCGAGCGACCCGGACGCCGGTACGTCGACTGCCACCTACGACAACGCGGGACAGGTCCTCACCACCACCGACTCCCGCTCCAAGACCACCAGCTACGCCTACGATGCGGGCGGGCGGAAGACGGCAGCGTACGACACCACCGGCGGGGCCACCGCCTCCACGAGCAATCAGATCGCGTCGTGGACGTACGACACCCTCAAGAAGGGCCTGCTCACCTCCTCGACCTCCTACCAGCTCGGCACGTCGAGCCCCTCGGCGACCAGCGCAGTGCTTGGCTACACCTCCCTGGGCGAGGTGGCCGCCTCTCGCATCACGCTCGCGAACCTGCCGGCCAACGAGGCCGCCTTGGCGCCCTCCGGCGGGTACACCACCTCGTACACGTACAAGACCACCGGCACGCCGGCCACGCAGCAGGACGCGGCGGCCGGCGGACTTCCCTCCGAGACCATCGCGACCGGGTACGACCAGTACGGTGCCCCGACCAGTCTCGCCAGCACCGGCACCACGGCCTGGACCTACGTCAACGCCCTCGGCTACGACGAGTACGGGCACCCGCTGCAGTACTCCATGGGCCCGTCCACCAGCTGGGTCGACCTCACCCTGCAGTACGACCCGCAGACCGGCCAGCCCACCGACGCCAAGACCACCGACTCCAGCAGCTCCACCGTCGTCGACGACACGTCCTACAAGTGGTCCGACGGCGCCGTCTCCAAGGGGTCGGGTCTGCTCGCCTCGGTGACCGACGCGCAGAACGGCGGCGCGACCACCGACACCCAGTGCTACGCCTACGACTGGGACGTGCGGCTGTCCGCCGCATGGACCGCGACCGACCACTGCGCCACCGCCCCGGCGGCCGGCAGCAGCTCCATGGTCGGCGGGCCCAACCCGTACTGGGAGAGCTGGACCTACCGCGCCGACGGCGAGCGGCTGACCGAGACCGACCACGACACCGGCGGCAACACCGCCAACGACACCACCACCAACTACCTTTACCCGGCTGTAGGTTCGGCCACCGACCAGCCGCACACCCTCACCTCCACCACCGCCACCGGACCCGGCGCCACGGCGAACACCGCCTCCTACACCTACGACAACGCGGGCGACACCACCGCCGTCAACGGCGGCGCCCTCGGCAACCAGACCCTGACCTGGAACGACCAGGACAAGTTGGTCACCGACACCACCTCCGCCGGAACGACGGGCTATGTCTACGACGCCGATGGCAACCTGGTGCTGCGCACCGGTCCCAGCCAGGCCACCCTCTACCTCGACGACGAAGAGATCGTCGAGAACACCAGCAGCCACGCCCTCAGCGGCACCCGCTACTACGCCCTCGGCAACGCCATCGTCGCCGAACGCAGCAGCAGCGGTGACATCCAGTACCTGATCCCCGACCGCCAGGGCACTGACACCCTCGCCGTCGACTACCAGAGCCAGGCCGTCACCCGTCGGCAATACCTCCCCTTCGGCAAGGTCCGCGGCACCGCGCCAAGCACCTGGCCCGGCGACAAGGGCTATGTCGGCGGCATCGCCGACTCCGGTACTGGACTGGAGGACCTCGGAGCTCGGGAGTACGACGCACAGACCGGCCGTTTCGTCTCCCTCGACCCCCTGCTGGAGTCCTCCGACCCCTCGCAGATCTCCGGCTACGACTACAGCGGCAACGACCCGGTCACCGGAAGCGACCCCACCGGGGCCAGCTGGTTCAGCTCCCTCAGCAACGCCGTCTCCGGCTTCGCTCAGACCGCCAACGACGTCATGCAGCGCACCAACTGGGCCCAGGCGGCCCTCGGAGTCGGTGAGCTGCTCCTGGGCGCGGCGGCGGACGCGGGCGGCACGGCCCTCATGGCCACGGTCGTCGGCGCTCCCCTCGGCGCGGCCCTCGACTTCGCAGGCACTGGACTGGCCGTCGTCGGCGCCGCGACCGTCGCCGGGGCGGTGGCAGCGCCGAACATCGCGTACGCGGTGCAGAACGGCGACAGCGGGGGTGGGGGTACGCCGCACGAGGGGACGTCGGACGGCAAGGACGCGGGTGCCGCCAGCCTCCGCAACGAGCACAAGGGTCCGGACAACAAGCCGCTGCTGACCGAGGAGAATGCCTACAAGGCGCTCGAGGGAGGTCCGGACGACACCACAGCGGAGGTCAACCCGGAGGCGAAGGGGAAGAACGAGCAGGGCCAGAAGAACCCGGACATCAAGCTGCTGGACCGCCAGGGGAACCGCGTCGGCTACCGCGAGGCCAAGACGATCGCGAACCCCAAGCAGGCACGATTCATGGAGCAGTTGTCGAGTGCTACCAAGCAGCTCAGGGCTAAGGGAATGAAAATCAACGAGATCTTCTTCCAGGTGCCCAAGACCAATGACGCCTACTCCTGGCTGCGGGCCTGGCAGAAGCAACCGGGCCGGGACATCTCCAAGTGGCGCGGATACACGGTCCGCATCGTGGACGACACCGGCGGCGAGCTCGGCACCTACGACCTGGGGGATCCCGACCTCCACAACGTGGGCAAGGGCGGCGGAGGCGGAGACGACTCCGGGTACGACGACGCGATGAGGCAAGGGATGTTGAACAAGGAGAGGGCGATGGAGAGAGAAGGTTTCTGATCGTCCTCGCCCGGCAGGAGGCGCCGCACCGAGCCTCCTGCCGGGCCGTTTCACGAGGTAGGGGTATGAAAAAGCATGTCGGACTGCGCGAGCCTCATCTGCTGGAACTGTTCCCTGGTATTGGACCCGGGTTGGTTCCGCCAGTCTGCCGTGCAGCGAAGGATCTTCACGGACTCCGGTCCGGCCGAGTCCGATCCGGTCGCGACCGCGGCAGTCTGGAAGTTCCTGGCCGGGCACACGTACCACCGCGTGGAACTGGCCGGAGAGATGTCCTCGCCGTGAGAACATGTCGACGAGGACTTCACCACCATCGACAACGACCTGCAGGACTCGCCCTCGGTTGCCGACTACGTCGCCGACAACTGAGACGGTCGGCACCTGTTGGTGCGCCCCCGGCCGCTGTGCACGGCGGTGCGTGCCGTGCTGGCCCCCTTGGAACAGGCCAGGGAGTCCGGGCAGTGGACCGCTCACCCGGCTGAGGAGGCGACGGTCGACGAGCTGCTGCCGTGACCCGGTGGCCCCTGCTCGCGGCGGGACGACGGGTGAACGACGCGGAGGTACTGGCACGTGCGGCGGTGGTAGAGCGGGCCCGTGCCGCCTTCGACCGTGCCGCCGCGTCCTTCCCGGACGACCAGGCCAGCCTCCCGGCGGCGTTGCGGTCATTCTCCGGCGCACTCGCATCCACGGTGGACACCGCGCCGGAGGCCCTCCTCACGGACCGGGGAGACTTCACGCCCGCGGCACTCTTCGACGCGGAACGTGCGCTGGGCCTGATCGGCAAGTTCCTCGACGACATCACATACCGCTACTCCCGCCTCAGTCGGCGTGGCGACGATGCGGCTTCACGCGGACGTTAGTGCAAGTGATCGATCCTGGTGGGGTGGAGACCACGCCGGGAAGGGTGGAGGAAGAGATGTGGGAACCTGTTGACGTGGTGTGTCACCAGTGCAGGATCAAGCTTCAGCTGCTCGATGCCCCGGTTCCCCGAGAGGCGTGGTGGAAGTTCCTGTACGAACACGCCTACCACCCGGTGGAGCTGCTGTGGGAGCACTCCGAGGCCCACGAGAGGATCGACATCGACTACATCGATGTGGACAGCGACATCGAGGGCGACCCCTCGTTCGCCGAGTACGCGGGCGAGTGGACCGGCCGCTCGCTCGCGCTGCAGCCCCGGCCGGTCGCTCGCGCGGTGGCCGAGATCGTGCAGCGCGCCCAGGACGCACTCGACGCCCACGAGTGGCGGGCCGCACCGGCCGACGCAGCCATGGCCGAACGGATCGTGCAGTACATGGACTTCGCACCCCCTCCTGGGGAACTGGTTGACGCCGCCGCTGTTCTTGCCCGGCTGGCCGCGGTGGAAGCGGCGTTGGAGCAACTGCGCCGGGCTGCTGCCGAACCGGTCGGCGACCACTTCGGCACATTCCTGAGCGAGGTCCTGCGAGTGCTGCCCACCACGGCGGATCTCCCACGGGACGAACTGTGCGCCGAGAGCGGGCCCCTGGCCTCCCCTCGACTCTGGGACACCGAGCGGGCACTACGACTGATCCAGCACCTCGTAGCCTCCAGGATCGCCCTCTGATAGGCCATTCCCCGCGGCCTCTCGCGTCGTCACGACACGGGGAAGCGCCGGACTTTGGTGTCGGTGTGCCCGTCCGAGGTGCGGAGGTCGAGGAACGCCGTGTCGGGCGGTCCGGCGAGCCGGAGGCGGTATGTGAGGGCGACCCGGAGATCACGATGGTGACGAGGTTGAGGGCTTGGCCGGGTCACGAGATGTGGGCTATGACGGCACGGCGGTGGAGTGAATGTGGGCGGCGAACGCGGAAGGTGGGCGGTCATGCTCCTGATGACCGACGCAGTCGGCTGGGGCCTGCCGCTGGGCCGCAAGCGCCGATCAGACCGGGACCTTCGACGGCGGTCACGCCTGTTCTGAGGCGGGCCAGGCCAGGCTGAGGCGGCCGGGACCGTGATGTACGCGGGCACGGCCGGCCTGAGGCGGGGGGGTGCCTCTATGTCTTTCGTCAAGCGAGGCGTGGGGTTCCGGGTTCGTAGAAGGTGCCGTCGCGGAGCATCGCGAACAGCACGTTGATCCGCTGGCGTGCCAGGCGGAGAAGTGCCTGGGTGTGGGTCTTCCCTCGGGCCCGGCAGCGGTCGTAGTAGGTGCGGGAGGCGGGATCGTTGCAGGGCAGCGAACGCGGACAGGAACATCGCCCGCTTGAGCTGCCGGTTGCCGCCTCTGGGCGCATGTTCGCCATGGATCGAGGTCCCCGACGACTTCGTCGTCGGTGCCAGGCCGGCGTAGGAGGCGAGGTGGGCGGCGGTGGGGAAGCTGGTGCCATCGCCGACGGTGACCAGCAAAGTGGCGGCGGTCCTGACCGCGACCCCCGGAATCGAGGTCAGGACCGCGGAAAGAGGGTGAGCCTCCAGCAGCTGCCCGATCTGTGTTTCCAGAGCTCGTCGCTGTTCGTGGACGGCCGCGAGCGAGCGGGCCAGCGACGGGATCACGACGTCGAGCGTGCCGGTCCCGGGGACGACGACGGTCTGCTCGTCAAGCGCGTCGAAGATCTCGTCGATCAGTCGCTGAGCCATGCGCGGGGCCTTGGGCCGGATGACTTCAACCAGCCTGCGACGACCGGCCTTTCGCAGGGCGGCCGGCGATCCGTAGCGTTCCAGCAGCCAGGTCACGGCCGGGTGGTCCAGACGCGGCCCGAGCACCCGTTCCAGGCTGGGGTGGAACTGGGTGAGCAGGCCGCGTATCCGGTTGGAGGTGCGGGTGGCCTCGGCCGCCAGGTCCTGGTCGAAGCCGACCAGCACGGTCAGCTCGGCGGTGATTTCGGCGGTCAGTTCCAGCGAGCGCAGGGTGTGCGGCATCGTCCTCGCGGCGTCAGCGATCACGGCCGCGTCGCGGGCGTCGGTCTTCGCCTCGCCCGGGTAGAGATCGGCGATCCGCCGCATCGAGACGCCCGAGGGCGAAGCCTGGCGTCGGCACTCGGGACTCGCGCTGGGCGAACCCCAGCAGGGGTGACCCGGACGCTCCGAGGCCCTTGCGCCCCGGTGGAGGCGAGAGATGCGCGCCACTCGCCCGGGGTGACGCCGTGGGCGGGGCGGAATACGCGGGCGAAGCAATGGGGGTCGGGTCGGCCGACCCGGCGATCGACTCAGCGACCGGCAGATCGGTGCCGGTCAGCAGTCGGCCCGCCTCGGTGAGCTCAGGGGTTCCATCTGCGGGTATACGGCGAAAGCGGCACCAAGCTGGATGACTTCGACCTCGGCAACAAGACTGACGAAGGCCATGTTGAGGGACATACCTTCGGCGTTCCCATGTCCTGGGTGCCTCCAGGGGCACCCACCTGCACAGAAACCCAGACCTGCCCCGGCCTGCGCAAATACGGGAAAGCTGAGGGACCAGCCAGGAGAACCTAACTGTCCCTCAGCTACCGAGTTGCCCCAAGAAGTACACTGACCTGCAGTTATACCGAGCAGGTGAGTGCCCCGGCAGGATTCGAACCTGCGCACACGGCTCCGGAGGCCGGATAATTCCCGGTTGTTTCCGCAGGTCACGGGCTTACCTGACGGGATGTTAGGTCTGTCGTCCCGCGCATGTCCCGCGAGATCGAAATGCCCCGTTTGGCCACTCTGGCCTACTTGTCGGTGAATGCTCGTCGGTCGCCCTCTGTGGCGGAGGTCACGATTCCCTCGGGCAAGCGTAGGGAGTAAAGCGTGCCGCCTACACTCGAACAGGGAGATGTTCCGGAGTGCGTGGGTAAGTGAAATGCGCCGGGTTGCCTCTGGCTCCCGCGGCGGCGCATCCGACGCGATGGCTCGGGCTGATGCTCCAGCTGTAGAACGCGATCTTCGTAGTGTGCGGTCTGCCAGGCGATGGCAGCGGCCGGCTTGGGCTTGGTTGCAGGACGGGCCGAGAGCCCTGGCTTCCACAGGATCGACGTCATTGGCACTTCTCGTGCTGGAGCAGGAGCTGGCCAACAGGCTGGCGGCACACGGCTGGCCGGACCAGACTTGGACCTCGATAGATGGCTCCTTTACCGTTTCACTCGCCCCCGGATGGCGAGCGCCGCGAGACCGAGCAGGACCGGCTCGGAGAATCGGGATGCCATCTCGATGTAGCCGCCGGCTGTCGTCAGGTCCTGGCCGCTGGAGCGAAACACTACGGAGTTGAGCGTGACGCTGAGCGCCTTGTCGAAGCGCTTGGTCGTGAACCGGTCGTGGGTCGGGTTCTTCGGATCGTTCTTGTCGATCTCGAAGATGACCTTCCCGCCACCGGGCGGCACCGTACCGCTGGCTTCCTGCCTGGGTGAGTCCTGCGGGAGGCCGAAGCCCATCATCAGCAGGATGGTCGTCAGTATCGCCAGGGCCAGCCAGCCGAGTGCCCGGGAGGCACGCAGGCCGTAGCCGGACAGCAGCCAGTAGAGCTGGAGCAACCATCGTTCCGCCGTGCCCCATCCCTTGCTGTGGCGGCGCATTTCCATCTCGCCGTAGTAGAAGTCGGCGGCGCCGGGCTCGTCTTTTGCGTCCTCGCGGGATTTGCGGAGTTGCCGGTAGATGATGGCAAGGGCGGCAAGGCTGGGGACTTCGTGCAATTGCTCCGGTGGCGCGCCCCACCCTCGCCGGAGAGCAGGACTTCTTTCGGGTAGCGCACGCCACTGGCGTTCTTCTTCGATAACTTGGCGTTGTGTCCACTTGTAGGAAAGTCGCCAGAATTCCATACGGACTTGGGGTGGGATGTTGAAGCCGTAGTGAGCTTCGAGGCGAATTTGGTCCAGGTGAATAGCGCCAGAGAAATGGCACCGTGCCAGTTCGACGTCGGCTAGAGTGAGCATACTGCAATCGGTGCCGGATAAATCGGTTATGATGCATGTTCCGAAGAGATTCGAGAACCCTTCTTCTTCAAGGATGGTTCCATCCCACTCGAATTGAGCGAGGGCGGATCTGACAGATACTGGCGCTTCGAGAGCGCAGTCTGCGAGGCTGACAGCGGCGTGACGTAGTTCAATTTGCCCAAATGACGACCAGCGGCTTCCGCGGAGGCTTACTTCTCGTGCTGTCGTTAGCAGGGTCATAGGTGAGTTGAAGATTACCTCCTCCATCTCTAGCGACTTTTCGACAATGAACGGTCCGAGTTGGACATTATCTTGGAACCGTGCCTTATGGAAGTCGACCTTCTCTTTGAAAGTCGCCCTGTCGAGCATGACGTCTTCCTGGAAAGTGGTCCAGGTGAAGTAAACGTCGTCATAAAATGTTGCTCTACTGAACCAAGGTGTCTCGGTGAAAGTGACCTCAAAAAAGGAAATTTTACTTAATGCCACGACATCCTTGAATGATGACTGGTTGGCGAATGTGGCGTTATCGAAGTGGGCTGCTTCAGTGAATTTGGCGCGATCGAATGAAGTGTGGTCGGAGAATGCAACCCTAGAGAAGTCGGCTTCGTCGGTGAAGTGGGCGTCATTGAAAGAGCAACGCCCTATCAGGGGTGCTTCTCCCTCGGATTGTTTCAGTCGGGATAGCACCTCTTGTAGTCTTGGACTGGGAATATTGGTGTGGCGAAAATCGATCCTTGCACCCGGCCCGATGGATGATAGGAATGAATGCAATTCGCTATCACTTGCGTGCTCAAGGCAAAATCTTTGACCTGGCAGCTTTGCGCCGTGACAGTCAGGAAAAGTGCGCCCGGAGTCAGTTCCGGAGTTGCAGCTGGCCAGGCGAGGGAAAGGCATAGTCGGCAACGAATCGCTCATGCATCTACCAATACCGCATTCACCTTCGAAGATCAGGTGGTTGGAGGATTCGGTTGAACCTCATGGTCTACGCGATCACCGCACCCCAGCAGGGCATCACTGTCTTCCCCTGCAACCTGGCCGGAACGCGGTGCCCGCAGTCCGGGGCGGTCGTCGACAAGCAGCCGTACCTACTGACTTTGAAAACGTGATGTCGTCGTGGTGGGGCGGGGATGAGTCCGGTTCCGGTGAGGCAGCCGTCGACTTCGACGACCCACTTGAGGCGGCGGAGATCATCCAGTTTGCCGACTTGCTGCTGCGCCAGGTCGAGCGGGCCAAGCGCCGTCAGGCGACGCCTGCGCCGTAGGGCGAGTCCAGCGTCCGAACGCCTGAGCGCAATACCGACGACGGCCGTGGGCCATGCGGGTGCGGGCTGGCGCACCGCCTACCGCGTCACAACCGTCCCGCGCTACTGCCTGTCCGCCCAGAGTGTAGCCACCCGCTACGCCTACTACACGTGCAGGCACCGACGAGCGACTGCGGGTGCGAGCGGAAGCGTCAGCAGCGACAGACAGCCCGTGGACGTATCAGATCTTGATGACGGTGGCGCCTCCGCCGCACAGCGCAGTGAGGTCCTCCGGGTCGGAGGTGAGGATTGTGACGGGGCGGGGTGCGGCGAGGGCGGTGGCGCTGAGCATGGCGTCGATGGCGTACTTGTGGCCGTGCAGGCCGGCGTCGGCGAGGAGGGCGGCGGCGTGACGGGCGATGGGCTCGGTGACCGGTTCGATGACGAGGCGGGACAGGGTCCATTCCAGGGCTGGGCGATTGATCCGTGGATGAATCACTTCCACGAGGGTGGCCGCGGAAGTAATTACCCGCAGGTCGTCGGCGCGGGCGAGGGCGAGCCAGCCGGTGACTGTGCGGTCGCGCAGGACGGCTTTGGCCAGCCCTTCGCTGTCGAGGATCAGGGTGCCGCCGGGGGCGGCGGAGGAGGGGGTCACGCGGCGTTCGCCCCACCTTGGATCTGTTGCTCCCGGGCTTGGTGGAGTTGGTCGCGCAGGGCCTGAACCTCTGCGTCGGTGATTGGGCCGTGTTCGGCTTCCGCGACCGTGATGAGTTCGTTGAGGTTGTCCCGCTCGATCTGGCGGGCGACGGCTGCGGCGACGTAGGCGGACAGTCCGGAGGGGCCACTGCGGGCCCTGGCGGCTTCGGCGATATCGCGCGGCATGGTGATCGAGTACTTGCCGGTAGGCTCACTCATGCTACCTATCCTACTGTGCATCCTCCCTTGTCGGATGGGGCTGGTAGAGACAGTCGCCGTGGGTTCAGTCCGACGCGGGCTCGAAGCTGGGTTTGGGCGTACGACGGGACTCCAGGGGGCGTTGTTGCTGCCGGGCTTGATATGGGCATCCAAGACGTTCACGTGTCAGGGAGGTGGTGGACGTCATGAGGAACTCGAAATCTCGGGCGCGCGGCGTCCCCGGCCGTAGACGTGAAGGAAGGGCCGTGGATGGCCGGCGCACGATGGGTGCGACGGATGTCAGGGCGCTGGCCGATGACTTGGGCGCTGTGCTTCTCCGTGCCGCTCGACAAGGCGTTGCGGATGAGTCCCCTGCGGGGATCAGTCGTGGCTTGCCGCAGGGCCGCGCGGCCGGGATCAGCTGGTACGCCTTTGCTCTGGAGTACATGGAGATGAGGTGGCCGCTGATTGCGGCGAAGACCCGGGACGAGACCAACGACGCGCTGTGCGCGATCACCCGGGCGATGCTCCGGGATGTGCGGGGCCGTCCGAGCGATGAACTGCTGCGGCGGGCGATGCGGGGTTGGGCGTTCGTTGTCCCGCGCCCGGAGCCGCGTCAGATGCCAGCTGATGTCCGGCTGGCTCTGCGCTGGGTGGCGGGAGCCTCATGTCCGCTGGCCGATCTGATGGATCCGGTCGTGATGCGGTCTCTACTGACCGCACTGCGGCTCAATCGGGATGGCGCGGTGGCTGCGGCCGAGACGCAGCGGCACAAGCACAAGGTTCTGATCAACGCCGTGCGGTACGCCCTCGAGCAGCGCAAGTTGCCCGCCGATCCGCTCGCTCCCATCAAGTGGAGCGTGGCTGAGACCGTCGACCAGGTCGACCCGCGAGTGGTCGCCAACCCTAGCCAGGCGCGTTCCCTGCTGTGCGCGGTCTCCTACGTCGGCGGTTACCGGCGGGCACGTGGACGGCGGTTGGTCGGGCTGTTCGCCGGGATGTACTACGCCGGGCTGCGCCCCGCCGAAGCGGTCGGGGTGTCTTTGCCTAACTGCGTGCTCCCCGCTGAGGGCTGGGGTCAGGTGACCGTGCACCGCACACTGCCGCAGGCGGGCAAGCGATGGACCGACACCGGAAGAGCCCACGATGAACGCGGTCTCAAGGGCCGTCCAGCCGACGACGCCCGGTCCGTACCCCTGCCGCCCGAACTGGTAGCGCTCTGGCGGGCGAGCATCGATGCCTTTGGCACCGCGGACGACGGGCGGCTGTTCTTCAACGAGCGTGGCGGCATCGTCGGATCCAGTACCTACGACCGTGCCTGGCACGAGGCCCGTGAACTCGGCCTTCCTCCGGATCTGGTGTGTTCTCTGCTCGCGGCCCGCCCTTACGATCTGCGCCACTCGGCACTGTCCACCTGGCTCAACGCCGGCGTCGACCCGACCGAGGTGGCCGAGCGCGCCGGTAACAGCGTCGAGGTGCTCATGACCACCTACGCCAAGTGTCTGTATGGGCGGCAGGAGATCGCCAACCAGCGCATCGACAAACTCCTGCGCGAATACGAGTAGCGCTCGCAGGCACCTGATTCCGGCGAGGCGGTTGACGGTGCACACGACGCATACGCGTCCGGGCATGCACCCCCGACTCGTCCGTCGGAATCTGGTGTCGAAGAACTGAACGGGTGTGTGGTGCGGGTCGGTCGATGCCTTCCCGATGACGCACCACGTGGAGTGCGTGGCGGCGCTGGAACCTACCGAATAGGGCGTCTGAGCTGCAGTTTTCCTCGGCTGTCCAAGTGTGGCACGGGGGTATCGACCTGTTTCCCGGAGTGCATGACGTGGAGCCTGTCACGGGACGGACACGCGTCTCTGCTCTGCGGTTCTGTGGCGAGCATGCTGGATGGAGGGTTCGCTGGCGCGATCATCGCGGGGGCGGCGAGGAGTCATTTCGACGCCGCTTCTGACGATGCGTCGTGCCTATCGGCCTGCTGCTCATGCTCTGTGGAGTCCTCGTTCTCGACTCATTGCGCGTCCCCGGGACTGAGGATACGACCGCCTTGCCTTCGATCTTCGGTGAATAAACGGACGTCTTCCTCCGCGTAGGGGACCCGAACCCTGTGTCACAGCTGGCGCTGAGGTCTCACCTCAGGTCAACCATGCGACTTTGCCATGGCGCACGATCACCCGGGCGGGGCGACTCGGCAGGCGCCATCAAGTGACGGACCGGGCGGTGTGTGGAGAGGCAAGGCCGTGCAGCCCCTTGGCATCAGCCACAGGGCCGCACGGTGGTGGGGACGCGAGGCCCATCTCCTTGTCAGAAGTCGGTGCTCGGGCCGTTCGTGTCCAGTTTCAGGTCCACGCTGTACAGCGGACGGTCCTCGATCCCCAGGGCACGCATCAGCTCGTTGGTCGGAATCCTGTACCTGCGTCCGACGCGGCGGATGGAGCAGGGGAACTCGCCCTCGCGGATCAGCCGGTACGCGGTTGTCGAACCGATCCCGAACGCTCGGCACGCCGTCCGCAGGTCCACTGTCACGGGCAGGTCGAACATCTCGGAGAAGCTGAGTCGGCCCTCTACCGGGTCCTTCATGCTCGCCTCCCCGCAGGGCGGACCGGCCGGGTGTCCGCGCGGCGCTTGGATCGTCGGTTCTTCCGGGGGGCGTGGTGCGTCGAACGGTCCCTCGTCCCGTCGTCGGTGTCGGCGAGGGCACCCTTGCGCAGATGCTCCTGGCGCACCCGGAAGCGCAGCGGGGCGCGCAGCCCGTCCGGGCCGTCCGGACGGTCGACCCGCACGTCCAGGCACTCCTCGGCCGGAGCGTCCGCCTCCCCGTCGGACGCGCTGAGCGCGCGATCCTGGGCGATGCGCTCGACATGGGTGGAGGGGAGCTCCCGCAGGCCGTCGCGGGCGAAGCACCACGCCCTGGTGCGCGCGGCGTGGATCAGGGACGAGTCGGAGAGGCGGCTCGAGGCGTCCGGAGCCGCTAGTTCCTCCAAGAGGGCCAGGATCATCTCGGCCTCCACGTCCGACCGATCGGCGTGCAGGCGCGTGCAGACGCGGTGGACAGTCCCGGTCAACCGGGGCAGGGCCAGCCAGATCGCTAGGAGCTTCCCGGTGCCGTGTGGAGCGAGGTCACTCAGCGCGGTGCTGAGTACCTCCTTCCAGACCGCGGCGGCGAACTGGGGGTCGGAGCCCGGCCCGTACAAGGCTTCGTACGTCTCGACAGCGGTCAGCCGGACCGGCTCCGCCCCCTCGATGTCTGAGGGAACGGTCACGAGGATCGAGTCGCCGACCCGGGGGTCGTCGAAGTGCCGCCTCACCGAGGCGAACATACTGCTGGATAGTGGATACATCAGTAAATGTCCTCTCTCTAAGCTGAAGGTGCCGAAGATGCTGAAGGCGCTGGAGATGTCGATGTACTGGACGGGCTGAGAGCCGCCGGTGTCGGTCTTGTCGACCGGGATTCGCCGCCTTCGACCACGAGCGTGTGACAGTGCGGAAAGGCCGTGAGCTCGCCGGTCGGAGTAGTTCAGAGGGGTGGGGCCGCAGTGGGTGGGTGCCCGCCCGGGACGGGCACCCACCCATGAGCTGTGGAACTCAGGCGGTCTCGGAGGGAGAGTCGTCCGGCGCTTCGGCGCGCGGGGTCGCTGGCGTGGTGCCCTCGGTCCGGTCGGCCGCTCGCCGGCGCCGGGTCGGCGGCCAGTCGGGGGACTGGCGCAGACGGCTCGCCCGGCGGTTTCGCTGACGGTTGTTCATAGGGCCTGTGGTTCCTTCCTGATGGGTCGATGGATGACTACGCTGCCGTCTCGCTTTTCTGTGAGCGGCTGGTGCCATCGTGCCCGGGGACGGGAGGAGGCCGCGGAGCGGAAACTGAGGGAAAACTGAGGCATGGGGGCGTGAAGGAGTACGTGCGTGTGAAGCGGCACATCGCAACGTACAGATGAAGGGGGCGCCGTCGCGGGGCCCGGACCACTGCTTCCGGTGCGGAGAGGGGAAGGGCGATGGAGGGGTATGTGCTGGGCCCGGTGAGAGCCGAAGGGGACGGCGGCGGAAGGGTCTGCGCAGGTTCGAAGGCAGCCGGGCTGTTTGCGCTTCTGGCGACATCAACGGGCTGCCGATGCACCAGGAAGGAGATCGCCGAAGTCCTCTGGGAGGGCGAGGAGAACACCCGCGGCCTGGTGGACCGTGCTGTCTCCGACCTGCGGAGGCGACTGGGCCCGGAGGCCGTGCCCCATGGTGGCAAGTCGGGTTACTGCACGCTCCGCGCGCCGGAGGGCGGCGTCGACCTGCTCCGCTTCCGCGACCGGGTGGCGAGGGCCGAAGGGCTGAACCATCCGGAGGGGTTCGAGTTGCTCGGCGCGGCCCTGGAGGAGTGGGACGGCGGTGATCCGCTGCGCGGGCTGACCGAGAGCGGCTTCCAACTGCGCCGGGAGGCGCTGCGGGCCGAGTTGATGGCCGCGGTGCACGCCCGGATGGACGCCGCCTACAAATCGAGGGAGGAGAAGTGGCTCCGTGAGGAGACGGAGAAGTGGTTCGAGCGCGCACCGGAACTGCCCCAGGTCTTCCGATTCTACCTGCTCGCCCACGACGACCTGGCGGAGCGCCGACGTGAACGGCTCATCCAGGAGTGGACGAGGCGCAACGGAAAGCCGGACACCGACTTGCGGAGCGCCTTCGACCAGGTCCGGGGAGTCGCCCACCGGTCCGGCGGGACGCTCCTGCCGCCCGTCCCAGACCAGTTGCCCGGCAGCAGTCGCAGGCCGGTCGGGCAGGACGAACTGATCCGCGGCCTCGTGGCGGCCGTGTGCGACGAACAGGACGCCGGCAACCTGGCCTTGGTCCTCATCAGCGGCATGGCGGGTGTCGGGAAGAGCACGGTGGCCAACCACCTCGCCCGTCAGCTTCGGGAGCGGTTCCCCGACGGAGTGCTCCGCGCCGAACTGAACGGGTTCGCCGACGGGGACGCGCGGCCCGCCGAACCAGACGAGGTTTTGGACGGGTTCCTGGCCGCGCTGCCGCCGTACACCACGGTGACCGGACCGGAGAGCAAGAGCAACGCGCTGCGGTCGGCACTGGCCCACCGCTCGGTACTCATCGTCCTGGACGACGCGCTCAACGCACAGCAGGTGCTGCCGCTGCTCCCCGGAGACGGCACCTGCGCCGTGATCATCACCAGCCGCAACGACCTGTTGCGCCTGCAGTCCGAGAGAAAGGTGCTGTTCCGCAAGATGGAGCCGCTGCAAGAGGCGGACGCCCTGGAGGTGCTCCAAGAGAAGGTGTCGGTCGAGGACCGGGCGAAGCACGCACAGGCTTTCAGTGAGCTGGTCCGCCTCTGCGGACGGCTGCCGTTGGCGCTCACCGTGGTGGCTCGACTCCTGGAAGGCGGTGCGCGTCCGCTGCGTACCCTCCCGGCCCTGGTGCGGGACATGAAGGAGGAGCGGGAGCGGGCGAGACTGGACACCCTGCACCTGCCGGAGCACGAACTGTCGGTCCGTGCAGCACTGAACTGCTCCGTACGCGTGCTCGGTGCGGAGGCCCGGCTGCTGCTGTGGCAGCTCGCCGTCCACCCCGGGCCGACCGCCTCCTGGGAGGCGGTGATGGACCTGGGAAGGGCGGCGGGCGAAGGGGCGCGCACCGACCGGGCCTTGATGGAGCTCGTGGCGGCGAACCTGGTTGAGCGCCAGGGCGACCGGTACGGGCTGCACGACCTCGTGCGGGCCTTCGCCCGCCGGCACGCGCGGCCGGTGGGCGACGGAGAGACGACGGACATCGAGCGGGCGACCGTACGGCAGGTGCTGGAACACCAGCTGCACAACGTCCGCGCCTGCGACTGGGTGCTCGACCGCGAGCGCGCCCTGCCCATCGGCGAGCCCGACGGGGTCACGGTCACCGACCCCGCGGAACCGGGGCAGGCGATGGCGTACCTGGACGAGGAGTACGCCGCTGTTCAGCGAGGCGTCCGATTAGCCATCGGCCAGGGCATCGAACGGTACACATGGCTGCTTTCGATGGCCCTGGTCACCTATCAGTGGCGCCGGCACCTCCTCGGCGACGCGCGGAGGAACCTCCTGCACGCCGTCGACGCCGCCGAATCCGCCGCCGCCCCGGTCGATTGCGCCATGGTCCACCGGATGCTGGCAGGGACACAGTGGCGGTTCGGCGAGTACGACACGGCCGTGGGCCACCTGCACCGTGCCGTCCGGCTCAGCAAGGAGGACCACAGTGAGGCGGGCCGGCTCAGTCTTGCCCGTTCGCTGCACCGGCTCGGGATCACCCTGCGCAAGCAGGGCGACCGGACGGGGGCGGAGGAAGCGCTGTGCCAGGCACTGGAGTTGTGCCGGGAGGTGTCCGACCCGGTCGGGGAGGCCGCCGCTCTCAACGCCCTCGGCGCGCTTCACCACGACCGGGGCGAGCACGCGCAGGCGCTCCGTCGGTGCGCCGACGCCCTGGGCGTGGTCGAGCGCACGGTGGAGCGCAGCGGCCTGGCCGACGTGTTGTTCACCCTGGCCAAGGTGCACCTGGCCCGCGCCGAGCGGGACGAGGCCATCTCCCTGTACCGGCGGGCCTGCGACATCTACCGCGAACAGGAGAACTGGCCCAACGAGGACAAGACGCGGATGCTCTTCGCGGACGTCCTGGTGTCCGCCGGTGAAACCGACACAGCGGTACGGGAGTTGGAGAGAGTCATCGTGCTGCGCGAACTGATGGGCGGCGAAGGCGTGCGCGAGGTCCGGGAGTTGCTGGAAGGGTTGAGGTGACCCGCCCGGCCGGCGACCTCCGGATCACCGTCACAGCCGAGGCGGATGCGTGCGGTAGTACTCGGTCGGGTCGGGACGCAGCCGCCTCGACGGACGCCGCGAGCCTAGTCGGGGCAGATACGGGCGGAGTCGGTCGAACACCTCACGGACATCCGCCGGGCGCTCCTCCGCCTCCCACCGGACCATCCACAGCGCGAGGGAGGCGAACTCCGGGGGGAGCTCGGCGAGTTTGTCGGGCGGCAGCACCGGGCCGCCCGGTTCCGCCCGCTCCTCCAGTCCGCCGTAGGGGAGCCGCATGACGGTCATCTCCAACAGGATGCAGCCGAGCCCGAAGATGTCCGCCCGCCGCGTCAGCCCCGAGGGGCACGCGTCGGACTGCTCGGGGGAGGCCCAGCCGCGCGTGCCGCGCTCGAAAAGTGTCTCCTCGCCCGCCGCGATCGCGAGGCCCATGTCGATGAGCCGGAGACGGCCGTCCGGTTGCACGATGACGTTCTCGGGTTTGAGGTCGCAGTGCACCAGATTCCGGTCGTGCACTTCCCGCAGAATTTCGCACAGTTGGCCGATGACGGACGCGACTACCTCAGGATGCCTGACGGGTCGGGCCGCCAACAGCACGTCCTGCAATTGGAGTCCTTCAACGAATTCCATGACCAGGCATCGGCGCCCTCGGTGCGTCCCGGTGGCGATGATTTCTGGAATCGCCTGAATTCCCGTCAGCATCATCATGCGGGAGCCCTCTTCGAGGAGGTGGTTTCCGGCCGAGTAGAAAACGCTCTCGGGGCCGAGGTCCCGGGCCTTCTGGAGCTTCAGCGCCACTCTCTCCCCGCTCCTGCGGTCACGGCTGAGGAAGAGGTCGCCTTGGCCACCGTCACCGACCTTGTCCAGCACTTCGTAGCGCTTCTCCACATTGCCGATCTCCTCGATCTCCCGCATGGCCACCCTTCTTTTCTTTCGTCCGTACAGAAATGGAGCAGAAAATGTCACAGCCGTGGCTGCCCCCCGACGGGGTGACACGTACCTCCGAAGTCATCACGGTATCCGCCGGCATGTTCAAAGGAGGCGCATTCCGGTGCCCTGCCGCTGACGCTCTCAAGACCCGCGGCTACCACACTGCCGACCCCGTACCGCGCCGCCGCGAGCGGTTGGAGAACTTCACTCTCGGCCCCTTCATGGCCGCCTGCGACGCCCGCTTCCGGCCCCCCGGGGGCCTGCCCCGGACGCGTACCGCGCCCTTGCATGACGGCCTGAGGACATGGTCGGACCATGGTGTGAAGGCGTACGAGGCGGCCTTCCCCGCCGACCCGGAACGCCCCCTGAACGAGGTTCCCGAGCCGTGGACGTACCGCTACCGGCCGTCCGGCCCCGACTCGCGGAACGCCCAGGAGTACCGCTTCACCGTGTGGGGCCGCTGCCTGGCCTCCGCCGACGGTGCCTACCGTGAACTCCGTCTGCCCGTGCACCGCCTGAACCGGGAGCTGCCGCCCGACGGGTTCGTCGCCGCCGTCGCCCTGGTGCTGGCCGAGGGCACCCCCGGGCCGCAGTCGGAGCATGTACGGATCGTGGAGTTTGCGCTGTTCGACGGCCGTACCCGGGAGCTTTTCGCCGGCAGTCGGGAGCAGGCGCTCGCCCGGTACCGCGAGCACGGCCCCGACGCCCTGGCCGGCGTACTGGACGGACGGGAATACCGCCCTGGCTCCGCGTGCGGCGGATGTCCCTACCTGTCGGTCTGCCCGGCGCTGCGCGCGGCGCCCGGACTGCTGGGCATCGAGTCGCCGAACCGGCCCCGACGTACCTGGTCGGTGACCAACGGGCGCAACTACCGGGCCTGCCCGGCCCGCGACCACATGCGTCGGCTGCACCTGCCCACGGCGGACTCCGTCGAGCGCGAGGTGACGGCCGAGCGCGGTCGGGCGCTGCACGCCTACCTCGCCGACCGGCATGGCCACGGATCGCCTCGACCGTGCACGGTCGAGGTTCCCGAGGAGTGGGTGCCGGACGGATTCGACCTGCCCGACCGCGAACGCACCCTCGGCGCAATCCTGTTGCGGCGGCACGCCGCGGTCTGCCCGCTGCGGTGCGTCGGGGACGGGACGGACGTGCGGACCGAACCCAGGGTGGTGCGGCACGACACCGTCGCCGACGTGGTGGTGATCGCCGCACCCGATCTGCTCTACCGGGACGCCGGCTCATGGGTGTGGCGCGAGACCAAGACCTCCGCCACCGATCGGCGGTCCAACCGTCCCCTGCTGGAGCTCTACCCTCAACTGGCCCTGGCGGTCGTGCTGATCGGCCGCGGTGACCTGGGCGGCGCTCCGTCCCGTGCCCGGGTCGAGCTTGAGGTGCTCCGCCCCGGCGGTGCCGACCTGGAGATCATCGACCCCTTCGCCTCCGCCAACCGGACCGAGGCTGAGGGAGTCCTGCGGACGATGGTGGCCGACTGGCACGGGGACGACCGCTACACGGCGGTGCCCGGACGCTCCTGCCAGCGGTGCGAAGTGGCCCGCTGGTGCTCGGTGTCGGCCGCCACCGAGGCCACGGCATGAGGGCGGGGGCGGCCCGCCGGGCCGACCGGCCGGACACCGGGGAGGAATCTGAGGGCGCGGGCAGCGAACTCTTCCGCGAGCTTGCCCGCATGGTGGCTGCCCTCGCCGAGGTTCAGGGCCTGCGCTCGTTCGCCCTGCCCTATCCCGGCCTCGCCCAGCATGCGCTGGACCGCACGGTGATGCACTGCCTCGACGTCGGGGAGACACCGCCGAGGAGCCTTCCGGAGCTGTGGGAGTGGTGCCGGACCAAGCCGGCGGGCGATCCGCTCTTCGCGGTTCCCGCCTCCCTGGTCACCCCGGGCGCGACGCTGGTACACCCGGTCGGCCGGATGCCGACGCGGTCGTGCCTCGAAGTCGCCTCGCACGGGCCGGACGGGGGCGTGGCGGCGCATGCTCGCGCGCTTCTGGGCGACCTGGAAGCGCGGTGCGGAACGGGCGAGCGCTACCGGCAGTGCCGGAACTTCCTGGCCCGCCACCCGGTGGTCCACCGGCAGGACCGCTTCAAGCCCGGCTGGAGCAAGGCCGTCTGGAGCCGCGTCAAGAACCTCTACGGGCCGCTGCCCGAATCCCTGCTTGTCGACGGCGACTTCCTGCGCTGTCCCTCGTGCGGGCTCCCCGCGCTGCCCAGGGACCGGGCCGTACCCGTACCCGTGTCGTCCGCCACCGACACGGACATCTGGTGCGAGGGGGAGGAATGCCCGCGCGACGACCCTCCGGAACTGATCCGCGAGCCGGACCAGACGTGGATCCTGCGGCGTTCACTGCGGACGTTCCTCGCGCTGCCGCACCGGGCCGAAGAGGCCGCCCTGGACGCGCTGAATCGCGCCGGGATGGACCATGAGCCCCTGTCGGGGCCGCTGTCCGCCTACCGGTTGAGGGACTCCGGTCCCGGAATCGTCGACATCCACGTGTACGACCGACTGCAGCCGGCCCTCCTCGCCGCACATCTCACCGACAGCGCGCCCCTCGCGGACCGCACCCTCGTCGTGATCCCGGACGCCCTCGCCGGACGGGACGGCTACCGGGGGGCCTTCACCGACGCCCTTCCCGCGCTTCTGCGGGACCGGCTGGTGCTCACCACACCCGTGGACCTCGTGCCCGACCTGGGTCGGGCTCGGAGAGAGGAGAAGAACGATGCGTAGCATCACCCCGCCGCTGACCGACGTACTCCGCGCCCTCCAAGTGTTCCTTGGGCCGGCCGTCCGCAAGCCCGCCCTGGAAGACCTCTGCCAGGTGGAACTCGGCCTGTACCTCCAGCAGAAGCTGATGCCGGGCAGCCCCGCGGGCAGTGCCTGGGTACTCTTCAGCGGATACGGGTTCGCCGAGGCGCACGGAGCGCAGTTGCCGCCGGACACCGCGCGGACGCTGCGTGTCGCCCGGTACTCGCTGTGGACCCTGCGCAGGGGCCGTACCTGGCGCGAGGCGCTGGAGACCTACCAGCTGTTCGAGCCCAGAGTGCGCGGCTACGACGTACCGGACACCGAGTCGCCCTCCACCCGCCGCGAACTCTCCGTCGCCGGAGACCGCTTCCCCGTCTACGAGCAACTGCTGCGTGCCGCACCGCCGCTGGCGGGCAAACGCATGCCGGTCGCGGGCCAGGGCCCACACGCCTTCCCCGTCAGCCGCACCCTGGCCGTCGTCGACCTGCCGTCCGTCCCCCACACCCCCCTCGTAGCCCACGACATGGACCTGGAACCGGCTGGCGCCGGAGAGCCCCTGGTCTTCACCAGGAAGAGCCTGGAGCGCACCGCGGCGGAGATGGACGCCACGCACGCCCGTGTCGGCGAGGGAAGGCCGCCGCGCTGGCTGAAGCGGCTGCGGGACTTTGACCTGTCCACCAAGGAGAACGGCACATTCCACAAAGCCGGCAAGGACGAGGACTTCACGTTCACGGTCGACGGGATCCAGCACCTGCTCGGCATCGTTGGCGCGGGCAAGAGCACGCTGCGCGACATCATCGCCGTCCATCTCGCCAAGCTCGGCAGGCGCACCACCATCGTGGTCACCGACGTCGCGGAGGTGCTGAAGCTCGTCCGGCTCTACGGTCTCTACACCGACGGCGCCGCCGCACCCGTGCTCGGGTCCTCCGGCCGGGAGCGGCACGCCCAGCGGCTGCACCGTCGGCTGGCGGGCCGGGGCGAGCACCGTCTGCTCGCCCACGACGACCCTGCCTTCGCCTACCTCGGGACCTCCTGCGTGCTCAACGTCAGACGGCAGGGCGCCACTTCGTCCACCGAGCCGCTCGCCTTCGGTGAGGCACCCTGCTCCCGGCTCCGGCCACCGTCGGACCCCAGGCGCGACAAAGGTGGCGGCTGGGCCTCCGAATGGCAGAAGAACGCGACGAGTTGCCCGTACTGGTCCGTCTGCCCCCGGCACCACGGAGCCCGCACCTTGGTCGGCGCCCTGATCTGGGTGGCCACGCCGGCCGGACTGATCGACGCCGAGCCGCCCAGCCCCCAGAACGGCGAGCGCATCCGCTACCTCGAACTCGCCTGCCGCCGCAGCGACCTCGTCATCATCGACGAGGCCGACCGTGTGCAGATGCAGCTCGACCAGACCTTCGCACCCGCCGTCGTCCTCGCCAGCGACGAGGACAAGGGGCTCATCGACCAACTGAGCCGACACAAGATCCGGGAGCTCGCGGCCAGCGGGCGCACCCAGCTCTCCGAACGGGACGTGGAGACCTTCGCCGCCGCCCTCAACACCGCCGGATCGGCCACCGACCGGCTGTACGCGATGCTCGTCGCCAGGTACGACCTGCGCAGGTGGGTGCGGACGGGCTACTTCAGCGCTTGGACGCTGCAGCTCGGACTGCTCGACGAACGCTACGAACTCCCCGACGACAGCGGGCCGGAACACCGGAACCAGGTCCCCAGACAGGCTCTCGGCAAGCTTCTCGACGCCTTTCGCGACAACCCCTTCGGCGACCGCCGCCGCAGGACGGAGGAGGACTTCAGCGAGCTGACCGCCCTCCTCAACGAACTGCTCCACACCGGCAACCCGGAGAACACCCGGCGCCACCTGGCCGAGGTCATGGACGAGGTCTTCCACATCGACCCGCGGTACATGGCCGCCCGGCAGCAGAAGTACAAGGAGAAGTACGACGAGTGGCAGCGCGAGGAGGAGGAACGGCAGAAGGGGCGAGGCCGCCGCCGGAAGCCCAAGCCACCGCCCCAGACCCCCGAGCAGTGGCACCAGGAGCTCGCCGAACGCTTCGAGTTCACGCTGCTGCTCAGCGCCCTGGAGCCCCGGCTCGCCATGATCAACGCCATGTGGCCCCGCGTCGAGGCCGCCCTCAGCCTGGGCTACAACACGATGTACCGTCGGCCGCTCGACTACGGCCCGATGGTGCCCGAGGCCCCGATGGGCAACGTACTCGGCTTCCAGTTCCGGGTCCCGGGCGAGGACAAGGGAGGAGTGCGCAGCGGCGAGCTGACCTTCTTCCGCTGCAGCGGCGTCGGACGTGAGCTGCTGCGTGCCATGCCTCACCTGGCCTCCGTCGACGGCAGGCCCGGCGCCCATCTGCTGCTCATGTCCGGCAGCAGCTGGGCGGGCGCGTCCAGCCGCTACCACGTCTGCGTCCCGGTCGGTGTGATCATCGAGCCGCCGGCCGAGGTGACCGAACGCATCGCGAACGAGAGCCTGATGCGCTTCGAGTTCATCGACGACGGTGACGAGAAGCTGCGCCTCTCCGGAACGCACCCGGACGACCGCCCCGAGAAGCTGCGCCGCATCGCCACCCACCTCGGCGCGGCGGGGGAGTACGACGCCCCCGAAGGAGGTCCGCTGGAGCGCGAGTTGCTCTCCCTTCGTCCAGGCAAGCGCGACCAGATCCTCCTGCTGGTGGGCAGCTATGCCGAGGCTCGCATCGTGGCCGATACCCTGCACAACCTCAACTCCCGCTGGCACGACAGCGTGCTGTGCCTGGTCTCAGACGACGAGGAGATCGCCCTGGAGGACGAGGCGCCGTCCGCCTACCGCGCCCGGTCACTGCGCCGGGGCGACGTCGAGCACCTGAAGGACCTCGACGCGAACATCCTCGTGGCGCCCCTGCTGGCCGTGGAGCGGGGCCACAACATCCTCAACGACGACGACGAGGCGGCCATCGGCACGGTCTACTTCCTGGCCCGGCCCAATCCGCACCCCGAGGACCTGTCCCTGGCCGTCCACGCCGTCAACGACTGGATCGTCCGCGCCGTCACCGGCGGTGACTTCGACACCTGGGTACAGGGACAGGCCACCGTCGAGGAAGGTGCCGACGAGGTCCGCCGCCTCGCTCGTTCGCGCTGGTACAAGGTGCTCGCCCGCTCGATGGCTTGGAGCCACCTCGGCGAAGAGACGCGGGAGCAGGTCACTTGGGACATGTTGGTCCTGATGTGGCAGGTGATCGGGCGGCTGGTGCGCGGCGGCGTACCGGCCAGGGTGGTCTTCGTCGACGCCGCCTTCGCCCCGAACCGCGGGGCCGTACCACCGCAGGCCGACACCCCCAAGTCCAGCCTGCTGCACAGCGTCCTCGACGTGCTGGACCCGTACTTCGAGGGCGACACGAAGAGCGCGGAGGAGCAGTTCATCGCCCATGCCCTGTACGAACCTCTCCGGCGCATGCTCACCCGTCTGCTCGCCCCTGCTCCCGACCCGGCCCATCCGTAAGCGCCGAACTCCAGCTTCCAGGAGGCAATTTCGTGTATCACACCATTCGCAACGCGGCCTACGAACCCGACCCGATCCATGGACCATGGCGGGAGGAGATGAGTGTGTTGCGGCTCGGCGAGGAGTTGCACACCGAGCTCACCAGGATGCACGCCGAGGCCGACCAGGGCTCCGCCCGCCCCGATCGGCTCCCCGTACGCAGGCTCAACTCGCTGCTCCAGGCGATGGCCCCCGGCGTCATCGCGACCGGCCGCAATGCCGGAACGGACTGTCGCCTGCCGTGGCTCTACGCACGGGAAGCCGTCCCGCCGGAGGTGCTGGCCCCGGTGATCGGCACCTGGGCGGCGGGCATGTACCGGGAGGAGGACGACACCGAGGGCGCCGATCTGGAGGAGAGGCTCCGCTCCGACGACCCGGCCGAGGCCGTCCAACTGCCACATTGGGAGACCGAATCGGTCGACCTCACCGAGTCCGTGACCTCGGCGGGCGGAACAGCCGAACCCACCGCACGGCTCTACGGCCTGCTGCCCGAGTGGGCCGCCTTCCGGCTGGCCGCGCGGACGTTCCGCACCGGGGGCACCACACTCCACTTTCGCGTCGAGAGCTCGGGCAACGGCGCGCGACTCGTCTCCTGGCCGCCACAGCGGTACGAGCGCCGCGGGCAGACCTGGTACTACTCGGCCTGCCTCAACATCACCGTCCACACCGTGCCGTTCGCCCCACGGTTCCGCGTCCATGTGTCCGCCCAGGTCCGCCGGTGGGCCACCCAGCTGGACGTGCGCCCCCACCAGCTCGGCGGCACGACCGTTCTGCTCGACGCTCCCCTGCCATGGCCGGGAGGGCCGGACCGGGGCCACCGGTTGATGGTGAACACCCTCGGCTACGACCGGCGGCTGAAGGAACTGGCCTGGCGCCACCACAGCCCCGCACCGCTCTTGCCTGAGCTGGACATCGTACGCAACTACCCGCAGCCCGAGGCGCTCTTCTCCCATCCGGAACGCTGGATCAACGGGTCCGGGGACGTGGCCGCCGGCATTGTCTACCACCCGTCGATCGGCCCGCATGAGGTTGGACCGGGGCTGATGGCACGGGAGCGGGCGGATCTGGACGCCTGGGTCGAGGAGGGGCTGCGCCCCATGCTGACCCGGGTCCCCGACCTCACACGGGTTACCCGGAGCAACACCCCCTCATTGCTGCCTCGTTCGGGAGCCGGACATGGTCCGGGCGTCCGGGACACGCAGCTGTCCCTGCAGCGGCGGGCGGCGTTGGCACGCGCACTCAACGGCCGTCCCCTGGAGATCGACGTCTTCTGGCAGTCCCCGGAAACCCGTGCCGCCCTGCTCGCGGAACTGCCGAAGCTCATCGGCTTCCCTCCCGGGGAGAGCGTGGGGTCGGCCGACGACGACACCTGGCGGTGGCGGGGCGAGGGGATCGAGATCCGCGTACGAGCCTGGCCCGCGGGGCCCCTGGCTGACGCCCTGCCGGTCTCCCGGGAGCGCAGGCGCTCCAGGGCCGTCCGGCTGGCCGAAGCCGTCGAAGGGCGCTGCCGGCTTGTGGCGGACCGCGTGGTTCCGCGACCCGACGCGGCCGGAGTTGTGATCACGGAGATCGCCAGCAAGGAGCGCTTCGCCGCCGTCCCCGACTCCGACCCCAAGCATGCGCTGCGCATCGCCTGGGCGCGGCAGGGCCGGCTGAGCCAGTTCGTCAACCTGCCCGACGACACCGACAGTGGCCTGGAGCACCGGGCCAAGTGGACCTGGCTGGACGCCTTTCGGCAGCTCGGCGCGATCAGTCCGCCCGCCCATCGAGTGGGGGCCGGAGTTCCCGGCGAGCTCCAGTACGTGGCGCTCTGGCTCGTACGCCACACCAGGAAGGGGCCCACGCGGCGCCCCGTCCATCGGCTTGTCGCGGTGCGGGTCCGCCCCGGGGACGAAGGACCGGGCGCCATCGAGGGGTGGGACGCCGAGCGCGCCGAATGGGTGCCGTACGCGAAGCTGTTGCTGCTGCTCTCTCAGGCAGTGGAACCAGTGGCGGAGACGGGGAAGGAGACTGATACGGGTGGCCCTGGCGACGGCGTGACCGCCAGGGGAGGGCTCCGGCCCGGTGCCCGCCCGGGTGTGGAGCAGCACAGGCAGCGGGAGGCCGAGCGGCAGATCCGCGCGCTGCTCTTCCAGCTCCGCGGTCGCCCGACCCTCGTGCTGGCGGACGCAGGCAATCTGCGCCAGTGCTGGCCTCGCCTGCGCAACGGCGAGCTGGACCGCGACATGCTCGGCTTCGGCACCGAACCAGCCCAGCGCCACACGCTCTACGGTGACGACCTGCGGGTGGTGCTCGTACGGGACGCCAACGCGCGGGAGGAAGTGGCGGAGTGGTACGCCCACGACGCCAAGGGCAGCGTCGGCTTCGCCGAGGGCGTGTGGGGGACGGCGGAGACGGAGAGCCGTGTCTTCGCGAGTACGGCCTCGAAGCCGCACACAGTGGCGAAACTACCGAAGGGCCTCATGAAGCTGGCGCCCACGGCACAGAGCCGGACAGCACCCGGGAAGACTGCCTGGAACCCCGGGCAGCTGGAGATCACCGTGCTCGGCTGCCTGTCGGAGAAGGCGCTGGCGGACTCGGGGCGTGAAGGGGACCTGCCTGACCGGCCGGCGGAGTGGGCGACGCTCACGCA
Source organism: Streptomyces sp. NPDC001980 (assembly GCF_040296885.1). Classification (NCBI taxonomy): domain Bacteria; kingdom Bacillati; phylum Actinomycetota; class Actinomycetes; order Kitasatosporales; family Streptomycetaceae; genus Streptomyces; species Streptomyces sp. NPDC001980. Next base: position 105,736 of record NZ_JBEOYD010000025.1, on the reverse strand, counting down.
CCAGCTGCGCTACCAAGACGACTACCCGCCGCTCGCCCGGCCCCTCCCGCTGCACTTGGCGCGCCTCGCCGGCGAGTACGTGCTTCCGGTGGCCGGAACGAAGGAGGAGGGGAGCATGTCATCCGCTCCATGAGCGAGGCGCCGCCTGCATGGGGCGTCCCAACGATCGACGCTGATAGGAATCATTGTTCCCTCGTGTGAGTCAGACATGGGGGCATACCGCTGTCGGGCGGGCGCGAACGGCTTCGCGAGACTGTGCCGAATCTGGTCCGGGAAAGTGCAACGGCCTGTTGCTCCGTGTCCCTTCTGGCTGTCCCGCTTGGTAAACATGCAGGTCAAAGCACTCTTTTGAGGGGGCGGATCCACCTTGCGGCTTTCTGGCCCACGTATGTCCCACAGAAATCGATTTCGCGGGATCGGACGATTCGGATTTCGTCCGACCGGTCATGGAAAACCCCTGATCAGGGCTATGCGGGAGCCGAGTGGTAATGGCCAGGTTGGCCGTTGCTGTTTTGGCATGCACAAAAAAGACCCTGACCGACGTTTCCGCTGGTCAGGGTCTTAATCCGGAGTGCCCCCGGCAGGATTCGAACCTGCGCACACGGCTCCGGAGGCCGTTGCTCTATCCCCTGAGCTACGGGGGCGTCTGGCGTTGAGCTGTTGCTCGCGGCGACGGGTAGAACACTACCAGCTCGGTCGGGGTGATCAGGAACGGGTTTCGCTGGGGTGCTCGCCCGCACGGGGTGGAAGTCGGGAAAACGCGGACGCGGTGGCCGGTCCGGACCTACTCTCGAGTTGTGCCAGGGGCGTCGGGCCGGGTGCTTGTTGTGGACGACAACAAGGTCATCCGGCAGCTGATCAGGGTCAATCTCGAACTGGAGGGTATCGAGGTCGTGACCGCGGCCGACGGTGCCGAGTGTCTGGATGTCGTTCATCGGGTGCGTCCCGACGTGATCACTCTGGACGTCGTGATGCCTCGGCTCGACGGGCTGCGGACCGCCGCTCAGCTGCGTGCCGATCCCCGGACTCGCGATCTTCCGCTCGCCATCGTCAGTGCCTGTACGCAGTACGAGGTCGAGACCGGGCTAGGCGTCGGCGTCGACGCGTTTCTCGCCAAGCCCTTCGAACCCGCCGAACTCGTCCAGTTGGTGCGGGAGTTGATCGAGCGGCGGCGAGGCGGGAGCGAGGGGGAGGACGGGGGCGTGGGCGAGGAGGTCCAGTTCTCGGGGGAGCGGGCCGGGGGCAACCCCGCCTATCCGTGACCCCTGCACGCGGCGTCCACATACCGGAACGCTGTCCAAACCTGCTCGCATACCCACCCCCTTCCTCCCCTACGCTTGTCCCGTGACCCCCGTCGAGCTCTCTCGCACCGTGCTGCGCGCGGTGCGCCGTGCCGTGGACGCGGGGGAGCTCAGTGTGACCGTGCCGGAGCGGGTCGTGGTGACGCCGCCCGGGCCCGGTGGATGCGGGGACTACGCCACCAACGTCGCGCTGCAGCTTGCCGGGCCCGCCGGGCAGCCGCCGGCGCGGGTCGCCGAGATCCTGGTGCCGCTGCTCGCGGAGTGCGCCGGCGTCGAGGACGTCGTCGTCACCGGGCCCGGGTTCCTCAACATCTCCCTCAGCACCTCCTCGTCCCCGACCGCCACGCTGGTCGGGGAGATCCGCAGCCTCGGGGCCGCCTACGGCCACGGCGACGCCCTCGCCGGGCAGGTCGTCGCGTTGCGGGTGCCGTACGACGTGCGGGCCGAGGTCGTCGCCGACGCGGTCGTACGGATCGTCGCGACCCAGGGCGGGCGCGGTGAGGTCGAGCACGGGGAGCCCGTCAGTCTCCGGCCCGTTCCGGCGCCCGAGGACCCCGCGCCGCTCGGGCCCGACGCCGCCCAGTGGGCCCTGCTGCATCCGGCCGCCCACGACCGGCCCCGGATCACCGCCGATCATCTGGTGCAGCGGGAGAGCAACCCGCTGTTCCGGGTCCGGTACGCGCACGCCCGGGTGCGGGCCGTCGGGCGGGGAGCGGGGCGGCTCGGGATCGGTGCCGTGCCCGGCGACGTTCCCGACGCCCCGGGCGGTCTCGTCACCGCCCTCGCCGACTACCCCCGCATCCTCACCGGCGCGGCCACCCACCGCGCCCCCGACCGGCTCGCCCGGCACCTCGTCACCGTCGCCGATGCCGCGCTGCCGTACCTGCCGACCGTGCTGCCCCGTGGCGACGAGAAACCCTCGGCCGCCCACCGTGCCCGGCTCGCCCTCGCCGAAGCCGCCGGGACGGTGCTGGCCGGCGGCCTGTCCCTGCTCGGCATCGACGCACCCGATCACCTCTGAGAGAGCCCAAAGAGCAATGAGCCGTTCCGCGCACCCCGCCGGGCCCCGGCACGCCGATGTCCTGCCCGAGGGGCACTACGCCGCCCCGCCCACCGATCTCAACGCCCTCGACTCCAAGGTGTGGTCCCAGACCGTCACCCGGAACGCCGACGGCGTCGTCACCGTCGGCGGTGCCGACGTGAAGACCCTCGCCGAGGAGTTCGGCACCCCCGCCTACGTCCTCGACGAGGACGACTTCCGGGCCCGGGCCCGTGCCTGGCGCACCGCGTTCGGACCGGACGCCGACGTGTTCTACGCCGGGAAGGCGTTCCTGTCGCGGGCCGTCGTGCGCTGGCTGCACGAGGAGGGGCTCAACCTGGACGTGTGCTCCGGCGGGGAACTGGCCACCGCCCTCTCCGCCGGCATGCCCGCCGACCGCATCGCCTTCCACGGCAACAACAAGTCCGCGGCGGAGATCCGGCGGGCGGTCGAGGCCGGTGTCGGGCGGATCGTCCTTGACTCCTTCCAGGAGATCGTGCGGGTCGCCCACATCGCGCAGGAGCTCGGCACCCGGCAGCGCGTGCAGATCCGTATCACCGTGGGTGTCGAGGCGCACACCCACGAGTTCATCGCCACCGCCCACGAGGACCAGAAGTTCGGGATCCCGCTGGCCGGCGGGCAGGCCGCGGAGGCCGTGCGGCGGGCGCTGCAGCTCGACGGGCTCGAGCTCATCGGGATCCACTCGCACATCGGGTCGCAGATCTTCGACATGTCGGGGTTCGAGGTCGCCGCGCACCGGGTCGTGGGGCTGCTCAAGGACATCCGGGACGAGCACGGGGTCGAGCTGCCCGAGATCGACCTGGGCGGCGGGCTCGGGATCGCGTACACGAGCGACGACGACCCGCGCGAGCCGCACGAGATCGCCAAGGCGCTCACCGAGATCGTGACGAGGGAGTGCGAGGCCGCCAGGCTGCGGACGCCCCGGATCTCCGTGGAGCCGGGGCGGGCCATCGTCGGGCCCACCGCCTTCACGCTCTACGAGGTCGGCACCATCAAGCCGCTCGACAACCTCCGCACCTACGTCTCCGTCGACGGCGGCATGTCCGACAACATCCGGACCGCGCTCTACGACGCCGAGTACAGCGTCGCCCTGGTGTCCCGGACCAGCGACGCCGAGCCGATGCTCGCCCGCGTCGTCGGCAAGCACTGCGAGAGCGGGGACATCGTGGTGAAGGACGCGTTCCTGCCGGGCGACCTGGCACCCGGTGACCTCATCGCCGTACCGGCCACCGGCGCCTACTGCCGTTCCATGGCCAGCAACTACAACCACGTGCTCCGGCCGCCCGTCGTCGCGGTGCGGGACGGTGCGGCCCGGGTGATCGTCCGGCGGGAGACGGAGGAGGACCTGCTCCGGCTCGACGTCGGATGACAGGCGGAGACACAGGCGGATGACGCAGGCGGAAGATCTCCTGTCTGCCATCCCCGCACAATGAAATAGATGTCTCACGATCCGGACGAAGGGTAGAAACTCCCGTCCGGTGAGTGAGACTGGTCCAACCGTAGACGGTATGAGGAAACGAGGTCGGATGATGCGTACGCGTCCGCTGAAGGTGGCGCTGCTGGGCTGTGGGGTCGTCGGCTCAGAGGTGGCACGCATCATGACGACGCACGCCGACGACCTCGCCCAGCGGATCGGCGCCCCGGTCGAGCTGGCCGGTGTGGCCGTACGACGGCCCTCCAGGGTCCGTGAGGGCATCGACCCGGACCTGGTCACCACCGACGCCACCGCGCTCGTCAAACGCGGCGACATCGACGTCGTGGTGGAGGTCATCGGCGGGATCGAACCCGCCCGCACCCTCATCACCACCGCCTTCGAGCACGGCGCGTCGGTCGTGTCGGCCAACAAGGCGCTGCTCGCCCAGGACGGCGCCGCCCTGCACGCGGTCGCCGAGCAGCACGGCAAGGACCTCTACTACGAGGCCGCCGTCGCCGGCGCCATCCCGCTGATCCGGCCGCTGCGCGAGTCCCTGGCCGGTGACAAGGTCAACCGGGTGCTCGGCATCGTCAACGGCACCACCAACTTCATCCTCGACAAGATGGACTCCACCGGGGCGGGCTACCAGGAGGCCCTCGACGAGGCCACCGCGCTGGGCTACGCGGAGGCCGACCCGACCGCCGACGTCGAGGGCTTCGACGCGGCCGCCAAGGCCGCCATCCTCGCCGGCATCGCCTTCCACTCCCGGGTGCGGCTCGACGACGTCTACCGCGAGGGCATGACCGAGGTCACCGCCGCCGACTTCGCCTCCGCCAAGAACATGGGCTGCACCATCAAGCTGCTCGCCATCTGCGAGCGAGCCGAGGACGGCGGCTCGGTGACGGCCCGCGTGCACCCCGCCATGATTCCGCTGACCCACCCGCTCGCCTCCGTGCGCGGCGCGTACAACGCCGTCTTCGTGGAGTCGGACGCGAGCGGGCAGCTGATGTTCTACGGTCCCGGCGCCGGCGGCGCCCCGACCGCCTCCGCGGTCCTCGGCGACCTCGTCGCCGTCTGCCGCAATCGGCTCAGCGGGGCAACGGGGCCCGGCGAGTCGGCGTACGCCGGTCTGACCGTGTCGCCCATGGGTGATGTCGTCACGCGCTACCACATCAGCCTCGACGTCGCCGACAAACCGGGTGTTCTCGCCCAGGTCGCCACCGTCTTCGCCGAGCACGGGGTTTCCATCGATACGGTTCGGCAGACCGGAAAGGACGGCGAGGCCTCCCTCGTCGTCGTCACCCACCGGGCCTCCGACGCCTCCCTCTCCGGGACCGTCGAGGCGCTGCGCAAGCTCGACACCGTGCGGGGTGTCGCCAGCATCATGCGGGTTGAAGGAGAGTAACCAGCAATGACCCACCAGTGGCGCGGAATCATCGAGGAGTACCGGGACCGGCTGCCCGTCTCCGACACCACGCCGGTCGTGACGCTCCGCGAGGGCGGCACGCCCCTCGTGCCCGCGCAGGTGCTCTCCGAGCGCACGGGCTGCGAGGTCCACCTGAAGGTGGAGGGCGCGAACCCGACCGGGTCCTTCAAGGACCGCGGCATGACCATGGCCATCAGCAAGGCCAAGGAGGCGGGCGCGCAGGCTGTGATCTGCGCCTCCACCGGGAACACCTCCGCCTCCGCCGCCGCGTACGCCGTGCGCGCGGGCATGGTCTCCGCCGTGCTCGTCCCGCAGGGCAAGATCGCGCTCGGCAAGATGGGCCAGGCCCTCGTGCACGGCGCGAAGATCCTCCAGGTCGACGGCAACTTCGACGACTGCCTCACCCTCGCCCGCAAGCTGAGCGAGAACTACCCGGTGGCGCTGGTCAATTCGGTCAACCCGGTGCGCATCGAGGGCCAGAAGACGGCCTCCTTCGAGATCGTGGACATGCTCGGCGACGCGCCCGACATCCACGTCCTGCCGGTGGGCAACGCGGGCAACATCACCGCGTACTGGAAGGGGTACAAGGAGTACGCCGCCGACGGCATCTCCACCGGGACGCCCCGGATGTGGGGTTTCCAGGCCTCCGGCAGCGCCCCGATCGTGCGCGGCGAGATCGTCAAGGACCCCTCGACGATCGCCACCGCGATCCGCATCGGCAACCCCGCCTCCTGGCAGTTCGCGCTCGCGGCCCGGGACGAGTCCGGCGGCTTCATCGACGAGGTGACGGACCGTGAGATCCTGCGCGCCTACCGGCTGTTGGCCGCGCAGGAGGGTGTCTTCGTGGAGCCCGCCTCCGCCGCGTCCGTGGCCGGTCTGCTGAAGGCCGCCGAGCAGGGCAAGGTCGACCCCGGCCAGCGCATCGTCTGCACGGTCACCGGCAACGGCCTGAAGGACCCCGACTGGGCCGTCGCCGGCGCTCCGCAGCCGGTCACCGTGCCGGTCGACGCGGCCGCCGCGGCCGAGCGGCTCGGGCTCGCCTAGAGCACGGCCTCAAGGGGTACTCGAGAGGCATTCGAGCAACCCCGGCCGGGCAACCGGCCGACCTGGCCGGGCGACCGGCCGACACTCTGCGGCGTCTTCGACAGGGAACTCCCTACGGAGGGGGCACGGGGGGCTTACGACACGCATCGTGCGCCTCCTGTGCGCCCTATGTCGCCACAGAACCTTCCTTCGATAGGCTGTACCGAACCCGCCCGCTGCATATGCCTCCGCATATGGCGCGGTGCCGCGCCGTCTCCACGGCCCGAGGGTCCCCCACGTACCTATCGAATGTCATTCGACCATCACGCAGCTCAAGGAGAGTCATCGAGCGATGGCCGGTCCAGCGTTCCGCGCCGCCGCCGTCCGGGTGCGCACCCCTGCCACCAGCGCCAACCTCGGTCCGGGCTTCGACGCCCTGGGCCTCGCGCTGGGGCTCTACGACGACGTCGTCGTCCGGGTGGCCGACTCCGGGCTGCACATCGACATCGCGGGGGAGGGCAGCGAGACGCTGCCGCGTGACGAGAGCCACCTCCTCGTACGCTCCCTGCGCACCGCCTTCGACCTGCTGGGCGGACAGCCCCGCGGCCTGGAGATCGTGTGCGCGAACCGCATCCCGCACGGCCGCGGCCTCGGCTCCTCCTCCGCCGCCATCTGCGCCGGCATCGTCGCCGCGCGTGCCGTGACCATAGGCGGCGAGGCCCGGCTCGACGACGCCGCCCTGCTGGAGCTCGCGACCGAGATCGAGGGCCACCCCGACAACGTCGCGGCCTGCCTGCTCGGCGGCTTCACGCTCTCCTGGATGGAGTCCGGCGCCGCCCGGGCGATCAGGATGGAGCCCAACGATTCCATCGTTCCGGTGGTTTTCGTGCCCGGGAAACCGGTCCTGACGGAGACCGCGCGCGGACTGCTCCCGCGCACCGTGCCGCACGTCGACGCCGCCACCAACGCGGGCCGCGCGGCCCTGCTCGTCGAGGCCCTCACCCGGCGCCCCGAGCTGCTGCTGCCCGCCACCGAGGACCGTCTGCACCAGGAGTACCGCGCCCCCGCGATGCCGGAGAGCGCGGCACTGGTGGAGCGGCTGCGCGCCGACGGCATCCCGGCCGTGATCTCCGGCGCCGGACCCACCGTGATGGCGCTCGCCGACGCCGGCAGCGCCGAGAAGGTGCAGGCCCTGGCCGGTAGGGACTGGGCCGCCAACCGGCTCGACCTGGACCTTCAGGGAGCGAGCGTGCTGCCGCTCGCGCCCTCCAGTGACATGTGACGCGCACGATTGCCGGATTTGGAGAGGGGGAATGTTTGTTGGATCCGGTAGTGTTAACCTCAAGTCTGCACCCGACCCCACCATGGCGAGGTGCTTCGTGTCCCCGTCCGGGACAGACATTCTTCCGGGAGTCTCCCAAGCCATTCAGCGTTCTGTATGACGTACCTGGGCAGTACGCCGTACCCGGGCACTGAGAGGGCCGCTGGGCACGCTCCGGAACAGGTGCTACCACGCCACGTGACACCGGGTGCCACGGCTCGTCGGAAGCGCCGTCACCAGATATCTCTTCCGCCGCATTGGCGGACCACCGCCCCGGCACGGTCCACACAAGCAAGGACCGAAAGCCGGACAGCACAACCGGTCGCCGAGCCAGACAGGCCGACGTCCGCTCCAGGGAAGGACCCTTCGTGAGCGACACCACCGATCTGATGGGCGCACGTGTCGAGGAGACCGCTGCCGCGCCCGCCACGGACGCCTCCGCGCCTGCCTCCGGTGCCGGCTCCCGGCGGCGCCGCGGTACCGGCCTCGAGGGCATGGTGCTGGCCGAGCTTCAGCAGGTCGCATCCGGCCTCGGCATCAGGGGCACCGCGCGGATGCGCAAGAGCCAGCTGATCGAGGTCATCAAGGAGGCGCAGGCCGGTGGGGGAGCCCCCGCCAAGGCCGAGGCCGCCACCGAGACCAAGCCGAAGCGCCGGGCCACCTCCAAGGCCCGCACGGGTGACGAGGCCGCCGAGAAGAAGGCGGAGCAGGCCGCCGAGGCCCCCGCCGAGAAGGCCGTGGCCCAGCAGCAGATCGAGATCCCCGGCCAGCCGGCCGGCCGCGCGGGCGAGGCCGAGCGCGACGGGGACGACGCCCCGGCCGAGCGCCGCCGGCGCCGGGCCACCGCCGAGGCCGGCAGCCCCACCGCCACCGGCGCCGAGACCGTCGCCGCCGAGGCGCGGACGGAGCCGAAGGCCGAGACGCCCGCGCAGCAGCAGGGCGAGGCCAGGGCCGACGCCGGTGACGACGGCCGCGGCCGTCGCGACCGCCGTGAGCGCGGCCGTGACCGCGACCGCCGCAACAAGGGCGACGAGCAGCAGGGCGGCGGCCAGGGCGGCCGTCAGGACCGCCAGGACCGCCAGCAGGACCGGCAGGACCGTCAGCAGCAGCAGCAGCCGCAGCAGCAGGGCGGCGGCCGTCAGGACCGCAACGCCGGCCCGCAGGACGACGACGAGTTCGGCGACGGCCGCCGTGGCCGCCGCGGTCGCTACCGGGACCGCCGGGGCCGTCGTGGCCGCGACGAGATCGGCGGCGCCGAGCCGCAACTGGCCGACGACGACGTCCTGATCCCCGTCGCGGGCATCCTGGACATCCTCGACAACTACGCGTTCATCCGGACCTCCGGCTACCTGCCGGGCCCGAACGACGTGTACGTCTCCCTCGCCCAGGTCCGCAAGAACGGCCTGCGCAAGGGTGACCACGTCACCGGCGCGGTACGGCAGCCCAAGGACGGCGAGCGCCGCGAGAAGTTCAACGCGCTGGTCCGCCTCGACTCCGTCAACGGCATGGCGCCCGAACACGGCCGCGGCCGCCCGGAGTTCAACAAGCTGACCCCGCTCTACCCGCAGGACCGGCTCCGCCTGGAGACCGACCCGGGCGTGCTGACCACCCGCATCATCGACCTCGTGTCGCCGATCGGTAAGGGCCAGCGCGGTCTGATCGTGGCCCCGCCGAAGACCGGCAAGACCATGATCATGCAGGCGATCGCCAACGCGATCACGCACAACAACCCCGAGTGCCACCTGATGGTCGTCCTCGTCGACGAGCGTCCGGAAGAGGTCACCGACATGCAGCGGTCGGTGAAGGGCGAGGTCATCTCCTCGACCTTCGACCGTCCGGCCGAGGACCACACCACGGTCGCCGAGCTCGCCATCGAGCGTGCCAAGCGTCTGGTGGAGCTGGGCCACGACGTGGTCGTGCTGCTCGACTCGATCACGCGTCTGGGCCGTGCGTACAACCTGGCCGCGCCGGCCTCCGGCCGCATCCTGTCCGGTGGTGTCGACTCGACCGCCCTGTACCCGCCGAAGCGCTTCTTCGGTGCGGCCCGCAACATCGAGGACGGCGGCTCGCTGACCATCCTCGCCACCGCCCTGGTGGACACCGGGTCCCGCATGGACGAGGTGATCTTCGAGGAGTTCAAGGGCACGGGTAACGCCGAGCTGAAGCTCGACCGGAAGCTCGCGGACAAGAGGATCTTCCCGGCGGTGGACGTGGACGCGTCCGGCACCCGTAAGGAAGAGATCCTGCTCGCCCCCGACGAGCTCGCCATCGTCTGGAAGCTGCGCCGGGTGCTGCACGCCCTCGACCAGCAGCAGGCGGTCGAGCTGCTGCTCGACAAGATGAAGCAGACGAAGTCGAACGCCGAGTTCCTGATGCAGATCCAGAAGACGACGCCGACGCCCGGTAACGGCGACTGACAGCTGTCGTAAGCGGAAGCCGTCCCCCCACCAGGGGGGACGGCTTCTGGCGTTTTTCCGGCCGGTGTACGATCGCGCCTTCGGTCAGTTGACCGAATCACGAACTCCTGATCCCGAGGGGGGACTTAGGTGGGTACACCCACGTCCGGGAGCGGTCGTCACAGACGCCGGATACGTTTCGCTCTGCCCGTCGCCGCGGCCGGTGTCGCCGCCGCCGTCGCGGCCGCGCTGATCGCGACCTCCGCCAACGCGGCCACCCAGCCGACGCCCACGGCCAAGCCGTCCGTCAGCACACCGTCGCAGGCCGTTCTGAACAAGCGGATCGCCCGTGCGATCACCGCCGACAGCGGGACGACGACCACGAACAAGTCGACCGCCACCGCGAGCGGTTCGGCCGTCTCGCCGAAGATCATCGGTGGCGGTACGACCACCATCTCCTCGGCGCCGTGGATGGCCCAGCTCTGGTACTACGACGACAAGGGCACCACCAGCACCAGCGACGACGAGGGCTTCTTCTGCGGCGGCTCGGTCATCTCGCCCACGAAGATCCTCACCGCCGCGCACTGCGTCAAGGGCTTCAAGTGGAGCACCACCGACTCCGCGGTCGTCACCGGCACCGCCTCGCTGCCCACCACCAACACCGACGGCACCGCCAACCTGCACGGCGGCACCGCCACCGCCGTACTGCGGCAGTGGAACAACCCGTCGTACAGCGTGTCGACCGACGGCGCCCCCAACAACGACATCGCGGTGCTCACCCTGGCGGCCCCCGTCAAGGCGACCCCGATCCGCATGACGACGAACACCGACACCGCGTCGTACACGGGCACGGCCGCCAAGACCGCCAAGGTCTACGGCTGGGGCCGGACCAGCTCCACCACGCAGGACATCTCCGAGACGCTGAAGACGGCCACGCTGCCGATCAACACGGACGCCACCTGCACCGCCGCCTACGGCAGCACCGACTTCGTCAAGGGCCACATGGTCTGCGCGGGCGCGCCGGCCACCGGCAGTGACACCGGCACGACGACCACCTGCAACGGCGACTCCGGTGGCCCGCTGGTCGTCGGCGGCCGCATCGTCGGTGTCGTCTCCTGGGGTGTCGAGGACTGTGTCGCCAAGGGTGCCTACCCCGTCTTCACGAAGGTCAGCACCTACGTCGGTGCCGCCTACGCGCAGATCGCCGACACCAACCTGAGCCTGTTCAACAACCTCAACGACGGCAGGGCCGACCTGTTCGCCCGTAAGTCGTCGACCCACGTCGGCTACGAGCTGGACTCGAAGGGCACCTCGCTCGCCTCCCGTGCCTCCTGGGGCGACTGGAGCGGCGTCAACGTCATCCTGCAGGCCGACCTCGACCGGGACGGCTTCCAGGATCTCGTCTACCGGGTGGCCTCCAGCGGCGACGTCTACTGGGACCACTTCGTGCTGAACAGCGCCCAGACCAGCGGCTCCTGGGCCACGAAGAAGATCTTCTCCGGCTGGAAGACCCGCAAGGCCGTCGTGATCCCCGGTGACCTCACCGGCGACTACCTGCCCGACGTGCTCTCCGAGGACTCCGGCGGCGTGCTGTGGCTGTACCCCGGCAAGGGCAACGGCACCTTCGCCGCCCGCGTCAAGATCGGCGGCGGCTGGAGCCAGTACAACCAGCTGCGCGGCGTCGGCGACTTCAACGGCGACGGCAAGGCCGACCTGCTGGCCCGCAAGAGCAGCGGCGGCGACCTGTACCTGTACAAGGGCACCGGCAAGTCCGGCACCGGCCTCTTCTCGGCCCGGGTGAAGGTCCGCTCCGGCTGGACCGGCTTCAACACCCTCGCCGCGGTCGGCGACCTGACCGGCGACGGCAAGGCCGACTTCCTGGCCCGGACGACCGGCGGCACGCTGTACCTGTACCCGGGTACCGGCAAGGCGACCAGTGAGATCTTCGGCACAAGGAAGTCGCTCGGTACCGGTTTCCAGCAGTACGACATCTTCGGCTGACATGGCTGGTGAGCGGGGGTTCGCCCCACTTGCCCGGTGACTTCCGATCACTCAGTGTGCCCATCGCTCCACGCGGTGGGCACACTGCGTTGTGCAACCCTTTCCCGAGTTTCGCTGTCTGACCAGGCGGAGCGACGATGGTCCGGATACGTGCCGATGATCCTGGTACGCCGGGCCTGACCCTGAAAGCAGGGGATAACCGAGCAGTCGTACGAGAACAGAGGAGCCCATGTCCGCCGAGAGCACGCCCGGTCCGGGCATACCCGGGCCCGATACGAAGGCCACGAGCCACCGCAGGCCCCGAAGGGCGGGCCGCAGGGCACTGCTCGTCACGGCCTGGACGGCGGCCGGCATCCTCGTCCTCGGCGGCGCCGGCGTCGGCTACCTGTACTTCAAGCTCAACGGCAACCTCAAGACCGTCGACATCAACCAGATGCTCGGCACCGACCGGCCCGCCAAGGTCGACAACGGCTCCGAGAACATCCTGGTCCTCGGCTCGGACACGCGTTCCGGCGCCAACAAGGAGCTCGGCGGCGGCGCGGACGACGGCAGCGCCCGCTCCGACACGGCGATGATCATCCACGTCTACAAGGGCCACAAGAAGGCCGCGGTCGTCTCCGTCCCCCGGGACACCCTGATCGACCGCCCCTCCTGCACCGATGCGCGGGGCACCACCCACTCCGCCGAGACCGGCGTGATGTTCAACTCCGCGTACTCCACGGGCGGCGCGGCCTGTGCGGTCAAGACCGTCGAGTCGATCACCGGCATCCGGATGGACCACTACCTGGAGGTCGACTTCTCCGGGTTCCAGAAGCTCATCGACGAGCTCGGCGGCGTCAAGGTCACCACGACGAAGGCCATCGACGACCGGGAGAGCCACCTCGACCTCAAGGCCGGCACCCACACGCTCAACGGCAAGCAGGCCCTCGGCCTCGTCCGCACCCGGCACGGCGTCGGCGACGGCTCCGACCTGGGCCGCATCCAGCTCCAGCAGGCGTTCATCAAGGCCCTCGTCAACCAGGTCAAGCAGGTGGGCGTCTTCACCAGCCCCAAGAAGCTGTATGACCTGGCCGACACCGCGACGAAGACGATCACCACCGACTCCGACATCGGCTCGGTGAACTCCCTGATCGACTTCGCGAACGGCCTGAAGTCCATCGACTCCAAGAACATGCACATGGTCACCATGCCGGTGGAGTACGACCCGGCGAACCCGAACCGGGTGATCGTGGCCGAGGCGAAGGCCAAGCTGGTCTGGAAGGCCCTGAAGAACGACCGGCCGATCCCGGCGTCCGCGACGAAGGGGACGGCGACGGGGCAGGCCAAGGGGGTCGTGACGTCGTAGTCCGGGTGCGGGTGATCCGTGGTTGGCCGCGCAGTTCCCCGCGCCCCCAAGAAGGTGGGTCCACTGACCCGCCCCGAAAGGGGCGCGGGGAACTGCGCGACAAGCCGCGACGGACCCGCAGGCGCACACGACGAATCCGTCCCCACCCCCGTAGGCGCACCCTCCCGCCCTCCCCGGAATAAAGATCAAAGCCCCCCGGTTTTGGGAGATACGGCCAGCCCTGGCAGACTGGTACGTCGGCCCCGGTTCACGCCCCGCAAGCCCGCGGCGGCGACCCGGTGCCCTCCCGAAATCTAGGAGACACCTTGAAGCGCGAGATCCACCCCGAGTACGTCGAGACGCAGGTCAGCTGCACCTGTGGCGCGTCGTTCACCACCCGTAGCACGATCACCAGCGGCACCATCCGTGCCGAGGTCTGCTCCGAGTGCCACCCGTTCTACACGGGCAAGCAGAAGATCCTCGACACCGGTGGCCGTGTGGCCCGCTTCGAGGCCCGCTTCGGCAAGGCTGCCGCCGGCTCCAAGAAGTAGCGAGCCCCATTTCGCCGGTCCACGGCCACGCCCCTGCGAGGGCGTGCCCGGGACCGGCGTTTTTGGTCGCCCGCCTTCCCCTCCCCACGCCGTAGCAGTATCAGGAGCCAAAAATGTTCGAGGCCGTCGAGGAACTCGTCGTCGAGCACGCAGACCTGGAGAAGAAGCTCGCCGACCCGTCGGTCCACGCCGACCAGGCCAACGCGCGCAAGCTGAACAAGCGCTACGCCGAGCTCACCCCGATCGTCGCCACGTTCCGCTCCTGGAAGCAGACCGGCGACGACATCGAGACCGCGCGTGAACTGGCCGCCGACGACCCCGATTTCGCCGCCGAGGTCAAGGAACTGGACAAGCAGCGCGACGAGCTCACCGAGAAGCTGCGCCTGCTGCTCGTCCCCCGGGACCCGTCCGACGACAAGGACGTCATCCTGGAGATCAAGGCCGGCGCCGGCGGCGACGAGTCCGCCCTCTTCGCCGGCGACCTGCTGCGCATGTACCTGCGGTACGCCGAGCGCGTCGGCTGGAAGACCGAGGTCATCGACTCCACCGAGTCCGAACTGGGCGGCTACAAGGACGTCCAGGTCGCCGTGAAGACCAAGGGCGGCAACGGCGCGACCGAACCCGGGCAGGGCGTCTGGGCGCGGCTCAAGTACGAGGGCGGTGTGCACCGCGTGCAGCGCGTGCCGGCCACCGAGTCGCAGGGCCGGATCCACACGTCCGCCGCCGGTGTGCTGGTCACGCCGGAGGCGGAGGAGGTCGACGTCGAGATCAACCCGAACGACCTCCGGATCGACGTCTACCGGTCCTCCGGGCCCGGCGGACAGTCCGTCAACACCACCGACTCCGCCGTGCGCATCACGCACATCCCCACCGGAGTCGTCGCCTCCTGCCAGAACGAGAAGAGCCAGCTGCAGAACAAGGAGCAGGCCTTGCGTATCCTGCGCTCCAGGCTGCTCGCCGCGGCGCAGGAGGAGGCGGAGAAGGAGGCCGCCGACGCCCGCCGCAGCCAGGTCCGCACCGTCGACCGCTCCGAGAAGATCCGCACGTACAACTTCCCGGAGAATCGCCTCTCGGACCACCGCGTGGGCTTCAAGGCGTACAACCTGGACCAGGTCCTGGACGGCGACCTCGACGCGGTGATCCAGGCCTGCGTCGACGCGGACTCGGCCGCCAAGCTCGCGGCCGCGTAAGGCCGTACGCACGTACGAGTTACGACACGGAGGACCAGCGTGAACCTGCTGCTCGCGGAGGTGGCCCAGGCCACCCAGCGGCTGGCCGACGCAGGCGTGCCCTCGCCGCGCAACGACGCGGAGGAGCTCGCCGCGTTCGTGCACGGCGTGAAGCGGGGCGCGCTGCACTCCGTCAAGGACTCCGACTTCGACGCCCGCTACTGGGAGGTCATCGGCCGCCGGGAGCAGCGCGAGCCGCTCCAGCACATCACCGGGCGGGCGTATTTCCGGTACCTCGAACTCCAGGTGGGTCCCGGCGTGTTCGTGCCGCGCCCCGAGACCGAGTCCGTCGTCGGCTGGGCCATAGACGCCGTGCGCGCCATGGACGTGGTCGAGCCCCGCATCGTCGACCTGTGCACCGGTTCCGGCGCCATCGCGCTCGCCCTCGCCCAGGAGGTGCCGCGCTCGCGCGTGCACGCCGTGGAGCTGTCCGAGGAGGCGCTCCAGTGGACCCGCAAGAACATGGCGGGCTCCAGGGTCGACCTGCGCCAGGGCGACGCCCTGGACGCCTTCCACGACCTCGACGGCCATGTCGACCTGGTGATCTCCAACCCGCCGTACATCCCGCTCACCGAGTGGGAGTACGTCGCCCCCGAGGCCCGTGACTACGACCCGGAGCTGGCCCTGTTCTCCGGCGAGGACGGCCTGGACCTGATCCGGGGCATCGAACGCACCGCGCACCGGCTGCTGCGCCCGGGCGGTGTCGTCGTCATCGAGCACGCCGACACCCAGGGCGGCCAGGTGCCGTGGATCTTCACCGAGGAGCGGGGCTGGGCCGACGCGGCCGACCACCCGGACCTCAACAAGCGCCCCCGCTTCGCGACCGCCCGCAAGGCGCTGCCGTGAGCACCCCGCAGACTCCCTTCACGAAGTACTTGTACGAGGAGGCCCGCTAGACATGGCACGGCGATACGACACCAACGACGCGACCGACCGCGTGACGGGTCTGCGCGAGGCCGCGTCCGCCGTCCGCCGGGGCGAGCTGGTGGTGCTGCCGACGGACACGGTGTACGGCATCGGCGCCGACGCGTTCACCTCGGAGGCGGTCGCCGACCTCCTCGACGCCAAGGGCCGGGGCCGCAACATGCCCACCCCCGTGCTGATCGGGTCCCCGAACACGCTCCACGGTCTCGTCACCGACTTCTCCGAGCTGGCCTGGGAGCTGGTCGACGCGTTCTGGCCGGGCGCCCTCACCCTGGTCGCCAGGCACCAGCCGTCCCTCCAGTGGGACCTGGGGGACACCAGGGGCACGGTGGCCGTCCGGATGCCCCTGCACCCGGTCGCCATCGAGCTGCTCACCGAGGTCGGCCCGATGGCCGTCTCCTCCGCCAACCTCACCGGCCACCCGTCCCCGGAGACCTGTGACGCCGCGCAGGAGATGCTCGGCGACTCCGTCTCCGTGTACCTCGACGGCGGCCCGACCCCCGGCAACGTCCCCTCGTCGATCGTCGACGTCACCCGCGAAGTTCCGTTGCTGCTGCGCGCGGGCGCGATCTCGGCGGAGGAGCTGCGGAAGGTCGTACCCGACCTTGAGGTGGCGAATTGACAGCCCCTGACGCGGGGCGTGGCATAGGCAACGGGGAAAGCGCGGCGGAGATCACGACGACGTTCGTGGGGCTGCCGCGCGACAGCTTCCGCATCCTCCACGTCAGCACCGGCAACGTGTGCCGCTCGCCGATCACCGAGCGGCTGACCCGCCATCTCGTGACGGACCGGCTCGGCGTCTTCCTCGGCGGCGGGCTGGTCGTGGAGAGCGCGGGTACCTGGGGCCATGAGGGCGCGCCCATGGAAGCCAACGCGGAGGCCGTCCTCGCGGACTTCGGCGCGGACGCCTCCGGTTTCGTGGGCCGCGAACTGCTCGACGAGCACGTGATCCGGGCCGACCTGGTCCTGACCGCCACCCGTGACCACCGCGCCCAGGTCATCTCCATGGGCCACTCGGCGGGCCTGCGCACCTTCACGCTGAAGGAGTTCACCCGGCTGGTCCGCGCGATAGACCCGGCGACGCTGCCGCCGACGTCGGAGGGCGTGGTCGTACGAGCCCGTGCGCTGGTGCGGGCGGCCGCGGCCCTCCGCGGCTGGCTCCTGGCGCCGACGGCCGAGGCGGACGAGGTCTACGACCCCTACGGCGCCCCGCTGCCGTTCTTCCAGTCCATCGGCGACGAGATACACGAGGCGCTGGACCCGGTGGTCACGGCGCTGACCGGGGTGCCGGCGCGGATGTAGCCCGCGTTTCTCACATCGGCACCCGGCGCTGCAGGCCGATGGCGGATGCCCGGGGCGAAGCGCCCCGTAAGGGGCGCGGGGAACTGCGCGAGCACCCCCCACGCACCCGCAGTCGCGCGACCGGCCGCAAGCACCCCTCCGGCAGCGAGACGGCCCGCCACGGCCGTACGTACAAACCGCGCGTCCGCCCCATACCGGGCCTACATTGGACATACGTCACCGTCGACCGCCCGGAGCCCGTCATGTCGGTCACCCCTGCCCTCGTCGAGGGCGATCTGCTGTTGCGGCAGGACCCGGAGCTGGCCGAGATCCTGCTGGGGGAGCTGGCGCGGCAGTCGACGTCGTTGCAGCTGATCGCCGCCGAGAACTTCACCTCGCCGGCCGTGCTGGCCGCGCTGGGGTCGCCGCTCGCCAACAAGTACGCCGAGGGGTATCCGGGCACCCGCTACCACGGCGGCTGCGAGATCGTGGACGTGGCCGAGCGGCTCGCCGTCGACCGGGCCAAGGCGCTGTTCGGCGCCGCGCACGCCAACGTGCAGTCCCACTCGGGGTCGTCCGCGGTGCTGGCCGCGTATGCCGCCCTGCTGCGCCCCGGCGACACCGTGCTGGCTCTCGGGCTGCCCTACGGCGGTCATCTCACGCACGGCTCGCCGGCCAACTTCTCCGGCCGCTGGTTCGACTTCGTCGGGTACGGGGTGGACGCCGAGAGCGGGCTCATCGACTACGACCAGGTGCGGGCGCTGGCCCGCAGCCATCGGCCCAAGGCGATCGTGTGCGGGTCCATCGCCTACCCCCGGCACATCGACTACGCCTTCTTCCGCGAGGTCGCCGACGAGGTGGGCGCGTATCTGATCGCCGACGCCGCCCATCCCATCGGGCTCGTCGCCGGGGGAGCGGCACCCAACCCGGTGCCGTACGCCGACGTCGTGTGCGCGACCACGCACAAGGTGCTGCGCGGGCCGCGCGGCGGGATGCTGCTGTGCGGTGCGCCGGAGCTGGCCGAGCGCCTCGACCGGGCCGTGTTCCCGTTCACGCAGGGCGGCGCGCAGATGAACGCCATCGCCGCGAAGGCGGTCGCGTTCGGGGAGGCGGCAACACCGGCGTTCACCGTGTACGCCCATCAGGTGGTCGCCAACGCGAGGGTTCTCGCGGCCGGGCTGGCGCAGGCGGGGCTGGGCGTCACCACCGGGGGCACGGACACGCACCTGATCACCGTCGACACCGCGCCGCTCGGCGTCGAGGGGAAGACCGCCCGGGGGCGGCTCGCGGCCGCCGGGATCGTGCTGGACTGCTGCGCCCTGCCGCACGGCGACGCGCGGGGGCTGCGGCTGGGCACCGCCGCCGTCACCACGCAGGGCATGGGGGAGGCGGAGATGCCCCGGATCGCGGCGTTGCTGGCGGGCGTGGTGACCGGTGTCACGGACGTGGGGAGGGCGCGTGACGAGGTGCGCGAGCTCACCGGTAGATTTCCGCCGTATCCCGGGTGAGACGGGGGTAGGCGCAGCGTCGTACAACCGTCGTACGCCCGGCTCACAGCCTTGCGTGCAACCATCGTCGCTACCCGGAAGTCCCCATACATATGCGTCCCTCGCTAGGGTGTGGGGCTGTGATGGCCAGCGAGACATGTGGGGAAGCCTGTGCGTGAATACCTGCTGACGCTCTGCATCACGGCCGCGGTGACGTACCTGCTGACAGGGCCGGTACGGAAGTTCGCGATCGTGGCGGGGGCCATGCCGGAGATCCGGGCACGTGACGTGCACCGGGAGCCCACTCCGCGGCTCGGCGGGATCGCGATGTTCTTCGGCCTGTGCGCGGGGCTGCTGGTCGCCGACCACATGTCCAACCTCAACGAGGTCTTCGCGAAGTCGAACGAGCCGCGGGCGCTGCTCTCCGGCGCTGCCCTGATCTGGCTGATCGGTGTGCTCGACGACAAGTTCGAGATCGACGCGCTGATCAAGCTGGGCGGTCAGATGATCGCCGCGGGCGTCATGGTCATGCAGGGTCTGACGATCCTGTGGCTGCCCATCCCGGGCGTCGGCACGGTGGCGCTGACCCCGTGGCAGGGCACCCTGCTGACGGTGGCGCTGGTGGTCATCACGATCAACGCGGTGAACTTCGTCGACGGCCTGGACGGCCTGGCCTCCGGCATGGTGTGCATCGCCGCCGCGGCGTTCTTCATGTACGCCTACCGGATCTGGTACTCGTACGGCATCGAGGCCGCCGCCCCGGCCACCCTGTTCTCGGCGATCCTGATGGGCATGTGCCTGGGCTTCCTGCCGCACAACATGCACCCGGCGCGGATCTTCATGGGTGACTCCGGGTCGATGCTGATCGGCCTGGTGCTGGCCGCCGGCGCGATCTCGGTCACGGGCCAGGTCGACCCGGACGTGATGAACCTGTTCGCCGGGTCCGAGCGCAACACCGTCCACCAGATGGTGCCGGTCTACATCCCGCTGCTGCTGCCGCTGACCATCATCGCGGTGCCGGCCGCCGACCTGGTGCTGGCGATCGTGCGGCGCACCTGGCGCGGCCAGTCGCCGTTCGCGGCGGACCGGGGGCACCTGCACCACCGGCTCCTGGAGATCGGCCACTCGCACAGCCGGGCCGTGCTGATCATGTACTTCTGGTCGGCGCTGATCGGCTTCGGCGCGCTCGCCTACTCGGTGAACTCGGCGTCCATGTGGATCGTGCTCGGCGTGGTGTTCCTCAGCTCGGTCGGCCTGGCGCTGCTCCTGCTGCCGCGGTTCACCCCGCGCGCCCCGCTGTGGGCGCAGGCCTTCGTGCCGCCCCGCTACCGGCGCCGTGCGGTGGTCCAGCCGGCCGAGGAGCCGGCGGCGGCAACTGCCCAGGTCGCGGCGTCCGTTGAGCGGGAGGAGCCGGAGGAGCCGGAGAAGCCGAGCGACGAGCACCGCTCCCCGGTGACCGCCGGTGCGGCCTCGGTGAACGGCTCGGCGGCGCCCTCGGTGAACGGCTCGGCCACGGCCTCGGTGAACGGCGCGACCGCCATCGGCCCCCGTTCGCGTCTCCTGGATCGGCACACTTCCGAGACCTCCCGCTGACCCCGCCAAGGTAAGAATCTGACTAGAGCATTGCCAAGTCGTGGGGGACCAAAGGCCCCCAATACCAGACACAACGGCTCGGTTTTCGCTCAGACGCGCAGGTTCACTCTCATGTGTGACAGCGAGCACACCTACCAGGTAAAGACCTCATCAAATAGTTTGTGATACGGTTCACGAGAACCCCGGACAGAGTCGAAGGACCCGACTGCGACGGTCCGTCAGCGTGAGGTCTTCGACCCTCCGACCGGGACTACGCTCGTCCATGACGACACCTGCCCCCCTGTGAAAGCGGAGTTGCCGCCATGCCGTCCAATGACGCCCGGAACCTGGCCCAGGCCGCCGTACCCACGGCTGCCGTCGGCGTGCTCGCCGCCGTCGTCAGTGGGGTGGTCGCGGGCGGCAAGGGGGCGATCGGGGCGCTCGTCGCGACGGTGATCGTGATCCTCTTCATGGGGGTCGGTCTCTACGCCCTGCAGCGCACCGCGAAGTCGTTTCCCCAGCTGTTCCAGATGATGGGCCTGATGCTCTACGCGGCCCAGCTTCTGCTGCTGTTCATCTTCATGGCCGCGTTCAAGAACACGACGCTGTTCAACCCCCGGGCCTTCGCCATCACGCTCGTGGCCGTCACGCTCACGTGGATCGCGGCACAGACCCGCGCCCACATGAAGGCCAAGATCCTCTACGTCGAACCCGACAAGACCGACAAGGCCGAGAAGACCGGGCATTCCTCGTGAGAGGTAGGGCCGGGATAAAGGCGCGCGAGAGATCCTGCTATCGTCCGGTGCCAACTGCGGCATCGCGGACGCGGGCATCTGAGCTGACGCCTGCTCAATCGCGAGGCGAGATGCCCCCCAGCCGCCCCCACATCCGTAACACCAGTCCCGTGCCGAACCGCGGCCCTGTGCCGCGCCGACACAACGAGGTTGCCGTATCCATGCGCCACGATGAAGGAGCCCGCGGTGAGTGCTGACCCGACGCAGACGCTCGCTTTCGACACGAGCTGTCACCTGTTCAGCGGGTGTGGCTTCCCGGCTCCGGGCCTGCACTCGTTCCTGTTCAAGCCGCTCTTCGGCGACGCGGACAGCAACGTGTACTTCAACAAGACGATGCTGCTGGCGCTGCTCGGGTCGATCATCATCGTGGCCGTCTTCTGGGCCGCCTTCGCCCGCCCGAAGGTCGTCCCGGGCAAGCTGCAGATGATCGCCGAGTCCGGCTACGACTTCGTCAGGCGCGGTGTCGTCTACGAGACCATCGGCAAGAAGGAAGGCGAGAAGTACGTCCCGCTCGTCGTCTCGCTCTTCTTCTTCGTCTGGATGATGAACCTCTGGTCGATCATCCCGATCGCCCAGTTCCCGGTCACCGCGATCATCTCGTACCCCGTCGCTCTGGCCGCCATCGTCTACATCCTGTGGGTCTCGCTGACCTTCAAGCGCCACGGCTTCGTCGGTGCCTTCAAGAACTTCACCGGCTACGACAAGTCGCTCGGCGCGGTCCTCCCGCTGTCGATGACGATCGAGCTCTTCTCGAACCTGCTCGTACGGCCCTTCACCCACGCCGTCCGACTCTTCGCAAACATGTTCGCCGGGCACACCCTGCTGCTGCTCTTCACGATCGCCAGCTGGTACATGCTGAACGGCATCGGCATCGCCTACTCCGCCGTGTCGTTCGTGATGGTCCTGGTGATGACCGCCTTCGAGCTCTTCATCCAGGCTGTCCAGGCGTACGTCTTCGTACTGCTGACCTGCAGCTTCATCCAGGGCGCGCTCGCCGAGTCCCACTGAGCGCCCCGACCACCCACCCATGACATCCGGTGGCCAACCCCCACCGGTCATTGAAAGAGAAGGAAGAACCGGCATGTCCGCTCTCCAGACCCTTGCCGCCGGCGCCACGGTCATCGGCAACCTCGGTTCCATCGGTTACGGCCTCGCGGCGATCGGCCCGGGCGTCGGCGTCGGCATCATCTTCGGTAACGGCACCCAGGCCCTCGCCCGCCAGCCCGAGGCTGCCGGCCTGATCCGCGCCAACCAGATCCTCGGCTTCGCCTTCTGTGAGGCGCTCGCCCTGATCGGTCTGGTCATGCCGTTCGTCTACCCGACCTCCTGACCCGACCGTCGCGCACCATTAGACGAAAGGCACTGATATGAGCCTCTTGGTTCAGCTGGCGGCGGAGAAGCCCGAAAACCCTCTCATCCCGCCGGTCCCAGAGCTCGTCATCGGCCTGATCGCCTTCGTCATCGTCTTCGGCTTCCTCGCCAAGAAGCTCCTTCCGAACATCAACAAGGTTCTGGAGCAGCGCCGCGAGGCGATCGAGGGCGGTATCGAGAAGGCCGAGGCCGCCCAGACCGAGGCCCAGAGCGTCCTTGAGCAGTACAAGGCGCAGCTGGCCGAGGCCCGGCACGAGGCCGCGCGCCTGCGCCAGGAGGCTCAGGAGCAGGGCGCCGCGCTCATCACCGAGATGCGCGCCGAGGGCCAGCGGCAGCGTGAGGAGATCGTCGCCGCCGGTCACGCCCAGCTCGAGGCCGACCGCAAGTCCGCGGCTCAGGCGCTGCGTCAGGACGTCGGCCACCTGGCCACCGACCTGGCCGGCAAGCTGGTCGGCGAGTCCCTGGAGGACCACGCCCGGCAGAGCCGTGTGATCGACCGCTTCCTCGACGAGCTTGAGGAGAAGGCCGAGGCCGCGCGATGACAGCGCACGGAGCGAGCCGCGAGGCCCTGGCAGCCGCACGTGAGCGTCTCGACGCGCTGACGGACTCCACGTCCGTGGACGCGACGCGGCTCGCCGACGAGCTGGCGGCCGTCACCGCACTGCTCGACCGCGAGGGCGGCCTGCGCCGGGTCCTCACCGACCCGGCGCAGTCCGGCGAGGCGAAGGCCGAGCTGGTCCGACGCCTGATCGGCGGCCAGGTCTCCGAGACCACCGCCGACCTGGTGTCCGGCCTGGTCCGGTCCCGCTGGTCGCAGCCCCGCGACCTGGTGGACGCGCTGGAGGAGCTGGCGAGCACCGCCGACCTCACGGCCGCGGAGAAGTCCGGCACGCTGGACGACGCCGAGGACGAGCTGTTCCGGTTCGGCCGGATCGTCTCCTCGAACACGGAGCTGCGCGCCGCGCTCACCGACCGCAAGGCCGGCACCGCCGCGAAGACCGAGCTGCTGCACCGGCTGCTCGGCGGCCGCGCCAAGCCGGTCACCGAGCGTCTGGTCACGCGCCTCGTGACCGTGCCGCGGGGACGTAGCCTGGAAGCGGGCCTGGAGGCCCTGTCCAAGCTGGCCGCGGAGCGTCGCAGCCGGGTCGTCGCCGTCGTCACCTCGGCGGTTCCGCTGAGCGAGCCGCAGAAGCGGCGCCTGGGCGCCGCCCTCGCGAAGCTCTACGGCCGCACGATGCACCTCAACCTCGACGTCGACCCCGCGGTCGTCGGCGGGATCCGGGTGCAGGTCGGTGACGAGGTCATCAACGGTTCCATCGCGGACCGGCTGGAGGACGCGGCCCGCCGCATGGCGAGCTAGCACCTCGGTAGTCGAGAACAAGCAGTACGTACTCACGACGGCCCTGGTTGGGCCGTACAAGAAGAATCCCTGGGGGTCGCCCCCAGACCCCCCAAGTGAAACTTCGGGCCCAACAAGGAGAGCAGGGAACCCAGATGGCGGAGCTCACGATCCGGCCGGAGGAGATCCGGGACGCGCTGGAGAACTTCGTCCAGTCGTACAAGCCGGACGCGGCCTCGCGCGAGGAGGTCGGTACGGTCACCCTTGCCGGCGACGGCATCGCGAAGGTCGAGGGCCTCCCCTCGGCCATGGCCAACGAACTGCTGAAGTTCGAGGACGGCACCCTCGGCCTCGCGCTCAACCTGGAAGAGCGCGAGATCGGCGCCATCGTCCTCGGCGAGTTCAGCGGCATCGAGGAGGGTCAGCCGGTGCAGCGCACCGGTGAGGTCCTCTCCGTCGCGGTGGGCGAGGGCTACCTCGGCCGCGTCGTCGACCCGCTCGGCAACCCGATCGACGGCCTCGGCGAGATCGAGACGTCCGGCCGCCGCGCCCTGGAGCTGCAGGCTCCGGGCGTCATGGCCCGTAAGTCGGTGCACGAGCCGATGGAGACCGGCTACAAGGCCGTCGACGCGATGACCCCGGTCGGCCGCGGCCAGCGCCAGCTGATCATCGGTGACCGTCAGACCGGCAAGACCGCCCTGGCCGTCGACACGATCATCAACCAGCGCGACAACTGGCGCTCGGGCGACCCGAAGAAGCAGGTCCGCTGCGTCTACGTCGCCATCGGCCAGAAGGGCTCGACCATCGCCTCCGTGCGTGGCGCCCTCGAAGAGGCCGGCGCGCTGGAGTACACGACCATCGTCGCCGCCCCGGCGTCCGACCCGGCCGGCTTCAAGTACCTGGCGCCGTACACCGGCTCGGCCATCGGCCAGCACTGGATGTACGACGGCAAGCACGTCCTCATCATCTTCGACGACCTCTCGAAGCAGGCCGACGCCTACCGCGCCGTGTCGCTGCTGCTGCGCCGCCCGCCGGGCCGTGAGGCCTACCCGGGTGACGTCTTCTACCTGCACTCCCGTCTCCTTGAGCGCTGCGCCAAGCTCTCCGACGAGATGGGTGCCGGTTCGATGACCGGTCTGCCGATCGTCGAGACCAAGGCCAACGACGTCTCGGCGTTCATCCCGACCAACGTCATCTCCATCACCGACGGCCAGTGCTTCCTGGAGTCGGACCTCTTCAACGCCGGTCAGCGCCCCGCGCTGAACGTCGGTATCTCCGTCTCCCGAGTCGGTGGTTCCGCGCAGCACAAGGCGATGAAGCAGGTCTCCGGCCGCCTCCGTCTGGACCTCGCCCAGTACCGCGAGCTGGAGGCGTTCGCCGCCTTCGGTTCCGACCTGGACGCCGCGTCGAAGTCCCAGCTGGAGCGTGGTCAGCGACTGGTCGAGCTGCTCAAGCAGGCTCAGTACCAGCCGATGTCCACCGAGGACCAGGTCGTCTCCGTGTGGGCCGGTACCACCGGCAGGATGGACGACGTCCCGGTCACCGACATCCGCCGCTTCGAGAAGGAGCTCCTGGAGTACCTGCACCGCAAGGAGCAGGGCCTCATGACCTCCATCAAGGAGGGCGGCAAGATGTCGGACGACACCCTCACCGCTGTTGCCGACGCCATCGCCGACTTCAAGAAGCAGTTCGAGACCTCGGACGGCAAGCTTCTCGGCGAGGACGCCCCGGCCGCGGCCAAGTGACGTAAGGAAGGGACCTGACTCATGGGAGCCCAGCTCCGGGTCTACAAGCGTCGCATCCGATCCGTCACCGCGACCAAGAAGATCACCAAGGCGATGGAGATGATCGCCGCCTCGCGTGTCGTCAAGGCGCAGCGCAAGGTGCGGGCCTCCGCGCCGTACGCGACCGAGCTCACCCGCGCGGTCACGGCGGTCGGTACCGGGTCGAACACCAAGCACCCCCTGACCACCGAGGCGGAGACGCCGACCCGTTCCGCGGTGCTGCTCCTCACGAGCGACCGCGGTCTGGCCGGTGCCTTCAACTCCAACGCCATCAAGGCCGCCGAGCAGCTGACGGCGCGCCTTGAGGCGGAGGGCAAGGAGGTCGACACGTACATCGTCGGCCGCCGCGGTCTGGCCCACTACAACTTCCGCGAGCGCAAGGTCGTGGAGTCGTGGTCGGGCTTCACCGACGAGCCCTCGTACGCGGACGCCAAGAAGGTCGCGGCGCCGCTGATCGAGGCCATCGAGACCGAGACGGCGGACGGCGGGGTGGACGAACTCCACATCGTCTACACCGAGTTCGTGTCGATGATGACGCAGACGGCGCTCGACGACCGGCTGCTGCCGCTCAGCCTCGACGAGGTCGCGGAGGAGGGCGCCGCCAAGGGCGACGAGATCCTCCCGCTGTACGACTTCGAGCCCTCGGCGGAGGACGTCCTCGACGCCCTGCTGCCGCGCTACGTGGAGAGCCGTATCTACAACGCGCTGCTCCAGTCGGCGGCTTCGAAGCACGCTGCCACGCGGCGCGCGATGAAGTCGGCCACCGACAACGCGGGCGAGCTGATCAACACGCTCTCCCGGCTTGCCAACGCGGCCCGCCAGGCCGAAATCACCCAGGAAATCAGCGAGATCGTCGGTGGCGCCAGCGCCCTGGCCGACGCGACCGCGGGGAGTGACCGCTAATGACCACCACTGTTGAGACCGCGACGGCCACGGGCCGCGTCGCCCGGGTCATCGGCCCGGTCGTCGACGTGGAGTTCCCCGTCGACGCGATGCCGGAGATCTACAACGCCCTGCACGTCGAGGTGGCCGACCCGGCCAACGCCGGCGAGAAGAAGACGCTGACCCTGGAGGTCGCCCAGCACCTGGGTGACGGCCTGGTCCGCACCATCTCCATGCAGCCCACCGACGGTCTGGTCCGCCAGGCCCCGGTCACCGACACCGGCGACGGCATCACCGTCCCGGTCGGCGACTTCACCAAGGGCAAGGTGTTCAACACCCTCGGTGAGGTGCTGAACGTCGACGAGCAGTACGAGGGCGAGCGCTGGTCCATCCACCGCAAGGCCCCGAACTTCGACGAGCTCGAGTCGAAGACCGAGATGTTCGAGACCGGCGTCAAGGTCATCGACCTGCTGACCCCGTACGTCAAGGGCGGCAAGATCGGTCTGTTCGGCGGTGCCGGCGTCGGCAAGACGGTGCTCATCCAGGAGATGATCTACCGCGTCGCCAACAACCACGACGGTGTCTCCGTGTTCGCCGGTGTCGGCGAGCGCACCCGTGAGGGCAACGACCTCATCGAGGAGATGGCCGACTCGGGCGTCATCGACAAGACCGCCCTTGTCTTCGGCCAGATGGACGAGCCCCCGGGCACCCGTCTGCGCGTGGCCCTCGCGGGTCTGACCATGGCGGAGTACTTCCGCGATGTGCAGAAGCAGGACGTGCTGTTCTTCATCGACAACATCTTCCGCTTCACGCAGGCCGGTTCCGAGGTGTCGACCCTGCTCGGCCGGATGCCCTCCGCGGTGGGCTACCAGCCGAACCTGGCCGACGAGATGGGTCTCCTCCAGGAGCGCATCACCTCGACCCGTGGTCACTCGATCACCTCGATGCAGGCGATCTACGTCCCCGCGGACGACCTGACCGACCCGGCCCCGGCCACCACCTTCGCCCACCTCGACGCGACGACGGTGCTCTCCCGTCCGATCTCGGAGAAGGGCATCTACCCGGCCGTGGACCCGCTGGACTCGACGTCCCGGATCCTGGACCCGCGCTACATCGCGGCGGACCACTACAACACCGCCATGCGTGTGAAGACGGTCCTCCAGAAGTACAAGGACCTCCAGGACATCATCGCGATCCTCGGTATCGACGAGCTGGGCGAGGAGGACAAGCTCACCGTCCACCGTGCCCGTCGCGTGGAGCGCTTCCTGTCCCAGAACACCCACGTCGCCAAGCAGTTCACCGGCGTCGACGGGTCGGACGTCCCGCTGGAGGAGTCGATCGCCGCGTTCAACGCGATCATCGACGGCGAGTACGACCACTTCCCGGAGCAGGCGTTCTTCCTGTGCGGTGGCATCGAGGACCTCAAGGCCAACGCCAAGGAGCTGGGCGTCTCCTGAACACCCTGAGTTCCTCGGAACTCCTTGTGTTCTTCGTGTGAGGGGGCGGGCGCGTCCCGCCCCCTCACGCACGCCTACTAGAATTGACCCCAACACCCGGCACCCCTGCCGGGTGGTGACCCGAGGAGCCACCCTTGGCTGCTGAGCTGCACGTCGAGCTCGTCGCCGCGGACCGCCAGGTCTGGTCCGGCGAGGCCACCCTGGTCGTCGCGCGCACCACGTCCGGCGACATCGGCGTCATGCCCGGTCACCAGCCGCTGCTCGGTGTGCTGGAGTCGGGCCCGGTGACCATCCGTACGAGTGATGGTGGAACGGTCGTCGCCGCGGTGCACGGCGGTTTCATCTCGTTCGCGGACAACAAGCTCTCGCTGCTCGCCGAGACCGCCGAGCTGTCGGACGAGATCGACGTCCAGCGCGAGGAGCGCGAGCTGGAGCGCGCGAAGGCGGAAGGTGACGCCACCGCCGAGCGGCGCGCCGACGTCCGTCTGCGGGCGGCGACCGCGCGCTGACACACTGCACGTATGCGTTGACGTAACTCAGCCGCGGCTGGGACCGGAGCCACTCCGGTCCCAGCCGCGGCTGAGGTAGATCTGGGTCTTTTTACGTTCCGTTACCTAGGAGACGAGGAGGTCGGTGCCGATGGTCCTCGCTCTGACTGTGGCCGGAATCGTGGTCGCGCTGGTGGTGGTGGGACTCTTCCTGTTCGGCCTGCGCCGCAGACTGATCCAGCGCTCCGGCGGCACCTTCGACTGTTCCCTGCGCTGGGACGTCCCCGAGAAGACGGACACCAGCGGCAAGGGCTGGAGCTACGGCGTCGCCCGCTACAACGGCGACAGCGTCGAGTGGTACCGCGTCTTCTCCTACGCCTACCGCCCCCGCCGGGTCCTGGAGCGCGACCGGATCGAGGTGGCCGGCCGCCGCCTCCCCGAGGGCGAGGAGGAGCTGGCCCTGCTCTCCGACGCCGTCATCCTCGCCTGCACCCACCGCGGCACCCGCCTCGAACTCGCGATGAGCGACGACGCGCTGACCGGATTCCTCGCGTGGCTGGAAGCAGCCCCGCCCGGACAGCGAGTGAATGTGGCGTAGCCACGTTCACTCTCCCCCAGACGAAGTGATGTCCGGAGGAGAGTGAACGTTGCTTGACGGTCTTACAGGTTGTTGCTGATGGCGCTCACCAGTTCACCGTCGCTGGTGTCGCCGCTGAACTCCCAGAAGAACGCGCCGCCGAGGCCCTGGGTCTTGGCCCAGCTCATCTTCCCGGCGATCGTCGACGGGGTGTCGTAGGACCACCAGTTGGTGCCGCAGTGGGCGTACGCCGTACCCGCGACGGTGCCGGTGACCGGGCAGGACGTCTTGAGGACCTTGTAGTCCTCGATGCCCGCTTCGTACGTCCCGGTCGCCGCGCCCGTGGCCGTGCCGCCCGGTGCGTCCTGGGTGACGCCGGTCCAGCCTCTGCCGTAGAACCCGATGCCGATCAGCAGCTTGCTGGCCGGCACGCCCTGCGCCTTGAACTTGGCCATCGCGTCGGCCGTGTCGAAGCCGGCGGTCGGGATGCCCGTGTACGAGGTGAGCGGGGAGTGCGGGGCGGTCGGGCCGGTGGTGGCCCAGGCGCCGAAGAAGTCGTACGACATCACGTTGTACCAGTCGACGTACTGGGAGGCGCCCGCGTAGTCGGTGGCGTCGATCTTGCCGCCGGCGGAGCCGTCGGCCGTGGTGGCCGCCGTGACCAGGTTGCTGGAGCCGAACTTGGCGCGCAGCGCGGACATCAGGTTCTTGAAGGCCGCGGAGCCGCTGGTGTCGCAGCTCAGCCCGCAGGCGTTCGGGTACTCCCAGTCGATGTCGATGCCGTCGAAGACATCGGCCCAGCGCGGGTCCTCGACCAGGTTGTAGCAGGAGTCCGCGAACGCGGTCGGGTTGGCCGCCGCCTGGGCGAAGCCGCCGGACCAGGTCCAGCCGCCGAAGGACCACAGGATCTTGATGTTCGGGTACTTGGCCTTCAGCTCGCGCAGCTGGTTGAAGTTGCCGGCCAGGGGCTGGTCCCAGGTGTCGGCGACACCGCTGACCGACGTGTCGGCGGTGAACGTCTTCTGGTAGTCCGCGTAGGCGTCACCGATCGCGCACTGGCCGTTCGTCACGTTGCCGAAGGCGTAGTTGATGTGCGTGATCTTCGCCGCGGACCCGGACGTCACCAGGTTCTTCACCTGGTAGTTACGGCCGTAGATGCCCCACTCGGTGAAGTAGCCGAGCTTGACCTTGGAACCGGTGGTCGGGGGAGTGGTCGTACCGCCGGTGGTGTGGACGGCGACCGCGCCGCTGACCGGTCCGGTCTGGTTCGCGGTGTCGCGGGCCTGGACCGTGTACGAGTAGTCGGTGCCGGCCGTGAGACCCGAGTCGGTGTACGACGTGGAGGTCACCGTGGAGACCACCTTGCCGTCGCGCAGGACGTCGTAGTTCTTGACGCCGTTGTCGTCGGTGGCGGCGGACCAGTTCAGCGTCACCCCGGTGTTGGTGATGCCGGACGCGGTCGGGGTGCCGGGCGCGGAAGGTGCCGCGTCCCCGGGGACGGTGGTGCCGCCGTCACAACTGGCGCCGTTGAGCAGACAGTTGCTCGGCGATCCGGAACCGGCGCCGTTGAAGCCGAAGGAGACGGAGGCGCCGGGGGCGATGGAGCCGTTGTAGGACTTGTTCTTGGCGGTCCAGTGGGTGCCGGAGGAGGTGACGTCCGCGTCCCACGCGGAGGTGACCGAGGTTCCGGAGGGGTAGTCCCACTCGACGGTCCACGAACTGATGCTGGTGGTACCGGTGTTCTTGACGGTCCACTGGCCGCCGAAGCCGGTGCCCCAGTCCTGGGTCTTGGTGTAGGTCGCGGTGGCGGACGTCGCGGCCTGGGCCGGGCTCGCGAGGCCGACCAGACCGGCCAGGGGGAGCACCAGTGTCGCGAGCCCTGCCGCGACTCTGTGTCTGAAGCGCATGCTGCGCCTCCCTCTTGATCGGGGGTGACGTGGGCATGACTGAGCCTTCATGCCCATGGTGCCGCGAGAATAGAAAGGTCTGGACCACCGGTCAATAGGTCTGGACCACTCTTGTATACGGCCGTCAGATCCCCAACTCCTGCGCCAGCACGGCCGCTTGCACCCGGCTGCGCAGCTCCAGCTTCGCCAGCAACCGGCTGACGTGCGTCTTCGCCGTGGCCTCGGCCATGTCGAGGCGGCCCGCGATCTCGGCGTTGGACATCCCCTCGCCGAGACACGACAGCACCTCGCGCTCGCGCCGGGTGAGACTCTCCAGCGCCGCCGGATCGGCCCTCGGCCCCCGCACCGGCTTCGCCGCGAACTCGGCGATCAGCCGCCGGGTGACGGCGGGCGCGATCAGCCCCTCGCCGCCCGCGACCGTGCGCACCGCGGCGACCAGGTCCCGCGCCTCCGTGTTCTTCAGAAGGAACCCGGCCGCACCCGCCCGCAACGCCCCGAACACGTACTCGTCGAGGTCGAAGGTGGTCAGTACCAGGACGTCCGCGAGGCCCTCCCCGACGACCTGCCGGCCCCAGACGAGCAGTCCGCCGAGCAGCCCCGCGAGGGCGATGCGCACGTCGTCGCGGGGCGGGCGGGGGAGCCAGGGGGCGGGCATGACTCCATCCAACACGGCGCGTGCGCCCGGTGCCTGGTCCCTCGGCACGGTCCGCGACTGCGCCTTTCGATGTACGGCGGGCCCGCCACCGGACAGCCGTGTACACGGAGGCGAGTACACTGGAGGTATGGACGAGTTCACAACCGTGTCGGTGCGTGAAGCCAGGGCCAATCTCGCGCGGCTCCTCGACCAGGCCGAGGACGGAGAACCCACCGTCATCACGCGCGGGGGCGCACCGGTCGCCGCCATCGTGCCCATAGAGGAGTACGAGGCGCTGGAGGAGGCCGCCGACGAACTGCTCGCGCGCAAGGCCGTGCAGACGCTCGCGGACGAGGGCGACGCCCCTCGGGCGACGCTGGCGGACGTGCTGGCGGACATCTTCGGCCCGCCGACGGAAGCGTCCTCGACGGGTGCCGCGTGAAGTACGCCTTCGAGCTCACCGCTGCGGCACGCCGACAGCTCCGGACGATCGACCAGACGTCCGCGCTGCGCATCCTGCACGCGCTCAGCCGCCTGGGAGACGACCCCTACCGCGACGACGCGGATGTCAAGAAGCTGTCCGGACACGACGACCTGTACCGGCTGCGTGTCGGCGTGTACCGGATCGCCTACCTGATCGACGACGGCAAGCTCGTCATCCTCGTGGTCGAGGTGGGACATCGCCGTGAGATCTACCGGCGCCTGTGACGAGCTGCTAACGCTCCCCGCCGGGGACCCACAGCACGTCCCCGACGTCCTTGTTGGCCG
Source organism: Streptomyces sp. NPDC001980 (assembly GCF_040296885.1). Lineage (NCBI taxonomy): Bacteria > Bacillati > Actinomycetota > Actinomycetes > Kitasatosporales > Streptomycetaceae > Streptomyces > Streptomyces sp. NPDC001980. Next base: position 73,425 of record NZ_JBEOYD010000025.1, on the reverse strand, counting down.
TACGGGCAAGGATGAACAGTAGGTCCGACAGCCGGTTCAGGTAGGTCGCCGTCAGCGGGTTCATCACCTCGCCGTGCACCTCCAGTGCCGCCCACGTCGACCGCTCGGCCCGCCGTACGACCGTGCAGGCCTGGTGGAGCAGGGCCGCGCCCGGGGTGCCGCCCGGGAGGATGAAGGAACGGAGCTTCTCCAGCCGCTCGTTGAAGCGGTCGCAGTCCGCCTCCAGCTTGTCGACGTAGAACTGCTCGACCCGCAGGGGCGGGAACTCGGGGTTCTCCACCACGGGGGTCGACAGGTCCGCGCCGACGTCGAAGAGGTCGTTCTGCACCCGGGTGAGCACCTTGACGACCTCCTCCGCCAGGCCGCCCAGCGCGATCGCCGTCCCGATCACCGCGTTCGCCTCGTTGGCGTCGGCGTACGCCGAGATCCGCAGATCGGTCTTGGCGACCCGGCTCATGTCCCCGAGGGCGGTGGTGCCCCGGTCGCCGGTCCTGGTGTAGATGCGCGTCAGATTGACCATGCGGCCAGCGTAAAGGTGTCCCCGGTGGCGGCGGACCGCGCCGTACGTGGCGGGAAAGCGACGGCGCCACCGGGGCCGCCTGACGGGACGTGACGGTTGTCTCACGTCCTGAGACCGTGACACGCATTACTTACCGGGTTTCCCGGCCCGCGACGAGCGCTAGGGTCCCGCCCAAGAGGCATACCTCAACAGCGTGTAAGGGGAGCGGAGTGGCACGGAAGCTTGCCGTCATCGGGGCCGGCCTGATGGGGTCCGGTATCGCCCAGGTCGCCGCGCAGGCCGGCTGGGACGTGGTCCTGCGTGACGTCACCGATGAGGCACTGGACCGTGCCGTGGGCGGGATCCAGGCCTCGTACGGCAAGTTCGTGAGCAAGGGGAAGCTGGAGGCGCACGACGCCGACGCCGCCCTGGCCCGCATCGCCACGACCACCGACCTGGACGCGGTCGCCGACGCGGACATCGTGGTCGAGGCCGTCTTCGAGAAGCTGGAAGTCAAGCACGAGATCTTCCGCGCCCTCGACAAGATCGTGCGCCCGGACGCCGTACTCGCCTCCAACACCTCCGCGATCCCGATCACCAAGATCGCGGCCGCCACCGAGCACCCGGAACGGGTCGTCGGCGTCCACTTCTTCTCGCCGGTGCCGATGATGCAGCTCGTCGAGCTGGTCCGCGGCTACAAGACCAGCGACGAAACCCTCGCCACCGCGCGGGAGTTCGCCGAGTCCACCGGCAAGACCTGCATCGTCGTCAACCGGGACGTGGCCGGCTTCGTGACGACCCGGCTGATCTCGGCGCTCGTCGTCGAGGCCACCAAGCTGTACGAGTCGGGCGTCGCCACCGCCGAGGACATCGACCTCGCCTGCAAGCTGGGCTTCGGTCACGCCATGGGCCCGCTGGCCACGGCCGACCTCACCGGCGTCGACATCCTGCTGCACGCCACCAGCAACATCTACACCGAGTCGCAGGACGAGAAGTTCGCCCCGCCGGAGCTGATGCGCCGGATGGTTGACGCCGGTGACATCGGGCGCAAGAGCGGGCAGGGCTTCTACACGTACTGAAACACCAGTACGTAGGCCCTCTGACCGCATGTCAAAACGCACAAACCCCGGATGTTTCACCCTCTGGGGTGAATTCGGTATCGGTTCGCTTACAGATGGCAACCTCTGACCGGCGAACGCAGTCAGACGTTGCAATACCGGACAACACTTTCACGGAGTAGGACACGCACTCTCGGGGAGCGCATATGTACATCAGGGGCGACCACGCCGAGCTGGTCGTCGGGGGCCGCCTCGACGTCCGCAGCGCGGCGGACGCCCGTACGGTCCTGCACTCGGCCGTCGACGACGGAGTCGGCGATCTGGTGCTGGACCTGTCCGAGCTGGACTCCTGGGACGCCACCGGACTCGGGGTGATCATGGGGGCCCACCGGCGGGCCGGCCGCTGCGGCCGCCGCCTGGTGCTGCGCGGCGTACCGCCGCAGATGCAGCGCCTGCTGGTGGCCACCAGGCTGCACCGGATCCTGGCGATCGAGGGGGGTATCGGGGTGGAGTCGCTGCCCCGGGTGTGACACCGGGACCGGCGGCCGGCCGTGCCGCGGTGGCCGGGTGTGCCGTGGTGACCGGTGGCCGGGTGTGCCGTGGTGACCGGCTGTGCGGCGGCGAACCTTTGGGACATGGAGATCCGGTGTGAACCGGGCGACGGGGGTGACCCGGTCGGACGGCGCGCATGCGCACGTCAGACGCAATCCTCACGAGACCGTGATGTCTCGGACGGCGCGGTACCCCGGACTGTCGTAGATACTGTGCGAAGGTTTAAGGTTCGGTCGCCCGCCGCCCTTGCCACCCTTCGAGCGCGGGCCCGGACCAGAAGCGACAGCGCGGTGTGCAACAGGCCGGGAGGGGCCGGTATTCACGGCACACGACGCTTTTGGGGGGCTAGGAACCTATGGACCCGATCAACCCGGGACCCGACGGGTACGGCCAGGACGGCGACGGCAGCACGCCGCGCCAGCGCCCGCCCAGGGAATCCCTCACCAACGACTTCGGTCAGAGCGCCCCGGCGACGGCCCGCACCACGCGGCTGGTCGCCGGCGACTTCCTGCTGACCGTCAATCCCGTCGACGGCAGCGAGATAGAACCCTGCCCGCCGACCGAGCGCCCGAGCGGGCCGGAGAAGCGCACCGCCGCCGAGCGCGCCGAGTACGAGCGCGCCGTCCGGCCACCGGTTCCGCCCGGCCCCGCGCGGCCCGAGCTGCCGCTCCTGGAACGCCAGGACGACCGCGAGCGGCTCGTCCGGCTCCTCGCCCGTGGCCGCTCGGTGCGCCTCACCGGCCCCTCGGGCTCCGGCCGCACCGCGCTCCTCGACCTGGTCGCCGACGACTGCTCCGACCTCGCCCCCGACGGCGTGGTCCGCCTCAACGGCTTCCACCGCACGCCCGAGGACCTGCTCCACGACCTCTTCCACGCCGTCTACAAGGCGCCCGCGTACCGCCCGGACCAGGACGAGCTCCTCGAACTGATCCGGGACATCGGCGCGGTCGTCGTCCTCGACGACGTCGAGTTCGGCGGCACCGGGCTCGACGAGCTGGTCGACGCCACCCCCGAGTGCGCCTTCCTGATCGGCGCCACCCCGGAGGTGCCGGCGCCCTCCGCCGACTCCGCCGTCGAGGAGGTCTTCCTCAGCGGCCTGGACCGGGCCGGCGGCGTCGACATCCTGGAGCGCACGGTCGGCCGCGTCCTCACCGAGGAGGAGGCCAACTGGGCCGGCGACCTCTGGTTCGAGTCCGAGGGCCTGCCGCTGCGGTTCGTGCAGGCGGGCGCACTGCTGCGCCAGCGCGACCAGGCGCGGGCCAGCGCGGGCGCCGTGGACGAGTTCGGCGTCTTCGCATCCGACCTGCCCGAACTATCCGATATCGCCGCTCTCTCCGACCTTCCGGTCGATGTGCCCTTCGACACCGAGGCGGCCGACGAGGTCCCGCTCCCGTCCCTCGGCGACGCCGCTGCGCCCGCCCCGCTGCTCGCCTCCCGGCTCAGCGCCTCCGCCCGGGCCACCCTGCGCTTCGCGGTCGCCCTCGGCGGCGAGGTGCCGCACCAGGCGCATCTGCCGGCCCTCGTCGGCGACACCCACGCGGACGCGGCCCTCGGCGAACTGGCGGGCTGCGGACTGGTCTCCCCGGTGGGCTCCCGCTACCGGCTCGCCGCGGGCGTCCTGCAGCAGCTGGAGGCCGCCGGATACGCCGACGACGCGGCGGCCCAGGCCCTCACCGCCGCCCAGCACTACGGCTGGTGGGCCGGGCACCCCTCGGTCACCCCGGAGCGGGTCTGCGCCGAGTCCGACGCGATCCTCGCCGCCCTGGCGGTGGCCGTCCCCGAGACGGTGCCGCCGGCGGAGGACGAGGAGAGCACGCCGGTACGACTGGCCCGCACCGCCGCGCCCGCGTTCGCGGCGGGGCTGCACTGGAGCGCCTGGGAACGCGCCCTGCGGGCCGGCGCCGAGGCCTCCCGCCTCGCCGGTGAGGTCGGCGAACAGGCCTACTTCCACCACGAACTCGGCATATTCGCGCTCTGCGGCGGCTGGCTGGACCGGGCGCGGGCCGAGCTTGAGGCCTCGATCGGGCTGCGCGGGGCGCTCTCCGACAAGCGGGGTACGACGGCCGGCCGACGGGCCCTCGCCCTGGTGGCCGACCGCTCGGGCGAGGTCATCCCGGTCGTCGCCGCGATGGCGGGCGACGAGATTCCCGACGCCCGCCACGAGGAGTCCATATCCCCGGCCGGCGGCGTCACCACGCCCTTCCCCGCGGTCCACTCGCCGGTCTCGGACACGCTGGTGACCCACAGGGTCCCGGGGCAGCCGACGCCGTCCCAGGGCGGCGGGGGCGGCCTGGTCCGCATGGCCCGCCGCAACCTGGTGGCGGTGGGCGCGGGCGTGCTCCTGACGGCCGTCCTGGGCACCGTGGTGACCCTCGGCATGACCTCCAACAACAACGCCGACAACCCGTCCAACAACGTGAGCGTCAACCCGTCGGCGAGCGAGGACACGGGCGACGGCAGCCTGGGCGCCGACCCCGGCCAGACCTCGGGCACGGGCGACACCGGCAAGGCGACCACCAAGCCGACCGACCCGGGCCCCGACGGCTCCCTGGGCACCTCGGACGACCCGACCCCACCGTCCGACACGGAGACGCCTTCGGCTTCGGCTTCGGGGACGAAGGGGTCCTCGGGGGGCGGCACGACACACTCGCCGTCGGCGTCGCCTTCGAAGTCGCCGTCACCGTCGAAGTCGACATCACCGAGCCCGTCGAAGTCCGAGTCCCAGTCGGCGAGCCCGTCGCCGTCGGACTCGTCATCGGCCCCGTCCGACACTCCGTCCACAGCCGACAGCGCAAGCGGACCGGCGTCCAGTGCCCCGGCGGCGTCGAGCAGCTCGGCGTCGGCATGGGAGACCGGCAGCACGGGAACATCGACCGGCACGCTGATCTGAGCCCGCGCGTCCCACGCTCCACGCGCGGGACGCCCACACCCACCGCGACGACACGAACCGGCGGTGCCGAGCCCGCCCCAGGCAGGTCCGGCACCGCCGTTCACCGCCGTAGGGCTGAGCGCCGTCGCGGCGGTTTTGTGGTGGGCGGCGCAAGTTGTCGGCTCGGTTCGAACTCGCTGAGGCCGGTCTCGCACCGGCGGTCGCCGCACCGCCTTGGTCGCTGCGCTGCCCACCCGAGACCCGCCGCGACGGTGCGCAACCACGACGGCGCGAACCGGCGGTGCCGAGCCCGGCTCAGCCTGGTCCGGCACCGCCGGTCACCGACGTACGGGCTGACCGCCGTTGCGGCGGTTTGGGGGTGGGCGGAGCGACTTGTCGTGGCCCGGTAGGAACTGGCGTGGTTGGTCGGCTCCGGGCCGTCGGCCTGGCTCGTCGGCCTTGTTCAGGGCCGTCGGACCGTCCCGCCTCGGTCAGAACAGTCGCAGCTTGTCGTCCTCGATGCCGCGCAGGGCGTTGTAGTCGAGGATCGTGCAGCCGATGCCGCGGTCCGTGGCGAGGACCTTGGCCTGGGGCTTGATCTCCTGGGCCGCGAAGATGCCCCGGACGGGGGCCAGGTGGGGGTCGCGGTTCAGGAGTTCCAGGTAGCGGGTGAGCTGTTCGACGCCGTCGATCTCGCCGCGGCGCTTGATCTCGATGGCCACGGTCTGGCCCTCGGCGTCGCGGCAGAGGATGTCCACCGGGCCGATCGCCGTCATGTACTCGCGGCGGATGAGCGTGTAGCCGTCGCCGAGCGTCTCGATCCGGTCGGCCAGCAGCTCCTGCAGGTGCGCTTCCACGCCGTCCTTGATCAGGCCCGGGTCGACGCCCAGTTCGTGCGAGGAGTCGTGCAGGACCTCCTCCATCGTGATGATGAGCTTCTCGCCCGCCTTGTTGATGACGGTCCAGACGCCGTCCTCGTCACCCGTCCCCTCCTTGAGGGTGCACGGCGGCGACATCCAGTTCAGGGGCTTGTAGGCCCTGTCGTCCGCGTGGACGGAGACGCTGCCGTCATTCTTCAGGATGAGCAGTCGCTTGGCCGAGGGCAGGTGGGCAGAAAGACGGCCGACGTAGTCCACGGTGCAACGGGCGATGACGAGACGCATGGGGGCCAGCCTACGGGGCTTACGGACCCGGCAGGACCGCTCCGGCCGGTTGCGCCATGCGGCTTCTCTCCCCGGTGGCCACCACTGGCCCTGTGCCCGACACGAGGTCGAGCCGGGAACCGGCGGTGCGGTCCGTGGCCGGGATCAGACGTTCCTGGGGTGGGTTTCGGCATCGCGACCGCTCAATTGCTCTGCCGCCTTCCTCAATCCCTCCTGCCATTCCTCGGAACCGGTGGGGATGTGCCCCGTATGGAGGTTGATTGCGCGCTGAGTCAAGCCGTCCGGCATGTGCAGCCAGACGGCCGGTTCCTTGGATGTCCCTCCCATGAGAATGAAGATGCCAGCCTTACGCAGGAGTTCACCGCGAGCTGCCCAGTCGTCACGCTCCCATTGTTGTCGGTACGTGACCCCCGTGTCCTCCTCGATCCAGCGGCCGGGAATCGCCGGTATGGCATTCAGCGTCTCCAGAGCCCTTTCGTGTTCCTCCAGGCTCCGGATAACCGCCAGTGCCGCAGCACTGCCTGGCTTAAGACTCGTGAAGTTTCCGGTGAGGTTTTCCAGAGCCTCAGTGATCTGCTTGATCTCGCGAGACTTGTCGACCCCCGGTACGTAGGTGCGAGTCGTGATCTCCAGCTCTCCTGCTTCTGCCAGGAAGCGCTCTGTCAGCAGTCCTTCGATGAGGCTCTTCTGCCATGACGTGACCCACTTACAGCGTGTGCCGTCCTTGCGTCCCCATGAGCGGCACAGGTAGTAGCTGTACTCCTTGACCGTCCCGTCTCTCAACTTCCGGCTGGATGTGTTCGAGTACAGCGGTTCACCGCACTTGCAGAACGCCACACCGGCCAGGTGCGTGGCTGTGCGCTTCGGGCCGCCTTTGCCGCGAGCCCTCTTGCGCATCACCTCTTGCAGCGTTTCCCACTCGTCCTCGGTGAGCAGAGGGTCCGCCCAGACAACCGGCAAGCCGTGACGGATGATCGGCTCACCCCTGTGCATGGCGTAGCCCATGATGGACTTCTTGGTGAATACGGCCGTCATCGTACTGGTCGCCCACTTGGTGCCCTTGACATCGGTCTTGACGCCGATTCTGCCCTCCTGTGCGTTCACGCTGCGCATATGGTCAAGGGCGGTGAGGATGCCGCGGGCGTTCCAATCTTTCGCAACGGACCCAAGAGATTCATCTTTGTTGACGATGCGATCGTAAGCTTCCTGTACCAGGAGTCCCGTCACCGGGTCGATTTCCAGGCGCCAGCGAGATGTGCCGTTGTGTTGAAAGACAGCGGCCCGGTAACCGAACGGCCAGGTACCGCCGCCCCAAAGGTTTTCGTCACGGTGGTGCTTCGTCTGGTTCAGCTTCTTTTCTTTGACTGAGTTTCGATAGTTCGCCGCTTGGGCTGCCTTGATGCCCGCGATCATGCGCCCGTTCGGCGTCGAAACGTCGAAGGACGGGTCGTCCAGAATGAGGATGTTCTTTTCGTTGCTCAGTACCCAATGAATGAAGGACCACCAGTGCATGTCGTCCCGGGTGATCCGGTCCTGAGTGGTCACCATGAGGGCGTCCCACTCGTGGACCAGTGGAACGCGCAACCACTTCCCGAGTGACGGCCGTTGATCGAGGTCCACGGCTCCGGAAACGGTCACGTCCTCCACCCACCCGGCAACTGTGTGGCTGCCCTTGACGATGGCTTCCGACAGGTCGAGCCCCTGGCGCTCCAGTGCCGACGACGACTCCGCGTCCCGGCTGATCCGCTTGACGGCCAACACGCGCATGCCCGTCCCCCTCTGTGTCCGTGAAGGTGCAGAGCCAAGCTAGTGATCGTTTGGTGAGTTCGAAGACTTATCTTCTGTTTTGACCAGGAATATCCGTTGACGGTCAACCCTGATGGGTCTCCTGCACACGCCTGTTCAAACCTGGCCGATTGTGTGCCTAAAGGGACCGTCGCATATACGCAATCTCCTGGTGGGGGCACCGCCCGTTGCCTACCGTAGTAAACGGGAGGTCGCGAAGTGTGTACTCAGCGTGTTCGGTATCGCGAACTCCCTTACCTGTCCGCCAACCCCTGCTGTTCGGGGGTGCGAGAGGAGTACCCATGTCGCTCGACGTCTCACCGGCCCTACTCGAACAGGCCGAGCGAGGCGAGGTCGACGAAGCAGATTTCGTCGACTGCGTCCGGACCTCCCTGCCTTACGCATGGGAGATGATCAGCTCCCTGGTGGCCCAGCTGAAGGTGGACGGCGGAGAGTTCGCCGACAACCAGACGCCCCCGCCGGACGAGCAGGCACGCGGTCAGCTGCTGCGTGCGCTCGCGAGTGACGCCATACGCGGCGCCCTGCAGCGGCACTTCGGTGTGCGGCTGGCCTTCCAGAACTGCCACCGTGTGGCGGTGTTCCCGCTGGACGCCTCGGTCGACGAGACGCTGGCCCGCTTCACCTCTGTGCGCAATCAGCTGCTGAACCAGTCCCCGGAACTGCGGGACTGCTGACGCCGTGCTCCGCCACTGCTGACGCAGTGAGCCGCTTGCTTGCCGCTCCACACGCGGGAGGTGCATCAGTCACTGGGGCGGCAAGCTCCCCGCGGCGGTGAGGTCACCGGAGGTGCGGCAGTACCTCGGCACCCAGCCGTCGTACGTTCTCCTCCGTGGCCGCCAGATCCCCCGAGCCCTCGGTCAGCAGGGCGAAACGGGAGATGCCGGTCCGCTCGGAGGTCGCGGCCAGCCGGTCGGCGCACAGCCGCGGGGTACCCACCGGGTGGAGTCCGCAGAGCAGTTCGGTGTACGCGAGCGGATCCCGCATCGATCGGAACCGGCCGTCCACCGTCACATGCGCCTCCAGGCCCTGTTTCAGCCAGCCCGGCATCGCCTTCGTCAGGGTCTCCGCGGCGTCGGTGCGGCTGTCCGCGATCTGGCAGACGCCGGCCGAGACATGGGCCGCCCCGGCGATCTCGTCGCCGGACCGCCCGGCCGCCCGCGCGTGCTCCCGCCACAGCGCGACCATCTCGGCCTTCTCCTCGTCGCCGACGTGCATCCCGAGCAGCATCGGCAGCCCCCGCTCGGCGGCCAGCCGGATGCTCGCCGCGGAGGTGCAGGCGACCACCACCTCCGGTCCCGGTGCGTCCGTCAGCGCCTCCGACGGGCGCGGTACGACGGGGACTTCACGGAACGAGAAGCGCGGTCCGGAGGCTGACACGGTCGGTTCGCGCAGCCAGCGCATCAGTAGATCGAGTGATTCGGGGAAGCCCTGTTCGTACGCCTCCAGGCCGGATCCGAAGACCTCCAGATCCACCCACGGACCGCCCCGCCCCACGCCCAGCGTGAAGCGGCCGCCGCTCGTCATGTGCAGCAGCGCGGCCTGCTCGCCGAGGGCGACCGGGTGGACGGTGGGCAGCACGCTCACCGCCGTGCCGACCCGCAGCCGCCGGGTACGGCCCAGCAGCAAAGCCGCCAGCGTGACCGCCGACGGGCAGGTGCCGTACGGCACGAAGTGGTGCTCGGCCAGCCAGACCGCGTCCAGACCGGACTCCTCGGCCACCTCCGCCGTGCGCACCGCCCGGTGCAGGGCCTCCCCCTGGCCCTGGCCCGGGAACTGGGCGGCCAGCACAAAACTACCTACGCGCATCGTTTCTTCCTGCTTTCCTGGCTCCGACCCGGAGCTCCCCCACCGGGCATAACCGTCCGACACGTGCCGAGGACACGGCCTGGCGGAGGGATTTGCGGATTGTCTGGAGAATGGGTCGCCTGGGAGGGGGACTTGTGTGGGTTGGTGCCCTACGCGTACCCCCGTGCGCGCGTCGTAGGCTGGACACAGCCCATGCTTCCTGTATAGCCCCGAGAGGTGTCCCGTGTCCCCGCGTCGCAACCGACCCAAGGGCCCGAACGGAGCGGCCTCGTCCGGCCGGAGCGCCGAGGACGACCGCGCGGACCGCTACGGCGGCTGGCAGTCCACCGAGAGCTGGCAGGGCGAGGAGTGGAGCGTCCGGCACGTGGCCGGCGCCAGCGCGATCGGCAAGACGTACCGCTGCCCGGGCTGCGACCAGGTGATCGCCTCCGGCGTCCCGCACGTGGTGGCCTGGCCGGAGCACTCGGGCGTGGACGAGCGCCGGCACTGGCACAAGGCGTGCTGGAACGCGAAGGACCGCCGCACCACGCGGGTGCAGCGGTCCAGGAACGCGCCGAAGTTCTGAGCGCCGTACAGGCCTCTTTAAGTCCTACACGTCCCGCTTCTCGAGCAGCGCGTACGCGCCCGCGAACGCGACGGCCGTCACGCCGAGGATGATCCACAGCGGGTCCCAGCCCGAAGGGCCGGAATCGCTGAGGGAGTTGGAGTAGAAGACGCTCAGCTGGTTCGGGATCGAGTACTCGAACAGGGCCGTGCGCACCTTCTCCAGGGACTGGGAGAACATGAACAGTGCGATCACCAGCGGGGCGAGCACCGCGCCGATCATGATGGTGATGGCGCCCGCCGAGTGCCGGATGATCGAACCGATGATCAGCGAGAGCAGTCCGAGCAGCGCGATGTAGAGGCTGACGCCGACGGTGCCCTTCAGCCATTCCCCGCCGGTCGGCGTCCGGGCCATGTCGCTCAGCATCGACACCTGCGTCATGGCCACGAACGCGCTGGCCGCGAGGGTGATCACGAATGCGACCGCGAAGAAGACGATCGCCTTCGCCGCGAGCACGCGCGCGCGGGAGGGGCAGGCCACCATCGTCGTACGGATCATGCCCGTGCCGTACTCCGAGGCGGTCGTCAGCACGCCGAGCGTGATGATGCACATGCTGCCGAGCAGCAGTCCGAAGAAGCCGAGCGAGAGCGCGTTGCTGCCGGACAGGTCGTCGGACGAGGACGAGGAGTTGCTGACCACCGCGCCGGCAAGGAGGCCGATGCCGATCACCAGGAGAACGAAGACGCCGAGCGTCCAGATCGTCGAACGCACCGACCTGATCTTCGTCCACTCGGAGGCGATCGCGTGCCTGAGGTGGGTGCGCACCACCGGGATCGGCGACACGTAGCCGGGGTACGAACCGCCGGGCGCCGCCTGCCAGTCGGGCGCGGACGGGGCGGCCTGCGGCAGCGGAGGCTGGTGGGTGCTCATCGGGCGTCCTCGGGCTTGGTCAGGTCGGCGGGAGCGGGGGCAGGCGCGGCGGCGGGGGCCGGCTGCGCCGGTCCGGCCGCGGGCGCCGGGGCGGGAGCCGGCGTCGGCGCGGCGTAGGGGTTCGGAGCGGCCTGAGGAGGCCCGTAGGGGCTCTGCGGGGCGCCGTACCCGCTCTCGGGCGCGGCGGGCGCCCCCGGCGCGCCGTACGGCCCCGCGAACGGCCGGCCGCCCTGCTGGGGCGGCGGCGGGGCGTACCAGCCCGGCTGGCCCTGTCCGGGCACCGGCATCGGCGGCTGGGCACCCGGCGGCAGGGGCTGCTGGAGGCCGGCCTTCTGGTCGATCGAGGACCGGTAGTCGACGGCGCCCTGCGTCATCCGCATGTACGCCTCCTCCAGCGACGCCTGGTGCGGGGACAGCTCCCACAGCCGTACGTCCGCCTCGTGCGCGAGGTCGCTGATCCGGGGCAGCGGCAGCCCGGTCACCCGGAGCGCCCCGTCCTGCTCCGGCAGGACATGGCCGCCGGCCTCGGTCAGCGCCGAGCTGAGCTTCTCGCGCAGCTGCGGCTCGGTGTCCGGGGTGCGGACCCGCGCGAAGTCGGCGGAGTTGGCCGAAATGAAGTCGGTCACGCTCATGTCGGCGAGCAGCTGGCCCCGGCCGATGACGATGAGGTGGTCGGCGGTCAGCGCCATCTCGCTCATCAGGTGGGAGGAGACGAACACCGTCCGGCCCTCGGCGGCGAGGGACTTCATCAGGTTGCGCACCCAGAGGATGCCCTCGGGGTCGAGGCCGTTGACCGGCTCGTCGAAGAGCAGCACCTGGGGGTCGCCGAGCAGCGCGGCGGCGATGCCGAGGCGCTGGCCCATGCCGAGCGAGAAGCCCTTGGAGCGCTTTCCGGCCACATCCTGGAGGCCCACCACCCCGAGCACCTCGTCGACCCGGCGGGCCGGGATGGCGGACAGCTGGGCCAGCGAGAGCAGGTGGTTGCGGGCGGACCGGCCGCCGTGCACCGCCTTGGCGTCGAGCAGGGCGCCGACCTGGCGGGCGGCGTTCGGCAGCTTGCGGTACGGGAAGCCGCCGATCGTCACCGAACCGGCGGTCGGGTTGTCCAGACCCAGGATCATCCGCATGGTCGTCGACTTGCCCGAACCGTTCGGCCCGAGGAAGCCGGTGACGGCCCCGGGTCGTACCTGGAAGGAAAGGTTGTACACGGCGGTCTTGTCGCCGTAGCGCTTGGTCAGGCCTACAGCCTCGATCATGCTCCGCACCCATCGAAAGGATCAGGACATGGGGCAGACGCCCCCCGTAAGGGTTAGGAGGATATCGGGGAGCTGACGGTTCCGCCCAAGAGCATGCAAAGACTTCCGGCGACGGACCCGGCGACGGACCCGGTCACGGACCCGGTTACTGGGCGTCGCGCCGCTTCAGCAGGACGTACCCGCCGGCCAGCGCCGCGATCACCCACAGCCCCATGATCCCGAGCCCGCCCCAGGGCCCGTAGGGGACGTCGTCGCCGGCTCTCGGCACCACCTGCATGATGTGGCTGCCCGCCTGGTCCGGCAGGAACCGGCCGATCTTCTTGGTCGCGTCGACGTTGCCGAGGATGTTGGAGATCAGGAAGAAGAACGGCATCAGGATGCCCAGCGACAGCATCGGCGAGCGCAGCATCGCGGCCACGCCCATGGAGAACATCGCGATGAGCGTCATGTAGAGCCCGCCGCCGACGACCGCGCGCAGCACCCCGGGGTCGCCGAGGTGGGCCCGGTGGGAGCCGAGCATGGCCTGCCCGAGGAAGAAGGCGGCGAAGCTGGTCACCATGCCGACCACCAGCACGAGGCCGGCGGCCACCGCGATCTTGCTGAACAGGAAGGTGGCCCGCTGCGGCACTGCGGCCAGCGAGACCCTGATCATCCCGGTGCTGTACTCGTTGGAGACGACCAGCACCCCGAACACGATCATCGCCAGCTGCCCGAGGGTCATCCCGGCGAAGCTGATGTTCGTCGGGTCGAAGGAGAGCCGTTCACGGGCGGGCATGTTGGAGAACTGGCTGTTCGCGAGCGCGGAGAGCAGCATCCCGAGCGCCACGGTGACCACCACGGCCAGGGACAGCGTCCACACCGTCGAGGCGACGGACCGGATCTTGGTCCACTCGGACCGCACGACGTGGGTGACGACGGCCATGTCACGCTCCCTTGTCCCAGTCGGTGCCCCAGGCCTGTGGCACCGGGGGCGAGTCGGCGTGCGCGTGGTACTCCACGGACTCCGCCGTCAGTTGCATGAACGCCTCCTCAAGGGAGGCCTGCTGGATGCTCAGCTCGTGCAGCACGATCCCGTTCTGCGCGGCCAGCTCCCCGATCGGTTCGGCCTTCCCGCCCTCCACCTCCAGGGCTCCGGTCCCGGTCTCGACGACGGTGATCCCGGCCCCGTGCAGCACGTCGAGCAGCCGCTCGCGCTGCGGGGAGCGGACCCGGACGTACGACCGTGAGTTCATCCGGATGAAGTCCGCCATGGAGGTGTCGGCGAGCAGCCGGCCCTGCCCGATGACGACCAGGTGCTGGGCGGTCAGCGCCATCTCGCTCATCAGGTGCGAGGAGACGAACACGGTCCGGCCCTGGGCGGCCAGGGTCTTCATCAGGTTCCGGATCCAGTGGATGCCCTCGGGGTCGAGACCGTTGACCGGTTCGTCGAACATCAGGATCCGCGGATCGCCGAGCAGCGCCCCCGCGATCCCGAGCCGCTGCCCCATGCCGAGCGAGAACCCCTTGGCCTTCTTCCGCGCCACCGCCGTCAGCCCGACGGTGTCGAGCACCTCGGCCACCCGCGCCCGCGGGATCCCGTTGCTCTGCGCGAGGCAGAGCAGGTGGTTGAAGGCGCTGCGCCCGCCGTGCACGGCCTTCGCGTCGAGCAGCGCCCCGATGTACGTCAGCGGGTCCTTGAGCTGCTCGTACCGCTTGCCGTCGATCCGCACCCGGCCGGCCGTCGGGTGGTCGAGCCCGAGGATCATCCGCATCGTGGTGGACTTCCCGGCACCGTTGGGCCCGAGGAACCCGGTCACGATGCCGGGTCTGACGGTGAACGTGAGGTCGTCGACCGCCGTCTTGTCGCCGTAGCGCTTGGTCAGGCCCGCCAGCTCGATCATGCGGCCACGCTAAGACCGGGGTTCGGGGGCTGCCACTTGACCGCGGCGGCCGGGTGCGCCCCCACCGGGCCCGCACCCGTACGACGAAGGCCCGCACCCCCCGAAGGGAATGCGGGCCTTTGATGTCGCTAACGCTTACCGGGCCTGCTGAGCCGGGACCCCGCGGGAGATCGGCTCGTCCTCCGCCGGGGAGCTGGCGGCGGCCACCGCGGCACCCGTCAGCGTCGCCAGCATCTCGCGGACGTTGGTCAGCTGGGCGTTGATGCTGTCGCGGCGGTTCGTCAGCGCGGCGAGCTCACGCTCGGATTCCGAGCGGATCCGGTCGGCCTTGGCGTTCGCGTCCGCAACGATGTCCTCGGCCTGGCGCTGAGCCGTCTCGACGGTCTGGCGGGCACGGCGCTCGGCGTCGGTGCGTAGCTTCTCGGCCTCCAGCCGCAGCTGCTCCGCGCGGTGCTCGATCTCCGCGAGGCGCTTCTCGGCCTTCTGCTGGCGGGACGCCAGGTCACGCTCGGACTGCTCGCGGCGCTTGGCGAGGTTCGTCTCGAAGTCGGCGGCGGCCTGCGCGGCCTTCGCCCGGGTCTCCTCGAAGAGGGCGTCCGCCTCCTCGCGCTTGGACTGCGCGTCCTTCTGGGCCTCGGAGCGCAGCTGCGAGGCGTCACTCTTGGCCTTCTCGACGATCCGGACGCCCTCGTCCTCGGCCTTGGACTTGCGCTCCGCAGCGAACGATTCTGCGTCGTTGCGCACCTGCTGGGCCGCCGACTCGGCGAGCTCGCGGTGCTGCTCGGCGGCCCGGCGGGCCTCCTCGCGCAGGTCCTTCGCCTCCTCCTCCGCGAGGCGGAGGATCTTCTCGACACGCGCGCCGAGGCCGGCGTACGACGGCTCCGCGTCGGTCACCTGAGCCTGGGCGTTCTGCGTCTCGAGGTGGAGCTCCTCGATGCGCTTTTCCAGAGCGGTGATGCGGGCGAGAGCGCTGTCACGGTCGGAGACGAGCTTGGAGATCCGTTCGTCCACCTGAGCGCGGTCGTACCCACGCCGCACTAGCTCGAAGCCGTAGGGGGAAGTGTCGCTCATGGGGTTCCTGTCGAAAGAGACCGGTGAGGTGATAGGGGGAATCCTAGGGGCCGAAGCGGTGTGTCATCGAGCGGATACGTGTTTGATCTGGAGAATGACACCCCTTTTGAGTGGCTAGCTGTGAGATCGCTTGCCAAAGCCTCTGCCGCAGATTTAATCAAAAGCCCCAGAACACTACAGAACCGACCCCGGTCTCTAGCCTTCTGAGGACTTGCCACCCGATCGAGGTGCACCCACCGTACTGCCCGCCTTGACCCCGCCGTCCTTGCCGGCCGACGGAGTCTCGAAGGATTCCAACGCTTCCAGGACGTCCTGGACACGGGAGATCTCGCCGTTGATGTTCTCCCGCCGACGCTCCAGGATCTCCAGTTCGCGCTTTCCCTCCTCGACCGTGCGGCGCGCCTCGCGGATCGCCTCGGCCTTGAGCTCCTCGGCCTCCCGGACCAGCGTGGCCTTCTTCTGCTCGGCCTCCTTGAGCAGCCCCTCGGCCTTCTTGACGGCGGCGATCCGGACCTTGCCCGCCTCGGAGTTCGCCTCCGAGACCAGGTCCTTGGCCTTGGCCTGGGCCTTGGCGAGCTGCTCCTCGGCGGCATTGATCAGCGCGTCGCAGCGGTCGCCGGTGGACTTCATGGTCTCGGCGGCCTCGCGGCGGGCCCGCTCGTGCAGCCCCTCGATCTCGGCGGTGATGCGCTCGCGCAGCTCCTCCGCCCGCTCCCTTATGGCGGTGGCGTCCCGGCGGGCGCCGACGAGCAGCTCGTCCGCGTCCGTACGGGACTTCTCCACCCGGGTGTTGCCCTCGACCGTGGCCTCGGACACCAGCCGGTCGGCCTCCTTGCGGGCCGCGCCCACCATGGTGTCGGCCTGCGACTCGGCGTCCGCGGTGGTCTTCATCGCCTGCTGCTGCGCCTCGGTGAGCAGCTTGTCGGCCTCGGCGGTCGTCTCGTTGATGAGCGTGTCGACCTGCTCGGCCACGTCCTGACGGCGCCTGTTGGCGTCCTTGCGGGCCTCGTCGAGGGTGCGGTCCGCCTCCTCGCGGGCGGCGTTCAGCATGCGCTCGGCCTCGGCCTCCGCGTCCGCCTTGAGCCGCTCGGCGTCGGCCCGGGTCCGGTCGGCGTGCAGCTGGGCGGAGCCGACCGTCTCGGCGGCCTCGGCCCGCAGCCGCTCCGCGTCGCCGGTGGCGTCCGAGATCAGCTTCTCCGCCTTGGCGATGGCGTCGGCGCGGACCCGGTCGGCCTCGGTGATGGTCTCGTTCTGGAGGAGCTCGGCCTCGTTGCGCGCCTCGGTGATGAGGGTGTCGGCCTGGGTCGCCGCGTCCGAACGCATCCGGTTGGCGTCCTCACGCGCCTCGGCACGCGTGCGCGTGGCGTCCTGGTCCGCCTGGGCGATCGTGTCGGAAGCCTCGGTGCGCACCTGCTGGGCGTGCGCCGCCGCCTCGGACCGCAGCCGCTCCGACTCGGTCATCGCGTCGGCGACGGTCCGCTCGGCGAGCGCCTTCGCCGCCTCGGACGACTCGGCCGCCTCGCGCCGGATCCGGGTCGCGTCCTCGCTGGCCCGCTCCCGCTCGGCGTAGGCGTCGGCGCGGACCCGGTCGGACTCCTCCTCGGCCTCCCGCCGGGTGCGGTCCGCGGCGTGCTCGGCGGCCGAGCGCAGCCCGGTGATCTCCTCCTGCGCCTGCTCGTGCAGCCCGGAGACCGAGTCCCGCACCTGCTGGGCGTGGAGTTCGGCGGCCGACACCATCTCGGTGGCCCGCCGGTCCGCCTCCTCGACCAGCCGTACGGCCTCGGCCTGCGCCTCCTCGACGCGGTTGCGCGCCTGGGCCAGCAGGTCCTCGCTCTGCTCGCGGGCCCGCTCACGCTCCTGGTCGGCCTCCTGGCGGGCGGAACCGAGCAGCTCCTCGGCCTCCCGGCGCCGCCGGGCGGCCTCCTCCTGGGCGGCGGCCAGCGTCTCGGACGCCTCGGTGGACAGCCGCTCCGCGGCCGCCTGCGCCTCGGCACGGACCCGGTCGGCGGTGTCCTGGGCCTCCTGCTTGAGGCGCTCCGCCTCGGCCGCGGCCTCGGACCGCAGCCGTACGGCGATGGTCTCGCCCTCCGCGCGAGATGCCGACGCGTCGGCGGCGGCCTCGTCGCGCAGCCGCTCGGCCTCGGTCTCGGCCTGCTGCTGGAGCGTACGGATCCGCTCGGCGGCCTCGCCGCGCAGCCGCTCGGTCTCCTCGGCGGCCTCCCGGCGGATCCGGCCGGACTCCTCGCGCGCCTCGGTCAGCGCCTGGTCGGCGCCCGTGAGCCGGTCCTCGGCCTCGGTGTGCAGGCGGGTCAGCTCCCCGGCGGCCTCCGCGCGCCGGGCCTCGACGCCCCGCTCGGTCTCCGCGCGCAGCTCGGCCGCGGCCCGCTCGGCGCCGGCCTGCATCGTCTCGGACTGCTCCTGGGCCTCCGCGCGGAGCCGTTCGGCCTCCTGGCGGGTGCGCTCCAGGGTCTCCTCGGCCTGCCGGCGCAGCGTGGTCGCGCGCTCGATGGCCTCGGTGCGGACCTTCTCGCTGTCCGTGGTCGCGGTCTGCCGCAGCTCGTCGGCGTCGGCCTTGGCCTTGGCGAGCAGCTCCTCGGCGGACTTGGCCGCCTCCTCGATCTGCTGCACGGCCTCGCGCCGGGCCTCGGCGCGGATCGACTCGCCCTCGGCGACCGCGTCGGACCGCAGCTGCTCGGCCTCGCCGCGCAGCCGGCGGGCCTCCTCCTGCAGCTCGACCGTCTTGGCGCGGTACTCCTTGGTGTCGTCCTTCGCCGTGCCCTTCAGCTGCTCGGCGATGTCGTGCGCCTCGGCGCGCAGCCGGTCCGCCTCGGTCTCCGCCTCGGTGCGGATCCGCTCGGCCTCCTCGACCGCGCCCTTGGTGGTCTGCCTGGCCTCCTCGGAGGCCCTGTTCAGGACGTCCTCGGCGGTCTTGGCGGCCTTCGCCAGCTGGGAGGCGCTCTCCTCGGCGGTGAGGCTGCGGGCCTTCTCGGAGGCCTCCGCGGTGATCTTCTCGGCCTCGGCCTTGGCGTCCGCGACGACCTGCTCGGCGCTCGCCTTGGTGGCCTCCGCCTCCTTGGTGGCCTCGCTGACCAGCCGGGCGACCTGCTCCTTGGCCGTCTGGGTGCGCTGCTGGTTGGTGGCCTCGGCGCTGGAGAGCGCCTTCGTGGCGCTCGCCTCGGCCTCGGTGACCAGCTTCTCGGCCTCGGACTGCGCCTTGCGCAGCGCCTCCTCGGCCTCCGCCATCCGCTCCTCGGCGGCCCGGCTCAGCTCGCCGGCCTGCCGACGGGCCGTGTCCGACTCCGTCGCGGTGGAGCTGCGCAGCTGCTCCGCGTGGTCGGTGGCCTCCTGGGCCTGCGTGGACGCGGCGTTCAGCAGCCGCTCGGCGTCCCGGCGGGCGCGCAGCAGGATCTGCTCGGCCTCGCCGCGGGCCGCCTCGGTGTCATTGGTCAGCCGCTGCCGGGCCTCGTCGGTCAGCCGCTGGGCCTCGGCACGGGCGGCGGTCATGGCCTGCTCGGCCTCGGCCCGCGACTCGTCGAGCAGCCGCCGGGCCTGCGACTCGGTGCGCGCCCGCAGCTGCTCGGCCCACGACACGTTCTCGTTGACGTGCGACTCGACGGTCTGCCGGCGCTCGGCCAGCTCCTGGTCCAGCTGCTGGCGGCGGGTCACCGCCTCCTGGTGCAGCTCGGCCTGGAGCCGTGAGGCCTGCTCGGCGTGCTCCTGGAGGATCCGCTGGGTCTGCGCCCGGGCCTCCGCGGCCACCCGCTCCGCCTCCTGGCGGATCTGGTCGGCCTGCATCTGGGCGTTACGCAGCAGCTGCTCGGTGTGATAGCCGATGTCACCGCCGTCGAACGCGGGCCGGGACATGATGGTGCGGCGCGCCTCGTGCAACTTGGCGCGCAGCACCTCGACCTGGTAGCCGAGGTCCTCGGCATGCTGGATCGCCTTTTCCCGCTCGGTCTTCAGCCGTTTCATCTCGGCTTCGAAACGAGTGAGGTGGTCGACGTCAGCCGCCGGCTCTCGCTCCTGGCTCTCGTAGCCCCGCACTGCGCGGTCCCATCCGTCCCCTGGTCGCAACCTTTTCCGAACGAGCTCCGTCCATCCGCCGAACGGGGCCCCCGGGGAATGGTGTCAGATCAACGGCGGAGCACGGGCTGCTGCCCCGACGCTCGTCCCCCGAAACCCGGACCCCGGCATGCGGCCGCCCCGGCCCTGCGAACGTGCGAAGGGACGACCGCCCCCAACCCTACCGGCCCATATGTACGAGGGTCAGTGCTCAGGTGACTCAACAGCCGCCGAAGTGACCAGTTCTGTCAGTACGCCGTGGCAATCCTTCGGGTGCAGGAAGGTGATCCGCGACCCCATGGAGCCGATCCGTGGCTCGTCGTACAGAACGCGTACGCCCTTGGACCGGATGTCCGCCGCGTCCCCGTCCACATCCGCCGTACCGAAGGCGATGTGGTGGACCCCCTCGCCGTTCTTCGCGAGCCACTTGCCGACCGCCGAGTCCTCCCGGGTCGGCTCGAGAAGCTGCAGGTAGGAGGCGCCGCCGTCGGACGTCTCGTTGATCTTGAGCATGGCCTCGCGCACGCCCTGTTCCTCGTTGACCTCGGTGTGGAACACCTCGAAGCCGTACGTCGCCTTGTAGAACTCGACGGTCGCGTCGAGGTCGTGGCAGGCGATCCCGATGTGGTCGATTCGCGTCAGCATGGATTCAGTGCAGCGCCACATCGATGGTTACGCAACGTGCCAGCGATCACACTGACGGCCCGATGACGGCACGGAGTGCCACGCAATACATTCGAAGTAAACCCTCGTTCACTCCTCGGCAGTGCAGCCGGTAAGGGGATTCGCAGCTCATGACTTCTGGAACCTCTGGAACCACCTCGGTGATCGTCGCGGGCGCGCGTACGCCCATGGGACGACTGCTGGGCTCGCTGAAGTCCTTCTCCGGGGCCGACCTCGGCGGCTTCGCGATCAAAGCCGCCCTCGACCGTGCGGGGATCGGTGGCGACCAGGTGCAGTACGTGATCATGGGGCAGGTGCTCCAGGCCGGCGCCGGCCAGATCCCCGCCCGCCAGGCCGCCGTGAAGGCCGGCATCCCGATGAGCGTCCCGGCGCTCACGATCAACAAGGTGTGCCTCTCCGGCCTCGACGCCATCGCGCTGGCCGACCAGCTGATCCGCGCGGGCGAGTTCGACATCGTGGTCGCGGGCGGCCAGGAGTCCATGACCAACGCCCCGCACCTGCTCCCGAAGTCCCGCGAGGGCTTCAAGTACGGCTCGATCGAGATGCTCGACGCGATGGCCTACGACGGCCTGACCGACGCCTGGGAGAACATCCCGATGGGCGAGTCGACCGAGAAGCACAACACCCGCCTCGGCATCCTGCGCCCTGAGCAGGACGAGATCGCCGCCCTGTCCCACCAGCGGGCCGCGGCCGCGCAGAAGAACGGGATCTTCGAGGCCGAGATCACCCCGGTCGAGATCCCGCAGCGCAAGGGCGAGCCCGTCGTCTTCAGCAAGGACGAGGGCATCCGCGGCGACACCACGGCGGAGTCGCTGGGCAAGCTGCGGCCCGCGTTCACCCGCGACGGCACGATCACGGCCGGCACCTCCTCGCAGATCTCGGACGGCGCGGCCGCCGTGGTCGTGATGAGCAAGGCCAAGGCCGAGGAACTGGGCCTGACGTGGCTCGCCGAGATCGGCGCCCACGGCAACGTGGCAGGACCGGACAACTCCCTGCAGTCCCAGCCGTCCAACGCCATCAACCACGCCCTGAAGAAGGAGGGCCTGGAGGCCGGCGACCTCGACCTCATCGAGATCAACGAGGCCTTCGCCGCGGTCGCCGTGCAGTCAATGAAGGACCTCGGCGTGTCCACCGAAAAGGTGAACGTGAACGGCGGAGCCATCGCCCTGGGGCACCCCATCGGCATGTCCGGCGCCCGGCTCGTCCTGCACCTGGCCCTGGAGCTCAAGCGCCGGGGCGGCGGGGTCGGCGCGGCCGCGCTGTGCGGTGGCGGCGGCCAGGGTGACGCGCTGATCGTGCGGGTACCGAAGGCCTGAGTACGTTTCGCTGAGCGAACGCAAGCGAACGACAGCGAACGGAGCGAACGGAGCTGTGATGCAGGACGTCTCCTCACTGGTGGCCCAGGCCAGGGAGGGCCGACCGCGTGCGGTGGCCCGTCTGATCTCCCTGGTGGAGGGGGCGTCCCCGCAGCTCAGGGAGGTCATGGCGGCACTCGCGCCGCTGACGGGCAACGCCTACGTCGTGGGCCTGACCGGCTCTCCGGGAGTCGGCAAGTCGACATCGACGTCGGCGCTCGTGACCGCCTATCGCAAACAGGGCAAACGGGTCGGCGTGCTGGCCGTCGACCCGTCGTCCCCCTTCTCCGGGGGCGCCCTGCTCGGCGACCGCGTCCGCATGTCCGACCACGCGTCCGACTCCGGCGTCTACATCCGCTCGATGGCGACGCGGGGCCACCTGGGCGGCCTCGCCTGGGCCGCGCCCCAGGCCATCCGTGTCCTGGACGCGGCGGGCTGCGAGGTGATCCTGGTGGAGACGGTCGGCGTCGGCCAGTCGGAGGTCGAGATCGCCTCCCAGGCGGACACGAGTGTGGTGCTCCTCGCCCCCGGCATGGGCGACGGCATCCAGGCGGCGAAGGCCGGCATCCTCGAAATCGGCGACGTGTACGTCGTCAACAAGGCCGACCGGGACGGTGCGGACGCCACGGCCCGCGAACTGAACCACATGCTGGGCCTCGGCGAGTCCCGCGGCCCGGGCGACTGGCGGCCCCCGATCGTCAAGACGGTCGCCGCGCGGGCGGAGGGCATCGACGAGCTGGTGGAAGCCCTGGAGAAACACCGTGCGTGGATGGAGGAGCGGGGCGTCCTGGTGGAACGCCGCCTGGCCCGCGCCGCCCGCGAGGTCGAGACCATCGCGGTGACGGCCCTGCGCGCACGCATCGGCGACCTCCACGGCGACCGCCACATCGACGCCCTCGCGGACCGCATCGTGGCCGGCGAACTGGACCCGTACCGGGCGGCGGACGAACTGGTGGCGGGCCTGACGGAGGGCTAGCCGCCCTGGGCGCGTGGGCCGTCGCCGGGCTGCGGGCCGGTGGGGGCTGATCGCGCCCACGCGGCGTAGCCGCATATCGGCTGGGGCCCCGCGCTGCTATCTTGACCGGCATGTTCCTCTCCTTGGCGTAAGAGCGCACCCGGCGCCGTCACCGGCACGTGAACACCCCGTGCCGTGGCGCGCTCAGGTGTCCCCCTCTTCCGCCTCTGCCCGAGGAACTCACTCATGTCCGCGTTGACTTCATCGCGCCCTTCGCATGCCCGGCGGCCGTCGTACGCCGCCGTCCTGGGCCTCCCGCAGGCCCGCCGCACCTTCTTCGCCGCCCTGGCGGCCCGTCTCTCCTACGGCACGGTCTCGCTGTCCGTCCTGCTGTCGGTCACCCGGGCGACCGGCTCGTACGCCGTGTCCGGGGTGGTGATGGCCCTGTTCGGTGGCGCGACGGTCGTCCTGCTGCCGGTCCGGGCGACCCTGGTGGACCGCTTCGGTCCGCGGCGCGCCCTGCCACCGATGGCGGCGGTCTACAGCGTCCTGCTCTGCGCCCTGGCCGTCTTGGCCTGGCGCCCCGGCGCTCCTGCGGCGGCGCTGGCCGCGGCGGCCGCGCTCACGGGCTGCTGCGCCCCGCCGCTGGGCCCCACCATGCGGGCGGTGTGGGGCCGCCTGGCCGACGACCCGGCGCTGCTGCGGCGGGCGTACAGCCTGGACGGGGTCGCCGAGGAACTGCTGTTCGTGTCGGGTCCTGTGCTGGTGGGCCTGCTGCTTCGCTTCGGCCCGCCGCCGGTGGGGGTGCTGCTGAGCGCGGTGCTGATGCTGGGCGGCACATGGGCGTTCGTGGCGTCGCCCGCGGTGCGGGGTGTGGTGCCGCCGAAGCGGGAGCCGGGCCGGCGGCCCGGCCGTTTCCCGGCGGCCCCGGTGATCGCGGCCGTCGGCCTCGGCCTCGCGCTGAGCGCGGCAGACCTGCTGGTGATGGCGTTCGCCGAGCGACGGTCGTACGGCGAGGCGGCGGTCCCCTGGGTGCTGGCCGCGCTCTCCGCGGGCAGTGCGGTGGGCGGTCTGCTGAACGGGGCGGTGGAGTGGCGCCGTCCGGCCGGGGAGCGGCTGGCGTGGCTGACGGTGGGGCTGGGCGCGGTGCTGGCCGCGGCGGGCCTGGTGCCCGGTGTCTGGACGCTGGCGGTGGCCATGGCGGCGACGGGGCTGTTCGTGGCACCGACTCTGACGACGGCGTATCTGCTGGCCGACGAGACGGCGGCGGAGGGGGAGCGGACGCGGGCCGGGGCGTGGGTGAACGCGGCGGTCAACGCCGGCAGCTCGGGAGGCTCCGTGGTGGCCGGTCTGCTGGTCGGACGGTTGCCGGTGGGGATGTGCTTCGCACTGGCGGGAAGTGTCGCTCTGGTCTCCGCCGTGGCGGTGCGGGTTGTCGGTCGGCCGCGGGCGGGTGGGGCTGGTCGCGCCCGCGCGGCGTAGCCGCATATCGGCTGGGGCCCCGCGCCCCTGACGGGGACGCTACGGCGAACGGCGGACGAGACCTGAACCCTCGTCCGCCGTCTTCAGATGCCGTTCCTCGTCACGGGCGCCCGCGCTGCCCCCGCAGGTGCTCCGCGATCGGCTTCAGGCCCTTGTCCAGCTCTATGAGTGCCTCCGGCGACAGCAGGTCGATGAAGTGCCGTCGCACGGAGGCGACATGATGTGGCGCCACCTTCTTCATCGTCTCCATGCCGTGCTCGGTGAGGACGGCGAACAGCCCGCGGCGGTCGGACTCGCAGTTCTCGCGGCGGACCAGGTTCGCGTTCTCCATGCGGGTGATCTGGTGGGACAGCCGGCTCTTGGACTGGAGGGTGGCGGAGGCGAGGTCGCTCATCCGCATCCGGTAGTCCTCCGACTCGGACAGGTTCACCAGGATCTCGTAGTCGTTCATTGTCAGGCCGAACGGCTGCAGGTCCTTTTCGAGCTGGTACGTCAACAGCCTGTTGACCTCCAGGTGGGTGCGCCAGGCGCACTGCTCCGCATCGGTCAGCCAGCGCGTGGCCGTCTCGGTCTCCATGAATGAAGTCTACCTAAAATGTTGAAAGGCGAACTAGTGAGGGTGGTGTGACTGTGCGCACGCGTTCGATGTCACACTCCGCAGACTACCGCTCACAGCCCGAAGCGACGCTGGAGGTCCCCCAGCTGTCCGGGAAGGCGCGGTGCCCCCGGTTGCTGTGGATGACCTGTGGAGGGGGCGCCTCCGCCGGGCACCCCGGGCTCGTGCGGAACCGCTCCCGCGGCCTGCTCGGCCATCAGGGTCTCGGTGGACTGGAGCAGGACCGTACCGGCCCCTACGAACTCGAACTGATGCTCCTCTCCGGAGGCCCCGCCGAGGCCTGTCAGCGCACGTAGACCGCCCATCACGCCGGTCATGTACCCATGGTCGTAGTGATGGCACGGGGAGGGGCAGTCGGCCCAGCCCACCAGTGCCTGCGGGTCCACCCGGATGGGGGGCTCCATGAACACCACCGGACCGTTGGACGCGGCCACAAACTTTCCGGTTCCGATAAGGGTCAGAAAACCGGGAACGATTGATTGCTTCAGCGCGAGACTTGGCTGAAAAGCGAGCAGGTTGCCGGAGCGAATGGTCAGGTTGCCGTCGTCCAGGTCGTACGAGTTCACATCGAACGCCCGGTCGGCGAGGAGCATCTTGCCCGAGCCCTCCGCCACCACCCAGTCGCTCGCGTGCAGAGGCGAATGAAAAGACGTGCGGACAAGTCGGTCCAAACGGCCGTGCCCGATGCCGTTGAAGTCGATCGAGCCGTAGTAGGCGATCATCTTCCCCTTCTGCAGGAACCACTGGCCGCTCTTGAGCTCCACGCAGAAGGTGTACTTGTTGACGTTGTCGTCGACGGGGAGGGTCATGGGGTCGTACACGACCGGTCCGGCCGCTCCGTATGCGCTCACAGCTTCTCCTCCGACGCCTGCACGTACACCATGCCGTTGCCGCTGAGCTCCAGCTGGAAGGCCTCGCCGGAGCCGCGGCCCACCATCTCCCGCCAGCCGAGCGCGGACGACAGCTTGTTGCGCACGTCGCCGTGGTGGGCGACGTAGGCCTGCGGGTCGACATGGACCGGGCGCTGCGGAGTGACCGGGATCTCGAAGACCCCGCCGTGGGCCATCACGGCGACCGCGCCGTGGCCCTTGAGGGTGGTGGTGAACAGGCCCTGGCCGGTGACCTGGCCGCGCACCATGCCCATCACGCCGCCCTGGGAGCCCATGAACATCGTCCCCTGCTGCAGCGTGCCCTCGAAGGCGAGCAGCCGGTCCGCCTCGACGTAGAGGGTGTCGCCGGTGAGGGTGATGACGTGGACGTGGTGGCCGCCGTGCCCGAAGAAGACCGTGCCGCTGCCCTCGACGGTCATGAGGGGGGTCGCCTCGCCGGCCACCCGGCGGCCGAGCATCGACATCAGCCCGCCCTGGCCGCCCTGGATGTTGGGCGTGAAGGACACCTCGCCCTTGTAGGCGAGCATCGCGCCGCGCTGGCTGAACAGCCGCTGCCCGGGCACGACGGTCGCCTCGACCATCTTCGAGTTCACCTCGCGCAGGGCCATCTCAGACGTCCCCCGCGATCGTGTTGCGCTCGCTCGGCTGTACGTACACCAGGCCGTCCCCCTCGAACCGGATCTGGAAGGCCTCCCCGCCGCCCTCCCCGAAGAACGTGCGGAAGGTCACACCCGACTGGAAGGACTGGCGGAGGTTGCCCTGGTGGGCGATGTAGGCACCCGGGTCGACGGTCAGCGGGTACTGCGGGCTGACCCTGAGCACCACCGCCGGGCCGTCCGACATGATCGCCGCCTGGCCGTGGCCCTCGACCGTGGTGGTGAACAGGCCGTTGCCCTGGGAGGCGCCGCGCAGGCCGGTGAACGTCGTGCCGGTGCGCAGGCCCGCGTCGGTCGCGAGCAGGTTGCTGGACTCGACGTACAGCTTGTCGCCCTGCAGGCCGACCAGGTTGATCTCGGACGCCCGGTCCGCGAACCAGCACGTCCCGTGCCCCTTCACCTCCATCACCGTCATCTGCTCGCCGGTGAGCCGCCGGGTCACCATCCCGCGCAGCCCCTCACCGCCGCCGCTCAGCTTCTTGAACGCCATCTGCCCGTCGTACGCGACCATCGAGCCGTTCTTCGCCTTCACGGCGTCCCCGGTCATCTCGACGGCGAGCACCTTGCTGCCCTGGAGTCGAAACATCGCCACGCTGCGAAGGTAGCCGCAGGCAGACGGCGGCGACAGGTCCCGAAGGTGGACATCACCCCGGATCCGTCCCCTAGGGGTGCGGCCGTCAGAGGTGCCGCCGCTCACCGGGGAGGCGTATCACGGCCGTCCCGGCCGTCAGGTCGACCGTGGACCTCGGCGGCGCGCCGTCCTCCTCGTCGTCGCGCAGCACCAGCGCGCTCTGCCGCTCCTTGAGCTCGTGCTGCTTGCCGGGGGAGAGCGCCGCGTGCAGCTGCTCGAAGCCGGTCGCGGAGATCTGGCCCTGCCGGGCGGCGTTCCGCCACGGCAGCACCCCGGCCCGCAGCAGCAGCTGGTCCACGAAGGCCACCACGGTGAGCAGCACCACCAGCCCCGGCAGGGTCATGAAGAACACGAACCCCATACCCGCGCCCCCTTCGCCGCCCGGCCCAGCCTGCCACCCCCGCGCGGGGTCCGCACCGCCCCTTTGCCACAATGGCTGAACGTTTGTGCTCGCGTTCACAAAGAGTGGACGTCTCTCCCACCGAAGGTGACTCGTGGACATCAAGACCGCCACCGCCATCCGCCGCCTCCGCCTGGTCTCCGCCCCGGAGGCCGTTTCCTTCCTGATCCTCCTCGTCTGCTCGGTGCTCAAGCGGACCACGGACTTCAACGCGGTGCCCGTGATGGGGGCGATCCACGGTGTCCTGTTCATCCTGTACGTGATCTTCTGGGCGGACGCCTGGAACCGCACCAAGTGGTCGCTGGGGACCGGTCTCCTCTACTTCGTCCTCTCGGTCCTGCCGACCGGCGGCTTCTTCGCTGAGCGCAAGCTGCGCCGCGCCGCCGAGGACGAGGTCATCGCCGCCCGCGCCCGCCAGGAAGGGGTCGTGAAGGCATGATCGTCGCTTTCTCCGTGACGCCGCTGGGCGTCGGCGAGGACGTCGGGGAGTACGTCGCCGACGCCGTCCGGGTGGTCCGCGAGTCCGGGCTGCCCAACCGCACCGACGCCATGTTCACCTCGATCGAGGGTGAGTGGGACGAGGTCATGGACGTCGTCAAACGCGCTGTCGCCGCCGTCGAGGAGCGTGCCCCGCGCGTCTCCCTGGTCCTCAAGGCGGACATCCGGCCCGGCGTCACCGACGGGCTCACCAGCAAGGTGGAGACGGTCGAGCAGTACCTCGCCCCGTAGCCGACAGCGGCAAAGGAAACCCCGGCCCCTCGCGGTCGGGGTTTTCTTCTGCCCGGTGATTGAGCGGTCGCTCAAAACCGGGTACCGTCATCGCCGGAGAGTTTGAGCGATCGCTCAAAAGAGACTCGAAGGTCCAGGTGACGGGGGTACAACACCGATGGGGCTCTACATAGAGGCGCACATCCGCGCCGACCTCGACGAACTGTGGGCACGCACCCAGAACCCCGGGCAGCACCAGCGCTGGGACCTGAGGTTCACCGAGATCGCCTACCTCCCGCGCACGGCAGGCGAGCCGCAGCGCTTCCGTTACGCCACGCGCGTGCTGCCGTTCCTGACGATCGCCGGCACCGGCGTCTCGGCGGGGGAGAAGGAGCGCCCCGACGGCACCCGCACCTCGGCCCTGCGCTTCGCCTCCCCGCACCCGCTCTCGCTGCTCGCCGAGGGCAGCGGCTACTGGCGTTACGTCCCGGTGGCCGACGGCGTCCGCTTCCTCACCGGCTACGACTACCGGCCCCGGTGGGGTGCCGTCGGCGCGCTCGCCGACCGCCTGTTCTTCCGTCCCCTCATGGGCTGGGCGACCGCCTGGTCCTTCGACCGGCTCCGGCTGTGGCTGGAGCGCGGGATCACCCCGGAACGGGCGCGGTGGAACTGGCTGGCCGAGATGGCGGCCCGGGCGCTGACGATCGCCGGCTGCGGCACCGCCCTGAGTCAGGGTCCGGTCCTCGGCGCCCTCTCGCCCACCGTCGCCTTCCTGGTCCCGCTCCTCCTCGTCGTCACCCTCTTCCTGGCCTTCTTCAAGTCGCCCCTTGCCACCACCCCGGCCGCCCGCCGCTGCCTGCGCACCCCACCCAGCCGAGTGACCGCCCCGCGCATCCTGCGCACTCTGGAGGAGCAGTCGTGACCTCGATGTTCCGCACCGTGATGGGCCCCGACTTCGACCGGCTGCACCCGCAGCTCCAACGGCGCTTCTCGGTCGGCCTGGCCGGCGGCGAGGCCTGCACCGGCCGGGGCGTGATGGAGCGCATCTGGCACGGGCCGGCGTTCGTGAAGCCGTTCCTGGCGCTGGGCGCCACCCGCAACATCCTGGTCCCGCAGGCCGCCCGGAACGTGCCCTTCAAGATCGAGAATGTGCCCTACACGGACACCTACGGCCGTGAGACGGTGAGCTTCGTGCGCACCTTCGACCTGCCCGGCCGCTCCCGCCGCTTCGACGCCCAGATGGTGCTCAGCCCCAAGGGCGACCGCATCCTCGACTACCTCGGCACCCACCAGCACCTCGCCAGCGAGCTGCACTTCCACGCCGAGGCCGACGGCTCCCTGCTGATCCGCTCCGGCGAACACCGCTTCAGGGAGGGCCCGGTGGACGTCCGCGTCCCCGAACTCGCCGGTGCCACCGCCGAGGTGCGCGAGTCCTTCGACGACCGCGCCGGCCGCTTCCGGGTCCGGGTGCGGGTCGTGAACCGGTACTTCGGGCCGCTCTTCGGCTACCAGGGCTCCTTCGAGGCGTCGTACACCGACCTCGGCGGCCGCGGGGTACGGCCGGGGCTGCGGCCGGTCCGTGAGGAGTCGCGCGCGTGAGCCCGGAGACCGCCAAGTCCCTGGAGACCAAGAACAAGCTGCTGGAGGGCGCGCTGCGGACGCTCACCGAGCAGGGGATCGCCAAGACCTCGGCCCGAACCGTGGCGGCGGCGGCCGGGGTCAACCAGGCGCTGGTCTTCTACCACTTCGGATCCGTGGACGAACTCCTCTCCGCCGCCTGCCGGTACGGCGCCGAGCAGGCCGTCGCCCGATTCCGCCCCCGCCTCGCCGCGGTCGGCTCGCTCTCCGAACTCCTCACCGTGGGGCGGCAGATCCACGAGGAGGCGCGCGCGGGCGGCCATGTCGCCCTGCTCGGCCAGCTGCTGGCCGGCGCCCAGACCCACGAGGCGCTCGGGCCCGCCACGGCGGCCGGGCTCGACCTGTGGATCGCCGAGATCGAGGAGGTGCTCGTCCGCGTCCTCGCGGCCACCCCGTTCGGCGAGTTCGCCGACCCGGCCGGGCTCGCCCGCGCGGTCGCCGCGTCCTTCGTCGGCATCGAGCTGTACGAAGGCGTCGACGCGGCCGGCGCCCACGCGGCCCTGGACGCCCTGGAGCAACTCGGCGCGCTGGTGGCCGCCTTGGAGGACCTCGGCCCGGTGGCCCAGCGCGCGGTCCGGCACCATCTGCGCCGGGTCGGCCGTAGGTAGAGGCCGTCACGACCACGTGGGCCGGATCGTGGCACGGGTCAGCCGCCCGGTGCCCCCGACGCCAGTGCGATGCCCAGCGGGGTCCGCTCGTACAGCACCTGGTGGCCGTAGCGGCGTGCGGTCAGCAGGCCGGCGTCGCGCAGTGCCGTCAGGTGTGCGGAGACCGAGGAGGGGGCGAGGCGCAGCCGGTGGGCGAGGGCGGTGGTGGTGGCCGGGTCGGCGAGGGCGGCCAGGACCGTGGCGCGGCCCCGGCCCAGGAGCCGTACCAGGGCGTCGGGCGTGGCCGCGGCCGGGTCGGTCCACAGGCCGCCGATGCCCCGGGCCGGGTAGACCAGCGTGGGCCGGGCCGGCGGGTCGAAGGTGCTGATCACGTCCGGCCAGGTGAAGACACTCGGCATCAGTACCAGGCCCTGCCCGCCGAGGCGCCGCTCGTACGCGCCGGGCGAGGCCACGGTCAGCGTCCCGGACCGCCAGCCGCACTTGTGGTGGATCTCCGGCAGCAGTCCGCCCAGGCCGACCTCCGCGAGCCGCCGGGAGTGGAAGGCGATGTCCGCCTCCAGCAGGGCGCGCAGCCGGGGCCAGTCCGGGGCCACCAGCACGCGCCAGGCCTCCTCCAGCGCGTCCGTCAGCTCCCGGACCATGCGCGGCGGATCGGCCAGCCAGGCCCGGCCGGTCGCCGACTCCAGCGCGCCCGGCGTGTCCGCGAGCGAGCGCGCGGTGTCGGCCCGGGCCGTCTCCGGGTCCACCGCCCGCAGGGCCGCCAGCTCCTCCTCGACGGAGGCGGCCGGGCCGGTCGGCGGCGCCACCAGCCAGTCGGGCGAGTGGCCGCGCCGGGGCATCAGAAGCCACAGCGGCCGCAGGTCGAGACCGGCCGCCACCGCCCTGATCCGCCGCAGCCAGGGCGCGTGATAGCCGTGCCGGTCCGGCCGCCGCAGGGTGCGCACCGCCTCCTGCGTCTCCCACAGCGGCGACACGGCGAACCGGCACCGGAGGTAGTCGTCCTCGTCGAAGTGGAGGTGGGAGGGCATGGCGGGACCGTTCCGGGGTGAAGATTCGGCTGGTGCCGAAACTCTAAGCGGTGGGCGGGCGCACGGGCACGCTGCCGTCCATGTCCGCGCCTGCCCTCCAGCGACCCGCCGGCTACGGCCGGGTCCTCGCCGTGCCCGAGTTCCGTGCCGTCTTCGCCGCCCACGTCCTGTCCATGCTCGGCGTGATCGTCAGCGAGATCGCACTGTCCGTGCTGGTGTACGACCTCACGGGATCGCCCCTGCTCAGCGCCCTGACCTTCGCGCTGGGCTTTCTGCCCTACCTGGTCGGCGGCACGCTCCTGGCCCCCGTCGCCGACCGGTTCCCGGCCCGCCGGGTGCTGGTGGTGTGCGACCTGGTGTGCGCGGGGTGCGTCGCCGTGATGGCGGTGCCCGGAACCGGCATCGGGGTGCTGCTCGGGCTGCGCTGTGCCCTCGCCGTCGTCTCGCCGGTGTTCGCCGGCACCCGGATGGCGACCCTCTCCGACATCCTCGGCGGCGGCGACCTGTTCGTGCTCGGCCGCTCCCTGCTGCGGATCGTCGCGCAGAGCGCCCTGCTGGTCGGCTACGGTCTCGGCGGACTGCTCCTCGCCGTCCTCACCCCACGGCACGCCCTGCTGATCACCGTCGGCACCTTCCTCGCCTCGGCCGCCCTGCTCCGCCTCGGCACCAGGCGCCGCCCCGCCCGCGCGCAGGCCCGGGAGCGCGGCGGCACCCGGCAACTGCTCGCCGACCGCCGCATCCGGCTCCTGCTCCTCCTCTTCTGGATCCCGGCGATGTTCGCCGTCGTCCCCGAAGCGCTCGCCGCCCCCTACGCCGACGCGCTCGGCACCGGATCCCCGGGGCTCGGCCTGCTGATGTGCGCGCTGCCGGTCGGCACGGTCGCCGGGGAGCTGTTCGCCGGCGCCCGGCTCGGCCCGGCCGCCCGGGAGCGGATCGCCCTCCCGCTGGTCTGCCTCACCCTGCTGCCGTACCTGGGCTACGCCCTGCGCCCCTCCCTCACCCTCTCGTTGCTGCTCCTGCTGACGGCGGGGGCCGGGTCGGCGTACACGCTGGGCCTGGACCAGTGGTTCGTGCGGGCCGTGCCCGAGGAGCTGCGCGGCCGGGCCATGACCGTGCTCAGTGCCGGGCTGATGACCCTGCAGGGCGTCGGCATGACTCTGGCGGGGCTGGCGGCGGAGGCCGTGGGCGTGCGGGCGGCCGTGGCGGGCGCGGGGGTGGTGGGGGCGGTCTGCTGCTGCGGCCTGGCGGCGGCGGTCCGGCGGTCGTCGCGGCCGGTGTCGTAGCGGCTGCCCAGGATGGGGCGGTGCCGATGTCGTTGCGGCTGTCGGGGAGGGCGTGACGCCGGAGTCGTGGAGGCCGCGCCGGCACGCCCCGGCAGAGGTGACCGAAAGCCGAGACAGGGCTGACCGCTATATGACCGGCCGGTAGGGTCGGTGACGTGCCCAAGCCACTCAGTCTCCCCTTCGACCCCATCGCCCGAGCCGACGACCTCTGGAAGCAGCGCTGGGGGAGCGTCCCGTCGATGGCCGCGATCACGTCGATCATGCGGGCCCAGCAGATCCTGCTGGCCGAGGTCGACGCGGTGGTCAAGCCGTACGAGCTGACGTTCGCGCGCTACGAGGCGCTGGTGCTGCTCACCTTCTCCAAGGCCGGCGAGCTGCCGATGTCGAAGATCGGCGAGCGGCTGATGGTGCACCCGACCTCGGTGACGAACACCGTCGACCGGCTGGTGAAGTCCGGTCTGGTCGACAAGCGGCCCAACCCCAACGACGGGCGCGGCACGCTCGCCACGATCACCGAGAAGGGCCGCGAGGTCGTGGAGGCGGCCACCCGCGACCTGATGGCGATGGACTTCGGGCTCGGGGTGTACGACGCCGAGGAGTGCGGGGAGATCTTCGCGATGCTGCGGCCGCTGCGGGTCGCCGCGGACGACTTCGACGAGGACTGAACCCGCCCTCCGCGCAGGAGTGACCCGGGACAAGATCTCCCGGAACGGGTGGTTACGCTCGTCCCCATGAAAAAGAGCGTGCTGACCCGCTACCGCGTCCTGGCCTACGTCACCGGTGTGCTGCTGGTGCTGCTGTGCCTGAGCATGATCGCCAAGTACGGGCTGGACATCGACGGTGCGGCCGACGTCACGCGCGTCGTCGCCATCGCGCACGGCTGGCTCTACGTCGTCTACCTGGTCTTCGCCTTCGACCTGGGCTCCAAGGCGAAGTGGCCGGTCGGCAAGCAGCTGTGGGTGCTGCTGGCGGGCACCATCCCGACCGCCGCCTTCTTCGTGGAGCGCAAGGTCACCCGCGAGCTCGACGCCAAGGTCACCGAGGGTTCTCCGGTGGCCGCGAAGGTCCAGGCCTAGGCCGTAGGCCCCCGGGCCGTACCGCCGTACGGACACCCGTGCGGCGGTTTCCCATCGACATTTACTAGGACGTCCTAGTAAATTCGAAGGTATGGACGCTGACGCCATCGAGGAGGGCCGCCGACGCTGGCAGGCCCGTTACGACGCGGCCCGCAAGCGGGACGCAGACTTCACCACGCTCTCCGGGGATCCCGTGGAGCCGGTGTACGGGCCCCGACCGGGGGACACTTACGAGGGATTCGAGCGGATCGGCTGGCCGGGGGAGTACCCCTTCACCCGCGGGCTGTATCCGACCGGCTACCGCGGGCGGACCTGGACGATCCGCCAGTTCGCCGGGTTCGGGAACGCCGAGCAGACCAACGAGCGCTACAAGATGATCCTCGCCAACGGCGGCGGCGGCCTCTCCGTGGCCTTCGACATGCCGACCCTCATGGGCCGGGACTCGGACGACGGGCGCTCGCTCGGCGAGGTCGGGCACTGCGGGGTCGCCATCGACTCGGCCGCCGACATGGAGGTCCTGTTCAAGGACATCCCCCTCGGCGACGTCACGACGTCCATGACCATCAGCGGGCCCGCCGTGCCCGTCTTCTGCATGTACCTCGTCGCCGCCGAACGGCAGGGCGTCGACCCGTCGGTCCTCAACGGCACGCTCCAGACCGACATCTTCAAGGAGTACATCGCCCAGAAGGAGTGGCTGTTCCAGCCCGAACCCCATCTGCGGCTGATCGGCGACCTGATGGAGTACTGCGCCGCCGGCATCCCCGCGTACAAGCCCCTCTCCGTCTCCGGCTACCACATCCGCGAAGCGGGCGCGACGGCCGCGCAGGAGCTGGCCTACACGCTTGCCGACGGCTTCGGCTACGTCGAGCTGGGGCTCTCCCGCGGCCTCGACGTGGACGTCTTCGCGCCCGGCCTCTCCTTCTTCTTCGACGCCCACGTCGACTTCTTCGAGGAGATCGCCAAGTTCCGTGCCGCGCGCCGGATCTGGGCGCGGTGGATGCGGGACGTCTACGGCTCCCGGTCGGACAAGGCGCAGTGGCTGCGCTTCCACACCCAGACCGCCGGTGTCTCGCTGACCGCCCAGCAGCCGTACAACAACGTGGTGCGGACGGCCGTGGAGGCGCTGGCGGCCGTGCTCGGCGGGACCAACTCGCTGCACACCAACGCCCTCGACGAGACCCTCGCCCTGCCGAGCGAGCAGGCCGCCGAGATCGCGCTGCGCACCCAGCAGGTGCTCATGGAGGAGACCGGCGTCGCCAACGTGGCGGACCCGCTGGGCGGTTCCTGGTACATCGAGCAGCTCACCGACCGGATCGAGGCCGACGCCGAGAGGATCTTCGACCAGATCAAGGAGCGGGGGCTGCGCGCCCATCCGGACGGGCGGCACCCGATCGGGCCGGTCACCTCGGGCATCCTGCGCGGGATCGAGGACGGCTGGTTCACCGGCGAGATCGCCGAGTCCGCCTTCCAGTACCAGCAGGCGCTGGAGAAGGGCGACAAGCGGGTCGTGGGCGTCAACGTCCA
The DNA here is from genome assembly GCF_040296885.1 of Streptomyces sp. NPDC001980. Classification (NCBI taxonomy): domain Bacteria; kingdom Bacillati; phylum Actinomycetota; class Actinomycetes; order Kitasatosporales; family Streptomycetaceae; genus Streptomyces; species Streptomyces sp. NPDC001980. The sequence continues at coordinate 38,395 of NZ_JBEOYD010000025.1, read as the reverse complement.
CACCGGCTCCGTCACCGGCGACCTGGAGATCCTCCGCGTCTCGCACGAGGTCGAGCGCGAGCAGGTACGGGTCCTCGGCGCCCGCCGGGCCGCCCGGGACGAGGGCGCCGTGCGCGCCGCCCTGGACGCGATGCTGGCCGCTGCGCGGAGCGGGGCCAGCATGATCGAGCCGATGCTGGACGCCGTACGGGCCGAGGCGACCCTGGGCGAGATCTGCGGGGTGCTGCGGGACGAGTGGGGGGTGTACACGGAGCCGGCGGGGTTCTAGCCGCGTACCAGGGGGCTCCGCGCCCCCTGGACCCCTGGGTCCTATGACCACCCGCCCTCGGCGGCCGGCGGGGCGGCGAGGCCCAGCAGCAGGACGCGGGTGAAGTCGCGCACCCACTCCTCGTCCGCCGGCTTGCCGCTCATCAGGGTGCGGTGGACCACCGCACCCGCCACCATGTCGAAGATCAGGTCCACCGTGCGGGCGGCCTCCTCCGGGTCCGGCTCGGAGGGGAGTTCGCCCCGGCACTGCGCCCGGGCCCGGCCCTCCAGAACGAGTCGCTTCTGGCGGTCCACGATGGACGCGCGGATACGTTCCCGCAGCGCGTCGTCGCGGGTCGACTCGGCGACCGCCGCCATCAGGCCGCTCCGGGCCTCCGGGCGGTCCAGGATCGCCGCGAACTGCAGCACGACGCCCTCGATGTCGCTCGCCAGGCTGCCGCGGTCGGGGAGTTCGAGTTCGTCGAACAGCTCCGCCACCGCGTCGACGACGAGCTCGTTCTTGCCCGCCCAGCGTCGATAGAGGGTCGTCTTTGCAACCCCGGCCCGCGTGGCGACGTCTCCCAGGGTGAGCTTGGACCAGCCCAGTTCGACCAGCGCCTGCCGCGTCGCCTCCAGGATCGCTGCGTCCGCGGCGGCGCTGCGCGGGCGGCCGGTACGTCCGGCGGGGGTGCGGCTCTGCATCCCACGACCATAACCGGCGGTTCATGTGATGCCGTGAGGGAGATCACCGGAAAGTGGTGTCGCGCGGGTCCCGGATGGCATTACGCTACGGGTCGTAGCGAAAGCTCGTGGGTGACCGCACGGGCGACGACCATGGCGTGGGGTGGGGACCCGGCGCCGTTGATGAACACGGGTTCGGCCCGGCTTTCACACCGCTTTTCACACACGCGCGGGAACGGGGGAGGATAGACGCATGCAGCCACGGAACATGTCCATGAGCGGCGTCGTCGACCTCGCCGCGGTCAAGGCGGCCCAGGAGGCCAAGACCAAAGCCGAGCAGGCGCGCGCCGAAGCGGCCCGGCAGGGTGGTGCCGGTGCCGTCTCCCCAGCCGATCTGGTCATCGACGTCGACGAAGCCGGCTTCGAGCGCGATGTCCTCCAGCGGTCCGCCGAAGTCCCTGTCGTCATCGACTTCTGGGCCGAGTGGTGTCAGCCCTGCAAGCAGCTGAGCCCGGTCCTGGAGCGCCTCGCCGTCGAGTACAACGGCCGCTTCCTGCTGGCGAAGATCGATGTCGACGCCAACCAGATGCTGATGCAGCAGTTCGGAGTCCAGGGGATCCCGGCGGTGTTCGCCGTCGTCGCCGGGCAGGCGCTGCCGCTCTTCCAGGGCGCGGCCGGCGAGGAGCAGATCCGCGGGACGCTGGATCAGCTGGTGCAGGTCGCCGAGGAGCGGTTCGGGCTGACCGGCCTCGTCGTCGACCCGGACGCGGAGCCGGGTGCCCAGGCCGGGCCCACGGTGGTGCCCGCGGGCCCGTACGACGCGCTCCTGGAGGCCGCCGTCCAGGCGCTGGACGCGGGTGACTTCGGCGGTGCGGTCCAGGCGTACAAGAACGTGCTGAGCGACGACCCGGCCAACAGCGAGGCCAAGCTGGGGCTCGCGCAGGCCGAGTTGCTCCAGCGGGTGCAGGGGATGGACCCCCAGCAGGTGCGCCGGGAGGCGGCCGAGAAGCCGGCCGACGCCGGGGCGCAGATCGCGGCCGCCGACCTGGACCTGGTGGGCGGGCACGTCGAGGACGCCTTCGGGCGGCTGATCGAGACCGTGCAGCGGACGGCCGGGGACGACCGGGATGCCGTACGGCGGCGGCTTCTTGAGCTCTTCGAGGTCGTGGGCACCGACGACCCGCGGGTTGTGGGAGCGCGCAGGGCGCTGGCGCGCACGCTGTTCTAGGCAACGATCTGAACACAGGTCTGACCAGTCGCTAAACGTCACGTCCTGTGATGCCCGAGTGAAAGATTTGCCGAGGCGGGGCCACGGCGGCCGCTCTTTACCAAATCTTGGTAATCGCGGCCGCTGTTACTCGGAGTAAATCCGGGCTGTTGATCTGTCTGGTTTCGTCCATTGATCAACTGTTTTGCTCGGCCCCTGGACGCCACCCAGAGTCGCTCTCCGAGACCGGTGGGTCGTCCTTCGGTTATCCGCCCGTTACTCCCGAGTAACGAAGCCCCTTGTGCGGGCGCCGAGAATGCACCACGATCGGCGACGCTCGGTCCATTCCCGTACCCCGACAGCCGGTCGGGCCGCGGGTTCATGTGGGTCCCCACCGAGCAGAGTCGGCGGCAGTGACGCCGGCTCTTGGGCAGGGGGGTCTTCGCCTCACCGCGAAGCCTGTCCAGCAAGGTTGTGCGTGATGCGTGTCAGGCGCGACCAGTGGTTGTCGCTCGGGGGTGATCGCCGGTGATCGAGGTGCGTTCGTGCCTCCGAGTGCGGGCGCTCCCCTTCCGAGGACGTAGCACTTCTCCCATCCCTGCCCGGCCGAGCCGCCGTTGGGGGCGATTCCGGGCCAGGAGATGTACGTCCGAGAAGGAGGAAATATGGAGTCCCAGGTGCGTGGCGGGACCAGATGGAAGCGGTTCGCTGTGGTCATGGTGCCCAGCGTTGCCGCCACGGCGTGTATAGGTGTCGCCCTCGCGCAGGGCGCTCTCGCCGCGTCGTTCAGCGTGTCGGGCCAGCAGTTCAAGGTCTCGGCCGACTCACTCGAGGGTGATGGCTTCGAGCAGTACGGTGCTGTCGACATGGGCAGCAGCGCCACCAAGGCGAACACTCACCCGGTGGCGGTGTCGGCGTTCAACAGCGCGACCATCACCAACCTGTGCCAGTCCGTGGTCACGCCGAACGTGCCGTTCTTCGGGAACGTCAGCCTGATCCTGCACGCGGGCACCGACACGAAGAAGCCGGTCGAGGCCACCAAGCTGTACATCGACCTCGACGACCTCACCGCGGACGCGACGTTCACCAACATCAACATCGGTGTCGCCGCCGGAAGCATGAGCAAGGGTCCTGGCGTCAAGCAGGACGAGGTCAACAAGGGGCTGACCAACCCGAACGGGTTCGGGCAGGAGGCGGACCACGCCTCGCTGACCGGCGTGAAGCAGACGGCGTGGGCCACCACTGCCGGAACCTTCAAGCTGAGCGGTCTGCACATGTCGATCTCGACTTCGGGCGCGGAGTGCTACTAAGCACTCCGTGACGGGCGGGGGAGCCGACGGCACCCCCGCCCGTCCACCTTCCGCCCACGGTCTTCACGCGCGGTACAAGGAACCACCACCGCACCACACAGCATCACCACCACAGTAACGCCGCACCAGGGAGCTGTTTTCCATGAGCGCCGAGACCCCTGCCGCCGTACCCGGCCAGTTCGCCCGCCGGAGGCTGCAGTTCCGCGCCTGGCGGGGCACGCGGCCGTTCTGGGCCGGTCTGTACATCCTGCTCGCCGGCTTTCCGATCATGTACTTCCCGTACGCGCATCTCCAGCTCGGCAGCCTGACGGTGGCGATGTCGACCACCGCGGGCGCCGGATCCCTGATCATCGGCGTGCTGCTCGTCGTCCTGGGCGTCAGCCTCTGGTTCCAGAAGCACATCCGCACGTTCGCGGGAGTCGCCGCGATCCTGCTGGCGCTGGTGTCCCTCCCCGTCTCCAACTTCGGTGGCTTCGTCATGGGCTTCGTGCTCGCCCTGATCGGCGGAGCGATGGCCGTGGCCTGGGGGCCGGGTGTGCCCAAGCAGCCGCAGCCGGAGGGCGATGTGCCGCCGGCCGGGGACGACGCCCCGGAGAAGGCCGCCTACCACCCGGGCCCGGACGGCGTGGGCGACGGGGGCACCTTCCAGGCCCCTGCGGCACTGGGAGAGAACGACCTGTCAGGAACGAGCCCGGTGAACGGGGCGAACGGGAGGCACAGTGCCGGCTGACGAGGTGACCCACGGGACTGATGTGGACGAGTCCCGTGTGAGAACCGGGCCGCGGCATGCGGCGCCCAAGAAGCCGCTGTTCACCAGGTTCCACATGCCGGCGGGCAAGGCGATAGCTTCCGTGGCGATGCCGACGGCCGTGCTCATGGGCTTCGGGTTCACGTCCTCGCTCGCGATCGCCGACACCAACAGCACGTCGTCGGCGTCGTCGAAGAGCCTTGCCGAGGACTACAAGGACTGCGTCTCCGCCCTGGACTCCGCGTCGCCCTCCGCCTCGGCGAGTGCGAGCGACAAGGCCACGGACTCGGCCACGCCGTCGGCCACGGCGTCGGACGACGCCAAGGACTCGACGTCGTCGTCGGACAAGTCGTCCTCGTCGGATTCAGGTTCCGACGACACGGCCACGCCGACGCCGTCCGCCTCCAAGTCGTCCTCGTCGTCGGGCGATTCGGGTTCCTCGGACTCGTCGGGGTCCTCCGGTTCGTCGGGCTCCGGCAGCACGGCGACCCCGTCGCCGTCCGCCTCCGCGAGCAGCAGCGGCCTGCTGGACTCGATCGGCGACGCGATCGGCAGCATCCTCAGCGGCGGCAGCACGGCGAGCTCGTCCTCGTCGGACTCCACCGCGAGCGCCACGCCCTCGCCGTCGGCCTCGGCGTCCTCGTCCTCGTCCTCGTCGAGCGACGACAGCGGCTCCGACACCGTGTCCAAGACCGTCAAGAAGGTCACGGACACCGTCAAGGACACCACCGACACGGCGACCAAGGCGGTCGGCGACGCCACCAAGGCGGCCGAGGACGCCACCTCGACCGCCTCGCCGAGCCCGTCCGCGAGCTCCAGCACGTCGGCCGACGACTGCGACGCCGCCACGGACGACGTGAGCGGTGTCGACAACAAGGTCCTGGTCGCGGACGACCCCTGGTACCTGAGCGCCAGCTCGCTGACGCTGAAGAGTGCCGACTACCAGGGCATCGTCGAGGTGAAGACGGCGAGCGGTAAGACGAAGAAGGTGCTGAAGTACGTCATCTCGGGCGGCACCGACATCGGTGACCTGCACCAGACGGTCAAGGACACCAAGATCGACAAGACGTACCATGTGCAGGCCGCCTCCGGTTCGACGTCCACGATCCGCAACGGCGACACCACGATGTACACGGAGTCGATCTCCGGCAACCTCTTCGGCCTGATCCCGATCACGTTCGACCCGGACAACCCGCCGCCCCTGAACATTCCGCTGATCTACTTCACCAATGTGAAGGTCGTCCAGGCGGGCCAGTTCGGCGGCACCCTGCACGTGCCCGGGATGCACGTCTACACGACCGACGGCACCAGCTGAGCACCACCACATACCCTTCCGGGAGCCGCAGAGAAACTGTGCCCCGCCGAGTATCGACTCGGCGGGGCACAGCTCTGCCCGGAGCCGGTCATCCGGACCGGAATCCAATGAGGAACTAAAGCGCTGATATGACTTTCGTAAAGTTCCGTTGCCTGACAGGATGATCAAGTCCCGGGGGGAGGGGCGTGTCGACCGCACGCCCGTAGGGGGATTTCGGCTCACTCCACGAGCCGCGCTGTGCGCTGCCCGCTTCCCGCGCGGACCGACTGACGGACTGACCATCCAGAGGAAGGCATGCACGTGCGAACAGCGCGGAAACACAGACACATCGGGGGAAGGACGCTCCGGCGGGGCGTCGCCGGCACGGCGCTCGCCACCGCCGCGGCGGTGCTCGGCGGACTCGTGTACGCGGTTCCGGCCGCCGCGGACGAACCGGGCGACAACCCGGCCAACCCCTACCAGCGCACCCTGCGCATCAGCCTGGGTGCCCAGGCCCGCGCGGACCGCTGCCAGGCGGGCCAGGCCGTGCACTTCGGCGGCCCCGACCTCAAGGCGGCCGCGGCGACGAAGCTCACCGGTACGGACGCCGGCCTGCGGGCGTTCGTGACACCGGACGCGTTGGGCGGCGAGTGGGGCCAGGCCGCCGTCAGTGACCGGGACGCGGGCGTCGCCGCGCTGAACGCGTTCCGGGACCGCCAGACGAAACTGGACGAGACCAACAAGCCGTACCGCGCGGTGAACTCCTCGAACGGGCGGGACTTCTGGGCCCCCGAGTTCGGCGCGGACATCGTCACCTTCACCCTCGGCACGCAGCAGAAGCTGTACAACAAGGCGGCCGAAAATCCCACCCCGCACCCCGGCCAGGCCTCCCTGGACCAGGCCAAGAAGGTGCTCGACGCGTTCGACACCGGCGGCGACGCCTGGGCGGCCGCCTACAAGGACTTCGCCGGCAGGGAACTGCTCGACACGAGCAACCTGGGCTATTCCTCGGCCAACGACATCGCCACCTTCCTGCGCTTCGGCGGCTTCGCCACCAAGGCCCCCGAGCCCGACTCGCTCGAGTTCCGCACCGAGATCGAGGCGCTGAAGCAGGCCTGGGCGGCGTGTGACACCGACAACCCCATCGACCACTACCGGGTACTGACCGGGGTCGTCACCGCGGCCTACACGGAGTGGGAGACGGAGTACGCCGGCCAGGCCGACCAGCGCAAGCAGATCGTCGCCGCCGAGGCCGCCGCGGCCAAGGAGACACGGGCCGCCACGGAGGCGATGACCGAGGCGGTCCGGCAGGCGTGGCTGGCGGACCAGATCCTCTACTGGCAGAAGTACTGGGCCGCGCACAAGGGCTCCATCGACTACCCGAAGGCCGCCGACTTCACGAAGGCGACGGCCGACCTGAACGCGGCGAAGGCCGCGGCAGCCAAGCAGGTGACCGCGGCGGACGCGGCCGTCGGACGGGCCAAGACGGCCGCCGACACCGTGACCGCCCAGCAGCAGAAGGCCTGGCAGATCGCCGACGCCGCGAAGCAGCCCCGTGGCCGGGGCCTGCTGTACGCCCAGCAGTCGGTGCAGGTCACCAAGGCCTCGTACGCCGCCGCCCAGGCCGCCGCGAAAGCCACGCTGACCGCGTCGAACGCGGCGAAGGCCACCGTGGCCGACTCCCAGACGCTGCTGGCACTGGCCAAGACCCAGACGCACGCGCTGAACACCGAGTTCCGCAAGATGGCGGCACTGGAGGCCAAGGCCCAGGCGAAGGCCGCCGCCGACTCCGCCGCCAAGCTGGCGGCCGAGGCCGCGGCCGACGCGACCACGGCGAAGAACGCCCGGGCGACGGCTGAGAAGGCGGAGCAGACCGCCCGGGACCAGGCCGCCGAGGCGAAGCGGCAGCGCGGTGTCGCGGAGGCCGAGAAGGCCACCGCCGAGCGGGAGCGCGACACCGCGGCGAGCGAGCGGGCGAAGGCCGGCGCGGCCGAGGAACGGGCACGAGGCGAGCAGGACAATGCCCGTCAGGCCCGTACGGACGCGGAGTCGGCGGGTGCCACGGCGGCGGAGAAGCTGGCGGCGGCCGAGGACGCCGAACTGCGCGCTTACCAGGCCCGTAACACCGCGGCCAAGGCCGAGCACGAGAAGGATGCCACCGCCTCGCGGGCGGCCGCGCTGGAGTCGGCGGCCGCCGCGGCCGACGGCACCTCGGCTGCGGCTGAGACGCGGCAGGCGGCCACGGAGGCACGTACCGCGGCCAACGCGGCAGCGGGTGCGGCGACCCGGGCCCGGGCGGCGGCCGACGACGCGACCACCGCCGCGGTGAACGCACGAGCGGCGGCAACGCGTGCGGAAGGCGCGGCCAAGCGTTCCCGGTCCGCCGCCGACGCCGCCCAGTCGGCATACGCGAAGACCCAGGCCGCGGCGGCCACCGCGCATGCTGCGGCGGCTGAGGCGATCGACGCGGCGGCAGCGGCGAAGGAGAAGGCCGAGCAGGCCGACGCCGAGGCGAAGAAGGCCCAGACCGCAGCGGCCACCGCGCGCAAGGAGGCCACTGCGGCGGTGGCCGAGGCCGCGAAGACGGCCGCGTGGGCGGCGAAGACCGCCGGATACGCCACCGCCACGGCACAGTACGCGCAGGCCGCCCGGGACGCCGCGTCCGCGACGACCAAGGCGGCCGACGAAGCGATCAGCCTGGGCACTCCCTACCAGGAGAGTGACGCCTCGGCGGCGTACGCGGTGCTGATCGGGCAGACTGCGAAGACCCTCGCCGAGCAGCAGGCGACCGCGGCGAAGGCCAAGTCGGACGAGGCGAAGAAGGCGGCGGCCCAGGCCAAGGCGCTCGCCGACAAGGCCGCCGGCGACGCGAAGATCGCCCTCCAGGCCGCGGCCGACGCAGCGGACTACGCCGTGCAGGCGGTCAACTCGGCCGCGGCGGCGAACGCTTCGGCGGCCGCAGCGGCGGTCGACGCCGCAGCCGCGAAGAAGGCGGACGCAAACGCCCAGAAGTACGACGAGCAGGCGGGCACCGACGCCTTCTACGCCAACTTCGCCGCGAACGAGGCCGAATCGGCGGCCGCCCAGGCCGACCGTGATGCCACAGAGGCCGAGAAGGACGCCACCAGCGCCCGTTCCGCTGCCGACAGCGCCGAACAGGACGCGTCGGCGGCCGACCGGACCGCCACCAAGGCGGAGAACGACGCCACCGCTGCGGAGGGCGCGGCGGACAAGGCCGCCGGCTACGCCGACCAGGCGGACAAGGCGGCCACGCGGGCGGAGGCCGAGGAACGGGAGCGGGCCAGGCAGGAGCGGGCGGAAGTCGTCAACTCCGGCGGTTCGACCGCGGAGTACGTCCTGACCAAGGACGAGGAGGCCGCTCTGCTCGCGGAGTGCGGCCAGACCTGCGTCGATCAGTACCGCGAAGCCATGGCCGCTGCGAACCAGGACGTCCTCGACTGGGTGAAGGCGAACGGCGGCGCGATCCTGCTCGACCTGCTCGGGGTCACGGACGCCAAGAAGTGCTTCTCCGACCCGGACGTGGAGAGCTGCCTCTGGACGCTCGTCAACGCCATCAGCGTGGTCACCCTGATCGGCAAGGCACCGGCCGTGGCCACGGCCATCGTGCGGGTCAGCACCGGGATCGCGAAGTTCTTCGAGGGCGCGACCAAGGCACGCAAGACGATGAAGGCGCTGAAGGTCATCATCGACGCGCGGCTCGCCAAGGGCGTGTCGTTCTGCGTGAAGCACAGCTTCGTGGCCGGGACCATGGTCAAGATGGCCGACGGCGGAGTCCGTGCCATCGAGAAGGTCGCCGCGGGGGACCAGGTCCTCAACGCGCGGCCGGGTGACACCGCCGCCGAACGGCACGGCGTCGTGCTGGCGCACCGCACCACCACCGACACCCGGTTCACCGACCTGACCGTCGCCACGCCGAGCGGTCGGCGCACCATCACCGGCACGTCCGACCACCCGTTCTACGACCTCACCTCCGGCTCGTGGACGGACGCCGGACGCCTCGCGGCCGGCCACCGGCTGCAGACACTGGACCACGGCACGGTCACGGTCGTAGGGGTCACCTCGTACACCAGGCCGCAGCTCACCTATGACCTCACGGTGGAGGGCGTCCACTCCTACTTCGTGATGGCCGGGGACAGCCCGGTGCTGGTCCACAACATCAGCTGCCGCACGATCACCAGCGGGGCGCTGAAGCACATCGGTGACGAGCATCTGTGGGGCGGCAGTTACCACCTCGCGGGCGATATGGGGAACGTCTTCGCCCAGGGGCTCGACGCAGGCAAGCTCAAGAAGCTGATCGAGGAAGCGGCGCAGTTCGGGCGCGAGGTGCCCCGGGCGAAGGCCGATACCCGCGGAGGCAACTACATCGACTACGCCTTCGACAATGTGACGACGGGGGCGAACGGCCAGAACGGCATCCGGCTCGTCGTCGACGAGTTCGGCAACCTGGTCACCGCGATGCCCAAGAACGTCTGGTGAGGGAAAGGAGGACGGATGATCGACTTTGCCTTCGAGCCGCGTGCGGACGACGACTCCTGGTCACCGGACTGGCGGCCACCGGTCACCGATCTGAGTGCCTCGGACTTCAGTCTGCGGTACTTCAAGGCCGACCTGCGGCTCGTCGTCCACGGCGTGGACCTCGGCGTGCGGCTGCTGGGAGAGCCGGTGGTCGACATCGCCCTGCTGCTGGACCACGCGGTAGGGGAGTTGGAGACCCGCGCTGACGTCGCGGTCGAGGCCTCCCTCACCCAGCACGTCTACGCCTTCCACCGGGAGGGGACGACCGTCACCCTTACGACGGACTGGCCGCCGGCCAGGGCGGAGCTGAGCTGGGAGGAACTGCGCGGGCTCGCCGAGCGGGCGAAGGCCGAGGCCGTACGGCTGATCACCGCCGCCCATCCGGAACTGGGCGGCAACGCCTGGCTGCGGGAGACGGTCGGAGCACCGCCGGCCGTGTGAGGCCGCTGCGTCGGGGTCGGCCGACGACCTCGACGCGCCGAGGGCGCCCCCTTTCACAGGGGGCGCCCTCGGTGTCGTACCAGGTCGTGCGAGGCCCTTCAGGAGGCCGTCACTTGTTGATGCCGCCGATGTGGTGGACCCGGAGCATGTTGGTGGTGCCGGAGACGCCGGGGGGCGAGCCGGCCGTGATGATGACCGTGTCGCCCGTGTTGAAGCGGTTGATCTTGGCGAGCTCCTGGTCGACCATGTCGACCATCTCGTCCGTGGTGTTCACGAACGGCACCACGTGCGACTCCACGCCCCAGCTGAGGGTGAGCTGGTTGCGGGTGTTCTCGTCGGTGGTGAAGGCGATGATCGGCTGCTGGGCGCGGTAGCGGGAGAGGCGGCGCGCCGTGTCGCCGGACTGGGTGAAGGCGACCAGGCCGCGGCCGCCGAGGAAGTCGGCGATCTCGCAGGCCGCACGGGCCACCGAACCACCCTGCGTACGCGGCTTCTTGCCGGGGACGAGGGGCTGCAGGCCCTTGCTCAGCAGTTCCTGCTCCGCCGCCACGACGATCTTCGACATCGTCTTCACGGTCTCGACCGGGTACGCGCCGACGGAGGACTCCGCCGAGAGCATCACCGCGTCCGCGCCGTCCAGGATCGCGTTGGCGACGTCGGAGGCCTCGGCGCGGGTCGGGCGGGAGTTGGTGATCATCGACTCCATCATCTGGGTCGCCACGATCACCGGCTTGGCGTTGCGCCGGCACAGCTCGATCAGGCGCTTCTGCACCATGGGGACCTTCTCGAGCGGGTACTCGACGGCCAGGTCGCCACGGGCCACCATGACGGCGTCGAACGCCATCACGACGCCCTCCATGTTCTCCACCGCCTGCGGCTTCTCCACCTTGGCGATGACGGGGACCCGGCGGCCCTCCTCGTCCATCACCTTGTGGACGTCGTCGACGTCCTTGGCGTCCCGCACGAAGGACAGCGCGACCATGTCGCAGCCCATGCGCAGCGCGAACCGGAGGTCCTCGACGTCCTTCTCGGACAGCGCGGGCACGTTGACGGCCGCGCCGGGCAGGTTGATGCCCTTGTGGTCGGAGACGACACCGCCCTCGATGACGATCGTCCGCACCCGCGGGCCCTCGACGTCCAGGACCTTCAGCTCGACGTTGCCGTCGTTGATGAGGATCTGGTCGCCGCGCGAGACGTCGCCCGGCAGGCCCTTGTAGGTCGTACCGCAGATGGTCTTGTCGCCCGGGACGTCCTCGGTCGTGATGACGAACTCGTCACCGCGCTCCAGCTCCACCGGTCCCTCGGCGAAGGTCTCCAGACGGATCTTCGGGCCCTGCAGGTCGGCGAGGACGCCGATGGCACGGCCGGTCTCCTTGGCGGCGGCCCGGACGCGGTCGTACCGCCCCTGGTGCTCGGCGTGGGAGCCGTGGCTGAAATTGAACCGGGCCACGTTCATGCCCGCCTCGATCATGGCGACGAGCTTCTCGTGGGTGTCGACCGCGGGGCCGAGAGTACAGACGATTTTCGAACGGCGCATGGGGGCGATCCTATCGGTTTGTTTCGCTACGGAATATTCCGTCTGGTGGAAGATACAAATGGGCGCTAATGTGCTCAGCTGTTATTTCCGACCGGCGTCGATCCGGCGCCCACCAGCGCGTACGTCTGGGTGGCGATCTCCAGTTCCTCGTCGGTCGGCACCACGGCGACCGCGACCCGCGCGGCCGCCGGCGATATCAGCCGCGGCTCGTCCGCCCGGGCGCCGTTCAGCTCCGGGTCGACCGCGAGCCCCAGCCCCTCCAGACCCGCCACGGCCGCCTCCCGCACCGGGGCCGCGTTCTCGCCGACGCCCGCGGTGAAGGCCACCGCGTCGACCCGGCCGAGGACGGCGCAGTACGCGCCGATGTACTTCTTCAGGCGGTGAATGTAGATGTCGAAGGCGAGTTGTGCCTCTTCGTCGCCCTCGTCGATCCGGCGCCGGATCTCCCGCATGTCGTTGTCACCGCACAGACCGAACAAACCACTCCTCTTGTTGAGAAGAGTGTCGATCTCGTCCATGGACATTCCGCCAACCCGGACCAAATGGAAAATGACGGCCGGGTCCAGATCACCGGAACGGGTTCCCATCACCAGCCCCTCCAAAGGCGTCAGACCCATCGAGGTGTCCACGCACCGGCCGCCCCGGACGGCCGACGCGGACGCCCCGTTGCCGAGGTGCAGCACGATGACGTTCACCTCTTCCGGTGTCTTTCCCAGCAGCCGCGCGGTCGCCCGGGACACGTACGCGTGCGAGGTGCCGTGGAAGCCGTAACGGCGGATCCGGTACCGGTCGGCGAGCTTCGGGTCGATCGCGTACCGTGCCGCGGACTCCGGCATCGTCGTGTGGAACGCCGTGTCGAAGACGGCCACCTGCGGCAGGTCCGGGCGCAGCGCCTGCGCCGTGCGGATGCCGGTCAGGTTGGCCGGGTTGTGCAGCGGGGCGACCGGGATCAGCCGCTCGATCTCGGCGAGCACCGCGTCGTCGATCACCGTCGGCTCGGTGAAGAACATCCCGCCGTGCACCACCCGGTGCCCGATCGCGGCCAGTTCCGGCGAGTCGAGCCCGAGCCCGTCCCTCGTCAGCTCCTCCGCCACGGCCTTCAGGGCGGCCTCGTGGTCGGCGATCGGCCCGACCGCCTCGCGGGTGTCACCGCTGTCCAGGCAGGTGTGCCTGAGCCGGGAGGTGTGCTCGCCGATCCGCTCGACGAGACCCACCGCCAGCCGGCTGCTGTCCCGCATGTCCAGCAGCTGGTACTTCACCGACGAGGAGCCGGAGTTGAGGACGAGGACACGGGTCGGACTGGGACTCACTGGGCGGTTGCCTTCTCGCTCGGGGACACGGCCGCGGGCTCGGCCGGGTTCTGGGCCGGATTCTGGGCCTGGATCGCCGTGATGGCGACGGTGTTGACGATGTCCTGGACGAGGGCGCCCCGGGACAGGTCGTTGACGGGCTTGCGCAGCCCCTGGAGCACCGGCCCGACGGCGATCGCGCCGGCCGACCGCTGCACGGCCTTGTAGGTGTTGTTGCCGGTGTTGAGGTCCGGGAAGATCAGCACGCTGGCCTGCCCGGCGACCTCGGAGCCCGGCAGCTTGGTGGCGGCGACCGACGGCTCCACGGCCGCGTCGTACTGGATCGGCCCCTCGATCAACAGATCGGGCCGCCGCGAGCGCGCCAGCTCGGTCGCCTCCCGCACCTTGTCCACGTCCGCCCCCGAACCCGACGTGCCCGTGGAGTACGACAGCATCGCGATCCGCGGCGCCACGCCGAACTGGGCGGCCGTACCCGCCGACTGGACGGCGATGTCGGCGAGCTGCTCGGCGTTCGGGTCCGGGTTCACCGCGCAGTCGCCGTAGACCAGCACCTTGTCGGCGAGGCACATGAAGAAGACGGACGAGACGATCGACGACCCCGGCTTCGTCTTGATGATCTCGAAGGCCGGGCGGATGGTCGCCGCCGTCGAGTGCACCGAACCCGACACCATGCCGTCCGCGAGGCCCTCCTGCACCATCAGGGTGCCGAAGTAGTTGACGTCGGCGACCACGTCGTACGCCAGCTCCACCGTCACGCCCTTGTGGGCGCGGAGCAGGGCGTACTGCTCGGCGAAGGCGTCGCGCAGTTCGGAGGTGGCCGGGTCGATCAGCTGGGCGTCGGCGAGGTCGATGCCGAGGTCGGCGGCCTTCTTGCGGATCTGGTCGACGGGGCCGAGCAGTGTGATGTCACATACCCCCCGGCGCAGCAGCACCTCCGCCGCGTGCAGCACCCGCGCCTCGGTCCCCTCCGGCAGCACCACCCGCCGCTTGTCGGACCGCGCCTGCTCCAGGAGCTTGTGCTCGAACATCATCGGGGTGAGCCGGCCGGTGCTCGGCGCCGAGACCCGCTTGTTGAGGCCGGCGGTGTCGACGTACCGCTCGAACAGGCCGAGCGCGGTCTCCGCCTTGCGCGGGGTGGCCGCGTTCAGCTTGCCCTCCAGGGAGAACAGCTGGGCGGCGGTCGGGAAGCTGTTGCCGGGCACCGATATCACCGGGGTGCCGGGGGCGAGCCGGGCGGCGAGGGTGAGGATCCCGTCGGTGGGCCGCTCGCCGAGGGTGAGCAGCACGCCGGCTATCGGCGGGGTGCCGGCGCTGTGCGCGGCCAGCGAGCCGACGACCAGGTCGGCGCGGTCGCCCGGGGTCACCACCAGGCAGCCCGGGGTCAGGGCGGGCAGGAAGCTCGGCAGCATCGCCCCGCCGAAGACGAAGTCCAGCGCGTCCCGGGCCAGCCCCGAGTCGTCGCCGAGCAGCACCTTCGCGTCGAGCGCGTGGGCGATCTGGGCGACCGTCGGCGCGGACAGCGCGGGCTCGTCCGACAGTACGTACACCGGCACCGGCAGCCGCCCGTCGATCCGCCGGGCTATCTCGTCCCGGTCCTCGCGGACGACCCGGTTGGCGATCATCGCCAGCACGTCGCAGCCGAGTCCGTCGTACGCCCGGAACGCGTTGCGGGTCTCCGCCAGCACCGACTCCGCGCTCTGGTCGCGGCCGCCGACCACCGGGATCACCGAGGCGCCGAACTCGTTGGCGAGCCGGGCGTTGAGGGACAGCTCGTCCGGGAACTGGGTGTCGGCGTAGTCGGTGCCGAGGACGAGGACGACGTCGTAGTCGCGGGCGACCAGGTGGAAGCGGTCGACGAGGGTGGAGACCAGTTCGTCGGCGCCGCGCTCGGCCTGGAGGGCGGAGGCCGCGTGGTAGTCCATGCCGTAGACGGTCGCCGGGTCCTGGGAGAGGCGGTACCGCGCACGCAGCAGCTCGAACAGACGGTCGGGACCGTCGTGGACGAGGGGGCGGAAGACGCCGACCCGGTCGACCTGCCGGGTCAGCAGCTCCATCACGCCCAGCTCGACGACCTGGCGGCCGTCGCCGCGATCGATCCCGGTCACGTACACGCTGCGCGTCACGTGTGCACTCCGTCTCTGTGTAGTACCCGTGCGTAACACCTGTGCGGTCGCACAAAAACCGCCCACCGGGGTGAGCGGAACCCTCTTGACAGTACCCCCGACGCCGGATAAGGCGCCCGTCAGGACTTCACCCGCCTGCGCGGCATGAAACAATCGGATCGGCTCACCGGTAACGACAGCGAGCAGGAGACACACCACCATGCGCATCGGAGTTCTCACCGCAGGCGGCGACTGCCCCGGCCTGAACGCCGTCATCCGATCGGTGGTGCATCGGGCTGTCGCCCAGTACGACGACGAGGTCATCGGCTTCGAGGACGGCTTCCGGGGTCTGCTCGACGGCCACTACCGCACCCTTGACCTGGACGCGGTCGGCGGCATCCTGTCCCTCGGCGGCACGATCCTGGGTTCGTCGCGGCTGGAGCGGGACCGGCTGCGCGAGGCGTGCGACCGGGCCACCGACATGGTCGAGGAGTTCGGCATCGACGCGCTGATCCCGATCGGCGGCGAGGGCACGCTGACCGCGGCGCGCATGCTGTCCGACGCGGGCCTGCCGGTCGTCGGCGTCCCGAAGACCATCGACAACGACATCTCCTCCACCGACCGCACCTTCGGCTTCGACACCGCGGTGGGGGTCGCCACGGAGGCGATGGACCGGCTGAAGACGACCGCCGAGTCCCACCAGCGGGTGATGGTCGTCGAGGTGATGGGCCGGCACGCCGGCTGGATCGCCCTGGAGTCCGGGATGGCGGCCGGCGCCCACGGCATCTGCCTCCCCGAGCGGCCCTTCGACCCCGCCGACCTGGTCAAGATGGTCGAGGAGCGCTTCGCCCGCGGCAAGAAGTTCGCCGTGGTGTGCGTGGCGGAGGGCGCCCATCCCGCCGACGGCACGATGGACTACGGCAAGGGCGCGATCGACCAGTACGGTCACGAGCGCTTCCAGGGCATCGGTACGGCCCTGGCGTACGAGCTGGAGCGGCGGCTCGGCAAGGAGGCCAAGCCGGTCATCCTCGGACACGTCCAGCGGGGCGGCACGCCGACGGCCTACGACCGCGTCCTCGCGACGCGGTTCGGGTGGCATGCGGTGGAGGCGGCGCACCGGGGCGACTTCGGGAGGATGACGGCGCTGCGGGGGACGAACATCGAGATGGTGCCGTTGGCGGAGGCGGTGACCGAGTTGAAGAGGGTGCCGAAGGATCGGATGGACGAGGCGGAGTCGGTCTTCTAGGGCTGGGGCTTCGAGTCCGGCCGCGGGTGCGTGGGGGCTGGTCGCGCCCACGCGGCGGAGCCGCATATCGAACACGGCCCCGCGCCCCTTTAGGAGCGCTTGTCGTCCACCCTGTTCCAGAAGTGGCCGACTATCCCCGCCAGGAAGTCTCTCCCCTTGTCCTCGGCTGATTCGGTCGTTGCGATGTTGCCCCAGGCCAGGGTTGCCGTCATCTGTCCCTGGTAGTCCTCGTGCAGGTCGCGCAGCGTGTCCTCGATCAGGTGTTTGTCCAGGGGGAGCAGCTTGCTCACCTGGCGGACGTAGGCCTGCCAGCGAGTGGTGACCGCATTGCGCAGCAACTCCGCCAGTTTCTCCTCCTTGCCGGTCACGGTGATGAAGTCCGGCAGGGACAGGCGGAGGGTGTCGGCCAGGGCGGCGGACTGCCGCTCCGTGCCCTGCCAGTCCTCGTCCTCCTCCATCGCGAGATAGGCGAGGAGGTCGAGGCCGACGGCCAGGGCCACGTCCTCCGGGGCGAGGCCACGCGCGATCCGGTGTTCGCGCAGGGTGCGCGGGCGGCCGATCAGTTCGCCCGGGGCGCACCACAACACGCCCGCCAGTGCGATGAGTTCGGGACTGCTGGGGATCACCGCCCCGCGTTCCCAGGCGAGTACGAGATCGGGCGTGGCGTACGGCAGCCCGTACGAGGCCCGCAGATCGTGGGCCACGTGTTCGGGCCCCATACCGAGAGCGGCACGGAGTCTGCGGGCGGCGGGGGCGTTGAAGGGGGGACCTGGCTGGTTCGGCAGAGCTGGGGGTCGGCGCACAGCCGACAAGGTAGGGGTGCGCGGGGGCACTGACTACGGTCCGTTCGGCCAGGAACACGGATTGTGGGAACGTACGGATTCACGGGCGGTGCTTACCTGTTCATCCCTTGACGGCCCCGCCCAGCGCGAACCCGCCTCCCAGTCGGCGCGCGACCAGCACGTACAGCAGGATCACCGGCGTCGAGTAGATGACGGAGAAGGCGGCGAGCTGACCGTACGCCACCATGCCGCGGTTGCCGAAGAAGTCGTTGATGCTGACCGAGGCGGGCATCTGGTCCGGCGAGAGCAGCAGCATGAACGGGACGAAGAAGTTGCCCCACATCATCACGAAGGCGAAGACGGTGACGACGGCGAGACCGGGGCCCATCAGCGGCAGCACGATGCGGATCAGCGACTGAAGAGGGTTGGCGCCGTCCGTCCAGGCGGCCTCCTCCAGTTCCTTCGGGACGCCGTCCATGAAGTTCTTCATCAGCCAGATGGCGAAGGGGAGTTGGGAGGCGGCGAAGAACAGGATCGTGCCCTGCATGGTGTCGATCAGGTTGATCCGTACGAACAGCGCGTACACCGGCACCATGATCGCGGTGATCGGCAGGCTCGTCGCGAACAGGATGGACAGCAGGAACGGCCGGTTGAACCGGGAGCGGTAGCGGGAGAGCGGGTAGGCGGCGAGGGCGGCGCAGACGACGGTGAGCGCGGTGGCGCCGCCGCACAGGATCAGGCTGTTGAGCAGCGGGGTGTAGGTGATGTCCGGGGTGAGGATCGCGTCGAAGTTCCCGAAGGTGAACCCGTCGGGGATCCTGACCCGCAGGCCGGCGTGCGGATCGACGGCGGAGAGGACCACCCAGGCGAGCGGAAGCACGAAGGCGGCGGCCACGATCAGCAGCCCGAGGTCGGCGGCGAGCCGGTGCGCACGGCGTTGACGGCGGGGCATGGTCCGGTTCACACCTCCGTGCGCAGCAGTCGCATGTAGACGACGGAGAAGAGCGAACCGACCAGGAGAAGGAGCAGGGCGACCGCGGTCCCGTACCCGATCATGCTGTTCTGGAAGGCCTGTTCGTACATGAAGAGGGGCAGCGTCTGGCTCTTGTCGCCGGGACCGCCTCGGGTCATCACCCAGATCAGCCCGAAGACGGAGAGCGTCTGGAGGGTGTTGAGCATCAGGTTCGTCCCGATGGACCGCCGGATCATCGGCAGCGTGATGTGCCACATCCGCCGCCAGCCGCCGGCGCCGTCCACCTCCGCCGACTCCTCGATCTCGTTCGGTATCTCGTCGAGGGCGGCGGAGTAGACCAGCATCGAGAAGGCCGTCCCCCGCCACACGTTGGCGAACGACACCGCCAGGATCGGTAGCGTGAACAGCCAGTTCTGGGACGGCAGATGAAGGAGGTCGAGGATGGCGTTGAGGGTGCCTTCCTTGCGGAAGAAGGCGTAGAGAAGAAACCCGGCGACGACCTCCGGCAGCACCCACGCCGTGACCACGATCCCCCCGGTGAGCGTCCGCACCGGCTTCGACGCCCGCCGCATCAGCGCGGCGAGCGCCAGCCCCAGCGTGTTCTGCCCGACGAGCGAGGACAGCACGGTGAAGACGAGGGTCAGCCAGACGGCGTTCAGGAAGGCGTCGTCCCGGAACGCCCTGCGGAAGTTGGCGAAACCGACGAAGGAGGAGTGCGCCTGCCCGGTGAGCTGGAGGTCGGTGAAGGCGATCCAGGCGCAGTAGACGATCGGCCCGCCCAGGAAGAGGAGGATCAGGACCAGGGCGGGGGTGAGCGGGAGAGTGCGGGCGATGCGACGGGTGATCACTGGGTGACCACTTGGCCGCCGGTGACGTCCTTGAGGTTCGAGTCGTACTGGCTTGCCGCCTTGTCGACCGACGCGTCCCCGGTGGTCACGCTCTCCATGGCCTCCTGGATGGCGGTGGAGACCTTCGGGTAGGCCGTGTAGGCGGGCCGGTAGTGCGTACTGGCGACGAGATCGGTGAAGAACTTGATGCCGGGCTGGGCGGACGTGTACGACGGGTCACTCGCGACGTCCTTGCGGACCGCGATCCCCGAGTTGGCGATGTACCACTTCTGGGCGTTCGCCTTGGTCTGCATGGTCTTGATGAAGTCGAAGGCGAGGTCGGGGTTGCCGGCCTTGGCGGGGACGGCCCAGGTCCAGCCGCCGGACATGCTCACCTTGCCGGGTGCCTGGCCGTGCTGGGTCGGCATGTAGGCGAGACCGAGTTGCTTGGACCAGTCGGGCCACTCGTGACCGCTGCCCTGGAGCCAGTTCTGGGGCAGCCAGGACCCGTCGAGATTGATGCCCAGCTTGCCCTGGGGCATGAGTTCACCCCAGACCGTGTTCCGGTAGTTGGGGTCGAGTGCGTCGGAGACGTCCGGCCCCAGCTTGTCCTTGTAGACGGTCTCGACGAAGGACAACGCGTCCTTGAACCCCTGGCTCCCGGCGATCCACTTCTTGCTCGTCTTGTCGTAGAGCGGGTCGCCGGTCCCGTCGTTGGTGCCGTACAGCAGCATCTCGAAGCCCTGCATGCTGGCCGTCTCACCGGCGGCCTTGCCGGTGTAGACGTTCAGGGGCGTGACGCCGGGGACCTTCTTCTTGATCGTCCGGGCCGCGGCGAGCACGTCGTCCCAGTTCTTGGGCTGCCAGTCGGTGGGCAGCCCGGCCTTCACGAACACCCGCTTGTCGAACCAGAGACCGCGGGTGTCGGTGCCGTCCGGCACGCCGTACGTCTTCCCGTCCTCGCCTCTGGCCGCCGACTTCGCGGTGTCGATGAACTGACCCCAGTCCTGCCACTTGGCGAGGTAGGAGTCGAGGGGCTTCAGGTACCCGCTGGTGATGTCCGAGTTGATGAGGAACGTGTCCTCGTAGACGAGGTCGGGAGCGGTGCGTGGGGATCTCAGCATCTGCTGGAGCTTGGTGTAGTAGTCCGCGTCCGAGGCCTTGATGGGAACGAGTTCGACCTTCTTCCCCGGGTACTCCTTCTCGAACTGCTTCTTGATGTCCGCGAGGTAGGTGTCCGTCACCTTGACGGAGTTGTCCATCGACTGCTTGAAGGAGACCTTCACGGTGTCGGGACTGCTTCCCGATCCGCTGCTGCACGCGGTGAGCGAGGCGGCGGCGGTGACGAGGGCGAGGGCAACGATGCTGACGGCGGTGGGGCGCACGGGCACGACCTCCTCGGCGGCCACTGCACTGTGGCCTGGGGGTTCGTCTCTCTTGCCGTGTGAAGGTAAGTGGAGTGGTCTAGTCAGGTCAATGAGTCTGCGGGGGTTTGCTGGTTTGCCGGGACAGGGACGAGGCGAGGATGCCCCTATGTATTCCGTGGACCGCACAGGCACGTTGGACGAGCACGTTCGTGAGCGGCTGCTGGCGCCGAACTTCTGGCATCTCGCGACCGTCGGGCCGGACGGTGCGCCGCAGGTGTCGCCCATGTGGGTGGACCTGGAAGGCGACCACGTCATGGTCAACACGGCGATCGGCCGCGTGAAGGAGGAGAACCTGCGGCGCAACCCCGCCGTCTCGCTCTCGCACCACGACCCGGACAACCCCTACGACCGGGTGGAGATCCGGGGGCGGGTGGTGCGGTTCGTGGAGGGGGAGGCGGCGGAGCGGTCCATGGACCGGCTGACCCGGAAGTACATCGGGGAGGACCGGTACCCGTGGCTGCTGCCCGGGGAGCGGCGGGTGATGCTGCTGATCGAGCCGGTGAAGGTACGGCGCGTGGTCGGGGTGGAGCCGTTCCGGCCGGGGGTGTTGGAGAGCTAGGGGGCTGGAGGAGGTGGTCGGCTCTGCCGGCCTTGATGTCGCGGATGAGCGTGCGGAGGGCTTCGCGGGTGTCGGTGAGGTAGGTGTCCTCCTGGCCGGCGACGGCTATGCAGGCGTTGCCTTGGGGGTCGGTGCCGAGGGCCACGGCTGTGGCCGCGTCGAGCTGGGCCCGGTACGTGCCGAGCTGTGCCTCCGTGTCGAGGAGTGGGGGTTCGGGGAGGGGCGGGAACCCGGGGGTGGGACGCGGATGTGGGTGGTGTTGGCGGGGTGGGGGGCTCGGGGGTGGTGAGGGGGCTAGGCGAGTTCGGCGGCTCGGGTGCGGGCTTGGGCGGCTTCTGTGGGGGCATTGGCGCGGGTGTAGGCGTCGGCGGCCTGAGAGTAGGCGTCGCGGGCGTCGGCGAGGTTCTGGCACGTCGTGTGCGCGAAGGCGAGATTCGTGAGGGTCAGTCCCACTCGATACCAGTCGTTGAACTCCCTGTGGATGGCCTGGGACTCGTCGAATACGGCAATCGCTTCATCTGATCGGTCCGCCTTCAGCAGGGTCAGGCCAAGATGGCGCCATGCCCTCGCCCACCCGTGTCGGTCCCCTGCCGCCGTGAACGCGGCACCGGCGCGGAAGTGTGCGTCGACGGCTTCCTGTACGCGGCCCAGCTCCTGCAGAGCCAGGCCCAGATTGCTCCACGCCATGCCCTGTAGCCGGCCGTCTCCGACGTCCTTGAACATGCTGCACGCGCGAGTGTGCGCTTCCACCGCGTCCTCGGAGCGGCCCGCTGCCAACAACGCGCAACCGAGGTTGCCCCACGCCATGGCTTCTCCGAGGCGGTCCGCCATCCCGTCGATCAGGCCGAGCACACGGGTGTGGGCCTGGACAGCCTCCTCTGCGCGGCCCAGCTCGCGCAACGCGATGCCCAATCGGTCCAGGATGTCTGCTTCGCTTCTTACGTCGCCGTCCTGGACAGCCGCCTCTTCCGCCACTTTGAAGAGTGTGACGTCGTCCTCGAAGGCCCGCCGCCACTCCAGATACTCACCGAGACTCAGCGCCAGGTCCACGGCCGCCCGTCTGAACCGCTCGTCGCGTGCCCACCCCACGGCCGCCACCAACCCCGCGCGCTCCGCGTCCAGCCATGCCAGTGCGGCTTCCCGGTCCGCGAACTCGGCCGGCACCTCCCAGCCGGGCAACCACCGCAACCAGTCGTCCGCGGCTGTTGCGCGCCGCAGGTAGTAGGCCAGTGTCCGTTCCCGCGCGGCTGCTCCCTCATCCACCAGTTCGGCGCTTCCCGCCATCAGGGCCGCCCCGAACTCGCGCACCAGGTCGTGCAACCGCCACCGCATCGCAGAGCCGGCCTCACCCGCTCTCCGTATGGGAGTGACGAGATGTGCGGCGGCAAGTTCTTCCAGCAACGTCAGTGCGTCGTCCGATGCGAGATCGGCCAACACGGCGGCCGTTTCCGTGGCCACCTCCGGCCCCGGTGCCATGGCCAGCAGGCGCAGCAGGCGAGCCTGGTCCCGCGAAAGGCGACGGTAGGACGTCTCCAGCACCGGGCGCAGGGCCAACGCGCGGCCGTACAGATCGGTACCAAGGCGTGAGCGATCGAGGACGCCACTTGTGTTGCCGGTGCGCTTGATCTCGGCGACCAGCGACGCGATGTCCCGTTGGCGTCTCCTGCGCAGCATGGCGGCGGCGATCTGGAGAGCCAGGGGCAAGTGGCCGCACAAAGTGCTCAGTTCGAGTACGGCTTCCGGCTCGCGGGCTGGGCGGTTGTCGTCCGGGGCGGTGGAGTGCAAGGCACTGGCGATGAGGGCGGCGGAATCCTCCGGAGACAGAGTGCCGAGAGGAATCACCCGGACGGGGAGGGAGTCGGGGCGGTCGCGCGAGGTGATCAGGACGCGATGGTGGTGCGCTCCCGGAATCAGCGGGAGGTACTGGGACGGGTGCGAGGCGTTGTCCAGGATCAGCAGCGTCCGTTCGCCGTTCGCCGCTCTCAGATCCAACAACGCTCGGAAGAGGTCGTGCTGACGGTCAGCCGTCTTCGGCAGTTCCACACCCCGCACACCCAGTGCGTCGAGCAGCGCCGTGACCGCCTGGTCGGCCGGGACCGGCGGGAGTGTCTCGTCGTAACCTCGCAGATCGACGAAGAGAGTGCCGCCGGGGAACCAGCCCTGCGCCCCCGCCCGGTGGGCGGCCTCGATCGCCAGCGCCGTCTTGCCGATGCCGCCCATGCCGGTCACGGCCGAGATGAGTACGGGGCCGGAGCCCTCGGCGCTCGGGGACAGGATCGGCAGCAGGCGGTCCTCCAACTCCGGTACCCGGCCCGTGAAGTCGTGGGCGCGGGGCGGCAGGGTGGTGCTGGCCCGGGGAACCGGGCCGCTGGCTCCGCTGCCAACGCCCGCTGCCGCGCTTGCCGGTGACGGGCCCGTGAAAGGTGCTGCCCCGGAAGTCGATGTGGTCGCCGCGGTACGTGGCGGAGCCTTCATCCGCGAGCCGATGGGGATCCTCCTCGGAGTCGGAGGATCCCTCGCGGGGCCGATGCTTGTGCAGCACCGCCACCGCCACCGACGCGGCCCGTGCGGCGGCGAGTGGCTGCGAGCCCGAGGCGTCGGCCGTGTGCTTGTC
Source organism: Streptomyces sp. NPDC001980 (assembly GCF_040296885.1). Lineage (NCBI taxonomy): Bacteria > Bacillati > Actinomycetota > Actinomycetes > Kitasatosporales > Streptomycetaceae > Streptomyces > Streptomyces sp. NPDC001980. Next base: position 14,555 of record NZ_JBEOYD010000025.1, on the reverse strand, counting down.
GGTGTTGGCGAGGTCGCTGATGCCGCGGATCACCAGGGCGTCCAACTGGCCGTTCAGGTGGGCCGCGTGCGCGGCGCCGGAGCCCTCCATCTCGATCGCACAGGCGTCGTTGTAGTGGTGGCGGATGTGGGCGGCAAAGGCAGATCTGTCGTCGGCCAGGACGACATCGCCGACGGCGATCGGCTTGCGATGCCCTCGTACGTCCGGCATGTCCCGCAGGGCCGAGCGCGCCGCCTGCACCAGTCGGTGCGAGCCGTGCCACACCTCGGGGCGTGCCTGGAAGCCGTCCGGTGTCTGCTTGCCGCCATGGACGGCGTACACCTTCGTGCCGACCACCACATCACCGATCTCGATGTCGTCCTTGAGTCCGCCGGCGACGCCGACGAAGAGCACGACCTCGGGATCGAGCCAGTCAACAATCTGTGTGGTGAGCGCGGCGGTGGTCAGGGCGCCGACGCCCAGTTCGGCGAGCGCCACGGTCCAGACGGTGTCCGCGAACCGGCCGAGTTCGGCCCGGGTGCCGTTCTTGGGGTGAACGATCTCCTCGGCGCCGACGAGATGGGCACGCACCGCGTCGTACTCCTCCGGCAGAGCGGTGAGGATGACGGCTGCGGCGGTGGGACGCGGTCGCTTCGTGAGCATTTGTTTACGGTAGCGCCAAGTCGCCTGCGGGACCGGGATGTTGCCCCTGCTGCGGATCAGACGGTGATCAGGCCGATCGCAGGTTGCTGCGGCAGCTCATGGGCGGCGGTGCACAGCTTGGGTATGTGAGAGCCGTCCGACGTCACCAGCCGCACCGGTGGTATGCAGAGCGCGGCGGTGGCGACCACGACTGCGTCGACGAGGCATTCGTGACCGTCCAGACCGGTCGCCTCCAAGAGGACCGCCGCGGTGCGCAGGACGGCCTCGTCGACCGGCTTGACGTCGAAGCGGGACAGCAGGAGAGCCAGGCGTCGGCCGGCCTGCCCTGAGCGCCGGACTTCGAGCGGGGTGAGGGCGGACAGCGCGACCCGGCGGCCGTTCAGCTCTGCCGCCTTGATCCGGGCGCGCATCTGCTCATCGCCGTCAACCTGGAGGGCGAGCCCCTGAGCATCCAGGACGAGCGTCCCTCCCTCTTTGCCCAGTGCTTTGAGGCGCTTGCTTACCACTCGTCCTCCGCACGCCGCTGGGCGTCGGCGCCGACCGGGCCGAACTCCTGCTCGTCGGCCTCGATCACCTCACGCAGTTTGGCCATGGCCAGCCACTGTTCCAGGGCCTCGGACACGACGGCCGAGAAGCCCGTTCTGCCGGTCCTGGCCTCGATTTCCTTTATCAACGACTGGGGGAGGGACACGGACCGTTTACCGGCCCGCTCCGGCGTGGGGGAAACGGCATGAGTGCTCACCCGTAAAACGTAACACCAGTGGTAGGAAAAAACGAGTGAGAGGGAGAATGGGCAGGTCGAACGGGGTATCGTCGTCCGGCGTGAGTCGGCCCGTCGGGGTGGGGGAGAGCCGTATGCCGGAGCAAGGTGTCACCGTCGGGCAGCTGCTGCTCGCCGAGTATCAGACGATCAAGGACGAGCAGAAGGCGCGGATCGGGTTCCGGGACAATCTGCTGTACGTGACGCTCGGGGTCGTGGCCGCCGTCATCGCGGCTGCGGCGCAGGCGAAGCAGGCGTCGATGCTGCTGGCGTTGCCGCCGGTGTGTGTGGTGCTCGGGTGGACGTACCTGGTCAACGACGAGAAGATCTCGGCGATCGGGCTCTACGTGCGGGACGAGTTGGGGCCGAGGCTGGCGCAACTGGCCGCCGCGGACGGGGATTTCAGTACCTTCGGCTGGGAGGCGTACCACCGGACCGACGTCCGGCGGCGGACCCGCAAGACGATCCAGGCCGTGATCGACCTGACGGCGTTCTGTGCGGTGCCGTTGGCGGCGCTGGTGGTGTTCTGGGCGGGCGGGGACCGTGGCGGGTTGCTGGTCGGCCTGTCCGTGCTGGAGGCGCTCGCGGTGGTGGGGCTCGGGGTGCAGGTGCTGCAGTACATGAGGCCGGCGAGGCCGGCGCGGAGCCAGGTCTGACGCCGTACCGTTGATGCCCACGCTGAGGGGACATCGGGGGACGGAACGGCGCATGAGAGCGGCTTTATCGGCTTTGCAGGCGGCTCTGGCCGAGGGCGCGGGTGGGGACGCCGGGCGGGCGTTGGCCGAGGCGGCGGACGGTTCGGGGCGGCCGGAGGCGTTGAGGGGCCAACAGGAGTTCGAGGACTGGTTCGGGGCCGGCCAGGCCCTCCAGAACCTGGCCATCGCCCACGAGGCCGTTCAGCGCCCGGCCGACGCCCGCACCCACTACCTCCAGGCCGCCGACGCCTGCACCCGCGCCAACGCCCCCACCGAAGCCACCCAAGCCCGCGCCCAAGCTGACAGGCTCACCGCCGCCCCCACCGATAAACCAACTCCGGCCTCCCCACCTGCCCGTACAAAGGACTCCGCCCCGCCCGCCCCGCCTCCACCAAATGCTCCAGATACCGCCGGGCCGTGATCCGCGAGATCCCCACGCTCTCCGCCAGCGCCGCCGCGGTCAGCCCCTCCTCCGAGTCCCGCAACGCCAGAGTCACCCGCTCCAGCGTCGGCGCACTCAACCCCTTCGGAAGCGCCGCAGGCGAGGGCGCCCGCAGCGCCGCCAGCGCCCGGTCCACCTCGTCCTGGCCGCTCGCCTCGCCCACCGCCGCCCGGAACTCCGCGTACCGGGTCAGCCGGTCGCGCAGCGTCGCGAAGGTGAACGGCTTCAGGACGTACTGGACGACACCCAGCGAGACGCCCTCCCTGACCACCGCCAGGTCCCGCGCCGACGTCACCGCTATGACGTCCGCCTGATGCCCCGCCGCCCGCAACGACCGCGCGAACTGCAGGCCGTGCACGTCCGGCAGGTGCAGGTCCAGCAGGAGCAGGTCCACCGGTGTGCGGTCGAGGATCCGGCGCGCCTCCGCCCCGGTGTGCGCCTTGCCCACCGCCACGAACCCCGGCACCCGGCCCACGTACAGGACATGCGCGTCCGCGGCCACCGGGTCGTCCTCGACCACCAGGACTCTGATCGGCTCCCCGCTCATCCGGCCCCGCCTCCCGTCACCGACGCCCGCAACGGCAGCCGTACCTCGAACACCGCTCCGCCCTCCGACGCCTCCGTCACCGTCAGGGTGCCGTCCAGCCGTACGACCGCCTGCCGTACCAGGGCCAGGCCCAGCCCCCGGCCGCCCGGTCCCGCCGGCTTCGTCGAGAAGCCGCGCTGGAAGACCAGCTCGGCGTGGGCGGGGTCCACCCCCGCGCCCGTGTCCGTCACCCGCATCACCAACTCGGCGTCCTCCGCGTACGCGGTCACCGTCACGCGGGCCCGTACCGTCCCCTGGGCCGCGTCCACCGCGTTGTCGATCAGGTTGCCGAGGATGGTGACCAGATCGCGCGCCGACAGGCTCTCCGGTAGCAAACCGTCATCCAGCCGGCTCTCGTCCGAGACCACCAGCTCCACGCCCCGCTCGTTCGCCTGCGCGGTCTTGCCCAGCAGCAGGGCGGCGAGGACCGGTTCACTGACCGCCGCCACCACCTGGTCGGTCAGCGCCTGCGCCAGCTCCAGCTCCGCCGTCGCGAAGTCGACGGCCTCCGACGCCCTTCCCAGCTCGATCAGCGACACCACCGTGTGCAGGCGGTTCGCCGCCTCGTGCGCCTGTGAGCGCAGCGCCTGCGTGAAGCCTCGTTCCGAGTCCAACTCGCCCATCAACGACTGGAGTTCGGTGACGTCCCGGAGGGTGACCACCGTGCCGCGCCGCTCACCCCCCGACACCGGCGACGTGTTCACCACCAGCACCCGGTCCGCCGTCAGATGCACCTCGTCCACCCGGGGCTCGGAAGCCAGCAACGCGCCGGTCAGCGGGGCCGGCAGGCCCAGCTCGGCCACCGACCGCCCGATCACGTCCTCCTCGGCGCCCACCCCCAGCAGCTCCCGCCCCCCGTCGTTGATCAACGCCACCCGGTACTGGCCGTCCAGCATCAGCAACCCCTCGCGCACCGCGTGCAGCGCCGCCTGGTGGTAGTCGTGCATGTGGCTCAGTTCCGCGGCGTTCATGCCGTGGGTGTGGCGGCGCAGGCGCGCGTTGATGACGTACGTGCCCAGCGCGCCCAGCAGCAGCGCGCTCGCCGCCACCCCGAGCAGCGCCGTCACCTGCTCCTGGACCCGCTGGCTGATCGCCTCCACCTTGATGCCGGCGCTCACCAGGCCGATCACCCGGCCCTTCTCCTCCACCGGGGTCACCGTGCGCACCGAGGCGCCGAGCGTGCCCTTGTAGGTCTCGCTGTAGGTGTGGCCCTGCTGGGCCGCCTCGATGTGGCCGAGGTAGTGCTTGCCGATCTGGGTCTGGTCGGGGTGGGTCCAGCGGATGCCGCCCGGGGTCATGATCGTGATGAAGTCGACCTCGGTGTCCCGCATCACCTGGAGGGCGTACGGCTGGAGCTCGGCCGAGGGGTTCGCGGTGTGGATCGCCGCCCGGACGGAGGGGGCGTCGGCGACCGACCGGGCCACCGCCGTCGCCTGACGGGTCGCCGCCTCCTCCGCCTGGTGGCGGTCGCTGACGTACGTGAACAGCGCGTAACCGGCGACCACGACCGCTATCAGCACGGCCTGCATGCCGAAGAGCTGGCCGGCCAGGCTGCGGGGGCGGGGGACGGACGGAAAACGCATGTCAGCAGTGTGCCTCCCGGGCCGGGCGTGAACTCAATGAACGGAAGGGTGACCGCCCTCACAGACCGGGAGATAGTCACGGCATCCCCCACATCGCCCGGACGTGAGCCGCACGCCGGTGGTACCGACGAAGACGTCAAGGAGGGCAGCCGTGGCCGCAGCCAGCACCCCCGATACGGCACCTGCCGCACCCGCTGTGAAGCGGGACCGCACCCATTACCTGTACATCGCCGTGATCGCCGCGGTGGCGCTCGGCATCGTCGTGGGGCTCGTCTGGCCCGACGCCGGCGTCGAGTTGAAGCCGCTCGGGACCGGCTTCGTCAGCCTGATCAAGATGATGATCTCGCCGATCATCTTCTGCACGATCGTGCTCGGGATCGGGTCCGTGCGGAAGGCCGCCAAGGTCGGTGCCGTGGGTGGCATCGCACTCGGCTACTTCCTGGTGATGTCGCTGGTCGCGCTCACCATCGGTCTGGTGGTCGGCAACATCCTGCACCCCGGTGACGGGCTGCACATCACCAACGCCCTCAAGGCCACCGGGCACGCCCAGGTGGACTCCGAGGCGCTCGGCGGCGTCGACTTCGTGCTGTCGATCATCCCGACCACGTTCGTCTCCGCCTTCACCGAGGGCCAGGTGCTGCAGACGCTGCTGATCGCGCTGCTCGCCGGGTTCGCGTTGCAGGCCATGGGGTCGGCCGGGCAGCCGGTGCTGCGTGGTGTCGAGCACATCCAGCGGCTCGTCTTCCGCATCCTGGGCATGATCATGTGGGCCGCGCCGATCGGTGCGTTCGGTGCCATCGCGGCCGTCGTCGGGTCCGCCGGGCTCGACGCGCTCAAGAGCCTCGCCGTGCTGATGCTCGGCTTCTATGTCACCTGTGCGCTCTTCGTCTTCGTGGTGCTGGGCACGGTGCTGCGGGTCGTCTCCGGGCTCAACATCTTCCTGCTGTTCAAGTACCTCGCCCGCGAGTTCCTGCTGATCCTCTCCACCTCCTCCTCCGAGTCCGCGCTGCCGCGGCTCATCGCGAAGATGGAGCACCTGGGCATCAGCAAGCCGGTCGTCGGCATCACCGTTCCGACCGGGTACTCCTTCAACCTCGACGGCACCATGATCTACATGACCATGGCGTCGCTGTACATCGCGGACGCCCTCGGTACGCCGATGTCGGTCGGCGAGCAGATCCCGCTGCTGCTCTTCCTGCTGCTGGCCTCGAAGGGCGCGGCGGGCGTCAGCGGCGCCGGCCTCGCCACGCTGGCCGGCGGCCTCCAGTCGCACAAGCCCGCGCTGGTGGACGGCGTCGGTCTGATCGTCGGCATCGACCGGTTCATGAGCGAGGCCCGCGCGCTGACCAACTTCGCCGGGAACGCGGTCGCCACGGTGCTGATCGGCACGTGGACGAAGGAGATCGACAAGGGGCGGGTGCAGCAGGTGCTCGCGGGTGAGCTGCCGTTCGACGAGAAGACGCTGCTGGACGAGGGGGAGCCGGTGGTTGCGCCTGACCTTCCTGAGCAGCGGGAGGAGCTGGCGAAGGCGTAGTGCGCCATCGTCGTCGGCCGCGGGTCGGTGGGGGCTGGTCGCGCAGTTCCTCCCCCAGCCTTCGGCCGGGGGGTACCCCCAGCGCCCCTGGAGGGGCGCGATGCCCCGGGCCCGCTGAAAGCCGCCGGACGTCCGGCTCGGCCTGAACCCGGGCCGGCCGTCCGGCGCCACCGCTCTCCGGGCGGCTGGGAACTCCCCCCGTTGCCCAGCCGCCCGGTTCACCGTTTCCGGACAGGTGCGCCGACCCCTCGGCCACGCCTGTCAGACGTATCCACTAACGTGCCGTTCCTGTCCAAGGGGAACGGCACGTCGGTATATGGAGGCACGGGGGATGGCGATCGACTGGGACCGTCGGCACTGCGCACGCAAGGGGCACGTGACCTATGCCCCGGACGAGCCGCGGCTGCGGGTGCGGCTGCACGCGCAGACCGCGGTCGGGGAGGCCTGGCGGTGTCTGCGGTGCGGGGACTTCGCGCTCGGCGAGCCGCACGGCGAGGGGCCGGCCGCGGACGCTCCGCTGGTGCCGCGCGGGAAGGTGCTGCGGGACCTGTTCATCCTGCGGTTCCTGGCGATCGAGCGGGCGGTGCGCGGAGTCTTCATCGTGCTGGTCGCCGTCGCGGTGTGGAAGTTCAGCAACAGTCAGGACGCGGTGCGCCGGCTCTTCAACGAGTACCTGGACACCTTCCGGCCGGTCTTCAAGCACTTCCACTACGACCTCGACCACTCACCGGTCGTCGGGTCCATCCAGAAGGCCTTCGGCTACAAGCACTCCACGCTGCGGCTGGTGGCCGCACTGCTGCTGGCGTATGCGCTGATCGAACTCGTCGAGGCGGTCGGCCTCTGGTACGCCAAGCGGTGGGCGGAGTACCTGACGGTGGTCGCCACCGCCGCGTTCCTGCCGCTGGAGATCTACGAACTCACCGAGAAGGTCAGCTATCTGAAGATCGCGACCCTCGTGCTGAACATCCTCGCGGTGCTCTACATCGCCCTCGCCAAGCGGCTGTTCGGGCTGCGCGGTGGGCGTAAGGCCTTCGACGAGGAGCGGCACAGCGCCTCGCTCCTTGAGGTCGAGGAGTCCGCGGGGGTCGCGCCGAGCTTGTCCTGACGTCGGCGTCAAGTCTTACCGTCGTAGGCATGCGAATCGGCGAACTGGCCGCACGGGCCGGGACCACCACGCGCGCGCTTCGGTACTACGAGGCGCGTGGGCTGCTGCCCGCGCGGCGGGCCGGGAACGGGCATCGGACGTACGACGAGAGCGACCTGAAGCTGCTCAGGCAGATCCGGACGCTGCAGGACTTCGGGTTCGAGCTGGAGGAGACCCGGCCGTTCGTGGAGTGTCTGCGGGCCGGGCATCCGGAGGGCGACACCTGCCCGGCGTCGCTCGCGGTCTACCGGCGCAAGCTGACGGAGCTGGACTCGCTGATCGGCGAGTTGCAGGCCGTGCGGGCGAAGGTCGGGGCCGAGCTGGAGCGGGCAGAGCGGGCTCGGGACGTGCTGGCCGTCGAGGCGCTGGTTCCGGGGGGTCCGGAGCCGACCTGCGAACTGGGAGGTACCGGGCAATGATCAAGGCGGCGGGTGTGGCCGAGGTGACGGACGCGGACTTCGCGGCGGAGGTGATCGGGGCGGAGCTGCCGGTGCTGGTGGAGTTCACCGCCGACTGGTGTCCGCCGTGCCGGCAGATGGGCCCGGTGCTCACGGCCCTCGCGGCCGAGGAGGGCGAGCGGCTGAAGGTGGTGCAGCTGGACGTGGACACCAATCCGGAGACGACGAACGCGTACAAGGTGCTGTCGATGCCGACGTTCATGGTGTTCCGGGGCGGCGAGCCGGTGCGGTCGATGGTGGGCGCCCGGCCCAAGCGGCGGCTGCTTGAGGAGCTGGCCGACGCGCTGCCCGACGTGCTGCGCTGAACCGACCGGTAATACGAAGAATCCCCCGGACAATTGCGTCCGGGGGATTTCTTTGCGTATATTCAAGAGTTCGTGATTTCAGGTCGAGATGAAGTCGACGAAGTCACGGCGAAGTTCAGTGGGCACAGTATATCCGGGCGGGAGTGGAATTGTCAAACACCGAATTTCCGGACGATGAATTGCGCCATGAGCAGGAATTCATCGACGGACTGTACGCGCGGGTGGACGCCCTGCGCGGCGACACCGAGGACTCGGTCGCGGACGCCCTCGCCCTCGGCGACAAGCCGATGCAGGCCCGCCTGGAGCGGGACATCCTGGTCGCCGAGCGGTCCGGGCTGCTCGCCGCGCTGAACGCCGTCGACGGGTCCCTGTGTTTCGGCCGCATCGACCTGACCTCCGGTACGAAGCACCACATCGGGCGGATCGGGCTGCGTCTGGACGACGCCGAGCGCACCCCGGTCCTCGTCGACTGGCGTGCCGAGGTCGCCCGCCCCTTCTACCTGGCCACCGGCCACACCCCGATGGGCCTGCGCCGCCGCCGGCACATCGCCACCGACGGCCGCCGGGTCGCCGCCCTGCACGACGAGATCCTCGACCTCGGCGACCGGGAGCGCACCGGCCACGAGGACCCGTCCGGCGACGCGGTGCTGCTCGCCGCGCTCAACTCGGCCCGCACCGGCCGGATGACCGACATCGTGCAGACCATCCAGGCCGAGCAGGACGAGATCATCCGGGCGCCCTACCGCGGGGTCCTGGTCGTCGAGGGCGGGCCGGGCACCGGAAAGACGGCGGTCGCGCTGCACCGCGCCGCCTTCCTCCTCTACGAGTACCGGGAGCTGCTCGCCAAGCGGGCGGTCCTGATCGTCGGCCCGAACCCCGCCTTCCTCGGCTACATCGGCGAGGTGCTGCCCTCGCTGGGCGAGACGGGTGTGCTGCTGGCGACGGTCGGCGAGCTGTTCCCGGGCGTGAAGGCGACGGCGTCCGACACCCCCGAGGCGGCCGCGGTGAAGGGCCGTGCCGACATGGCCGACGTGCTGGCAGCGGTCGTACGCGACCGGCAGGCGCTGCCCGACCCGGTCGTCACCGTCGAGCACGACCGCGAGGTGCTGATGCTCGACGACGGCCTGGTGAACATGGCCCGCGAGCGCACCCGTGCCGCCCGGCTGCCGCACAACGTGGCCCGCGAGCACTTCGAGGGCCACATCCTCAACACCCTCACCGACCTCTACGCCGAACGCGTGGGCACCGACCCCTTCGACGGCAGCAGCCTGCTCGACCCCGCCGACATCACCCAGATCCGCGACGAACTCGCCGAGAACCCCGAGGTCTGGTCCGCCATCGACCAGCTGTGGCCGCGGCTGACCCCGCAGCGCCTGGTCGCCGACTTCCTGGCCGGCCCCGAGGGGTACCTGAACGACGAGGACGCGGCCGCGATCCGCCGCCCGGTGACCCGGACCTGGACGGTCTCGGACGTGCCCCTCCTCGACGAGGCGGCGGAGCTGCTCGGCGTGGACGAGCGGGTCGCGCGGGCCCGCGCCGAGCGTGAGCGCGAGACCCAGATCGCGTACGCCCAGGGCGTCCTCGACGTCTCCTACGCCTCCCGGACCTACGAGTTCGACGACAAGGAGGACAGCGACCCCGAGGCCTCCGAGGTGCTGTCCGCGCACGACATCATCGACGCCGAGCGGTTCGCCGAGCGCCAGGAGGAGGAGGACTTCCGCAGCGCGGCCGAGCGGGCGGCGGCCGACCGCACCTGGGCGTTCGGCCACATCATCGTGGACGAGGCGCAGGAGCTGTCGCCGATGGCGTGGCGGCTCCTTATGCGCCGCAGCCCGACCCGCTCCATGACCCTGGTCGGCGACCCGGCCCAGACCGCGGAGGCGGCCGGCGTCGGCTCCTGGGCGGACATCCTCCAGCCCTATGTGCAGGACCGCTGGGAGCACACCCGCCTCGGCGTCAACTACCGCACCCCGTCCGAGATCATGGACCTCGCGGCGGCCGTGGTCCGCGCCGAGCACCCCGACTTCGAGCCCCCGAGCTCGGTCCGCTCGACGGGCGAACAGCCGTGGATCCGGCAGGCGTACGACGACCTCCCGGGCGCCGTCGAGAAGGCCGTCGCCGAACTCGCCCCCGCCGAGGGCCGGCTGGCCGTGATCGCCCCCCGCGACCTGCACCGCGCCCTCGCCGCCCGCCTGGACGGCGTCACGGCCGGCACCGAACCCGACCTGACCCGGAGCGTCGTCCTGCTCGACCCGCGCCAGGCCAAGGGGCTCGAATTCGACTCCGTCCTCGTGGTGGAACCGGACCGCTACGGCACCAGCGACCTGTACGTGGCCCTGACCCGGGCCACCCAGCGGCTCGGCGTGCTGTACACCGGCGGCCTGCCGGACGGGCTCAGGCAGGCCGCAGCCACACCGTAGCCAGCGGCGGCAGGGTCAGCCGGATGCTCGCGGGGCGGCCATGGCTGCCCTGCGGCTCCGGTTTGACCGGGTCGGGGTTGGTGACGTCGCTGCCGCCGTAGCGGGCCAGGTCGGTGTTGAGGGCCTCGTGCCAGGCGGGGATCTCGTCCGGGACGCCCAGGCGGTAGTCGCGGACGACGGGGGAGAGGTTGGAGACGCAGAGCAGCGGCGTGCCCTCGGCGTCCAGGCGGAGGAACGCGAAGACGTTGTCCTCCGCCGCGTCGCCCACGATCCACTGGAAACCGGCGGGTGCCGTGTCCCGCTGCCACAGGGCCGGGGTCGCGCGGTACACCGAGTTGAGGTCGCGGACCAGGTCCCGGACGCCGCGGTGGTCGGCCGCCGCGCCGTACTCCGGGTCGAGCAGCCACCAGTCCGGGCCGTGCGCCTCCGACCACTCGGCGCCCTGCGCGAACTCCTGCCCCATGAAGAGGAGCTGCTTGCCGGGGTGGGCCCACATGAAGGCCAGGTAGGCGCGGTCGTTGGCGCGTTGCTGCCACCAGTCGCCGGGCATCTTCGAGACGAGCGAGCGCTTGCCGTGGACGACCTCGTCGTGGGAGATGGGCAGGACGTAGTTCTCGCTGTACGCGTACACCATCGAGAAGGTCATCTCGTGGTGGTGGTACTTGCGGTGCACGGGCTCGTGGGACATGTACTCCAGCGAGTCGTGCATCCAGCCCATGTTCCACTTCAGGCCGAAGCCGAGACCGCCACTGTCGGTGGGGCGGGTCACGCCCTCCCACGCCGTCGACTCCTCGGCGATCGTCACCACGCCCGGGGCATGGCGGTAGACCGTCGCGTTCATCTCCTGGAGGAACGCCACCGCGTCCAGGTTCTCCCGGCCGCCGTGCTCGTTCGGCGTCCACTGGCCCGGCTCGCGCGAGTAGTCGAGGTACAGCATCGAGGCGACCGCGTCGACGCGCAGGCCGTCGATGTGGAACTCCTCGCACCAGTACAGGGCGTTCGCCACCAGGAAGTTGCGCACCTCGCGGCGGCCGAAGTCGAACTCCAGGGTGCCCCAGTCGGGATGCGCGGCCCGGAGCGGGTCCGCGTGCTCGTACAGCGGGCGGCCGTCGAACTCCGCCAGCGCCCAGTCGTCCCGCGGGAAGTGCGCCGGCACCCAGTCCATCAGCACCCCGATGCCCGCCCGGTGCAGCGCGTCGACCAGGTACTTGAAGTCGTCGGGGGTGCCGAGCCGGGCCGTAGGCGCGTAGAAGCCGGTGACCTGGTAGCCCCACGAGCCGCCGAAGGGGTGCTCGGCGACCGGCATCAGCTCCACGTGCGTGAAGCCCAGGTCGCCGACGTAGGCGGGCAGTTCCTCGGCCAGTTCGCGGTAGGTCAGGCCGGGGCGCCAGGACGGCAGGTGCACCTCGTAGACCGAGAAGGGCGCCTCGTGGACGGGGGTGTCGCCGCGATGTGCCATCCACTCCGCGTCGTCCCACTCGTGCCGGGACACCGTCACGATCGACGACGTGTGCGGCGGCACCTCGGTACGCCGGGCCATCGGGTCCGCCCGCAGCGTCCGGGAGCCGTCCGGGCGGGTGATCTCGAACTTGTACAGCTCGCCCTCGCCGGTACCCGGCAGGAACAGCTCCCAGATCCCCGAGGAGCCGAGCGAGCGCATCGGAGCCCCCGTGCCGTCCCAGAAGTTGAAGCCGCCGGCCACCCGCACGCCCCGCGCGTTCGGCGCCCACACCGCGAACCGGGTGCCCGGCACACCCTGGTGGACGGTCGGATGCGCGCCGAGCGCCTCCCACAGCCGCTCGTGCCGGCCCTCGCCGATCAGGTGCAGGTCCAGGTCGCCGAGGGTGGGCAGGAAGCGGTACGCGTCCTCGGTCTCCCGGACCGTCCCCTCGTACTCCACCAGCAGCCGGTAGACCGGCACCTCGGAGAGGGGGAGCAGGGCGGAGAAGAAGCCGTCGCCGTCGTCGTGCAGTTCGGCCCGCAGATCCCTGCCCGCGACGGCCGTCACCGCGCGGGCGTACGGGCGGAACGCGCGGACGGCGATCCCGCCCGGGACCGGATGCGCGCCCAGCACCGAGTGCGGGTCGTGGTGGGTGCCGTGCAGCAGCCGCTCGCGGTCGTCTGCTGCCAGGGGCACGGGGTTCTTGGAGGTCACGGACGCGTCTCCCGGAGATCAGGTCGGGTCGGGGGTGGCCAGACGGTGTACGGCCGACAGCGGGACGGGAAGCCAGTCGGGGCGGTGCCGGGCCTCGTAGACGACCTCGTAGACGGCCTTGTCGGTCTCGTAGGCCCGCAGCAGGACGGGATCGGTGCGCGGGTCGACGCCGGTGATCTCGGCGTAGCCGGAACAGTAGGCCGCCCGGCACCCGCGCGCCCAGTCGGGGGCCGCCGGGCTCACCGAGTGGGCCGCGTAGTCGAAGGAGCGCAGCATCCCGGCGATGTCCCGCACCGGCGGCTGCGGCATCCGGCGCTCGGCCAGCGGCCGGGCCGGCTCCCCCTCGAAGTCGATCAGCGACCACTCCCCGGACGGCGCCCGCAGGCACTGCCCCAGGTGCAGATCGCCGTGGATCCGCTGGGCGGTCCAGGTCCGGCCCTCGGCGGCCAGGTCGGCCAGCGCGGTGTAGGCGGACCGCAGCCCGTCCTCGTACGGCCGCAGCGCGGGCACCGCCTGCACGGCCGCCGCCAGCCGCTCGGTCATGCCCGCGACCTGCGACTCCAGTTGGCTGTGCCCGAGGGTGGCGGTCGGCAGCGCCCGGGCCAGCGCCGTGTGCACCTCGGCGGTGGCCCGCCCCAGCGCCCGCGCCTCGGCCGTGAAGTCCTCGCCCTTGGCCAGCTCGCGCAACGCCAGCTCCCAGCCGTCGGTGGCGCCGCGCACGAAGGACTGGAGGACGGCGAGGACGTACGGCTCGGCGGGCTCGCCGGCCAGCTCCGCCCGCAGCCAGGCCGTCGGGGCGGGCACCCGGGCGCAGCCCTCGCGGGCCAGGGCCAGCGGTATCTCCAGGTCGGGGTTGACGCCGGGCACGACCCGGCGCAACAGCTTCAGGATGAACGTATCTCCGTAGACGACCGAGGAGTTGGACTGCTCGGCGGTCAGCAGCCGGGCCACCAGCCCGTCGCGTATCTCCTGACCGGGGTCGCGCTCGAAGCGCAGCTCGCCGATGCGGGCCCGGGTGCGCAGGGCTTCCAGGAGCACCTCGGCGGGCCGGGGGTCGTACAGGGCGTCGTAGACCGTGTGCCCGGCCAGCGGGCCGTCGGTCAGGTGCCCGATCAGCGCGGGCGCCAGCCGGGGCGGCAGCGCCTCGCGCACGCCTATGAGGAGCTGGTAGCAGTCACCGGCCTCGGCGGGGGCGGGCGGCTGGTGGGCGCGGACCAGCAGATGGTGCAGGCCGAGCCGGCCGTCCGACGGCAGGAGTTCGGTCTCGGCCACCGGGGAGAAGCCGGTGACCGGGGATCCCTTGCCGGCGAACCAGCGCTGCCGGGGCAGCCACTCGCGCAGCAGGGGGTCGAGCGAGGCGAGGAGAGCGGGAGTGGAGGGGCTGACCGTTTCCGCCATGGCGGTACGTCCTTTCCCCGGTCGTCGGGGGCGTTAGTGATGCGTGCCCCGGGCGGGCCGGCGGAAACCAACCGCCGCCGCCCGGGGTGGACTGTGCCGGATCCGCCGGCTAGACCGTGTCCGCGCGCAAGCGGAACCAGTAGAAGCCGTGCCCGGCCAGGGTCAGCAGGTACGGCAGCTCGCCGACCGCCGGGAACCGCACCCCGCCGAACAGCTCCACCGGATGCCGGCCGTTGAACTGCCTGAGGTCCAGCTCCGTCGGCTGTGCGAACCGCGAGAAGTTGTGGACACAGAGCACGAGATCGTCCTCGTACTCGCGCAGGAACGCGATCACCGCCGGGTTCGACGACTGCAGTTCGGTGTAGGACCCCAGTCCGAAGGCAGGATTCTGCTTGCGGATCTCGATCATGCGCCGGGTCCAGTGCAGCAGGGA
>NZ_JBEOYD010000024.1:0-159136 GCF_040296885.1 Streptomyces sp. NPDC001980 | reverse complement strand
GCCCAGGGCCGGGAGGACCTCGGAGATGTAGGAGAGGAAGGTGCGGTTGGGGCCGAGCCGCCGTCCGCTCAGGCCGCCAGCACCTTCTCCAACGCCCCCAGCGCCGACCGCAGTTCCTCCGCCGTGACGGTCAGCGGCGGGGCCAGCCGGATCGTGGAGCCGTGGGTGTCCTTGACCAGGACGCCCTCGCGCATCAGGCGCTCGCCGATCTCCCGCCCGGTGCCGATCGCCGGGTCCACGTCGACGCCCGCCCACAGCCCGCGCGAGCGGAAGCCGACCACACCCCTGCCGACCAGCTCCGTCAGGCCGTCCCGCAGGACCACGCCCAGCTCGGCGGCCCGGCGCTGGAACTCGCCGCTCTCCAGCAGCTCGACCACCGCCGTGCCGACCGCCGCCGCGAGCGGGTTGCCGCCGAACGTCGAGCCGTGCTCGCCCGGGTGCAGCACCCCCAGCACCTCCCGCCGGGCCACCACCGCCGACACCGGCACGATCCCGCCGCCCAGCGCCTTGCCGAGCAGCAGCACGTCCGGGACGACGTCCTCGTGGTCGACGGCGAGGGTGCGGCCGGTGCGGCCCAGACCGGACTGGATCTCGTCGGCGACGAAGAGGCAGCCCTTGCGGCGGGTCAGCTCCCGGACCCCGGTCAGATAGCCGTCGTCCGGGATGAGCACCCCGGCCTCGCCCTGGATGGGCTCGATCAGCACGGCCGCCGTGGTCTCGTCGACCGCCGCCTCCAGCGCGGCCAGGTCGTTGTACGGCACGATCCGGAAGCCCGGCGTGAAGGGGCCGAAGCCCGCGCGGGCCGTCTCGTCGGTGGAGAAGCTGACGATCGTGGTCGTGCGGCCGTGGAAGTTGTCCGCGGCGACGACGATCGTGGCCCGGTCGGCCGGGACGCCCTTCACGTCGTACGCCCATTTGCGGGCCACCTTGATGCCGGACTCGACCGCCTCGGCGCCGGTGTTCATCGGCAGCACCATGTCCAGGCCGGTCAACTCGGCGAGCCG
Organism: Streptomyces sp. NPDC001980; assembly: GCF_040296885.1. NCBI lineage: Bacteria > Bacillati > Actinomycetota > Actinomycetes > Kitasatosporales > Streptomycetaceae > Streptomyces > Streptomyces sp. NPDC001980. The sequence goes on along the minus strand of NZ_JBEOYD010000024.1, from coordinate 158,132 downwards.
TTCGGCGAATTCGGCGAGTCTGTCGTTGTGGAAGGCGCGCGAGGTGAGGGTGAGGCGGTCCAGCTGGCGGTGGGCGGCGTCGACCAGCGCCGGGTGGCGGTGGCCGAAGTTGAGGGCCGAGTAGCCGGCCAGCATGTCGAGGTAGCGGCGGCCCTCGACGTCCTCGACCCAGGCGCCCTCGGCGCGGGCGACGACGACGGGCAGCGGGTGGTAGTTGTGCGCGAGGACCGGTCCCTCCGCCTCGATCAGCTCGGCGGAGGTGCGTGCGCGTGCGGGTGCGGTCATCAGGGGGATCTCCTGGTCCTCAGCGGATTTCCTGGGTGCAGCACTTGATGCCGCCGCCTGCCTTGTGGAACTCCGACAGGTCGACGGGGACGGGGTCGTAGCCCTGGTCGGCGAGCCGGGCGGCGAGCGCCTCGGCCTGCGGCGCGATGAAGACGTGGCGGCCGTCGGAGACCGAGTTCAGGCCCCACGCCAGCGCGTCGTCGCGGGTGGCGAGGACCGCCTCCGGGAACAGCCGGCGGAGCACCTCGCGGCTGCCGGGGGAGAAGGCCTCGGGGTAGTAGACGATGTTCTCCTCGTCGAGGACGAACAGCGCGGTGTCCAGGTGGTAGAAGTACGGGTCCACCAGGGTCAGGCTGATCACCGGGTGGCCGAAGAACTCCTGGGCCTCGCGGTGCGCCTCGCGGGTGGTGCGGAACCCGGTGCCGGCGAGCAGGTACCGGCCCGTCCACACCAGGTCGCCCTCGCCCTCGACCACCGAGCCCGGGCGGTACACGTCGTAGCCCGCGGTCTTGAACCAGAGGTCGTAGTGGGAGGACTCGGGGCGCCGCTCGGGCGCGTGGAACAGCGAGCCGAAGACGCGGCCGCCGACGACGACCGCCGAGTTCGCGGCGAACACCATGTCGGGCAGACCGGGGACCGGCTCCAGCCGGTCGACGCTGTGCCCATGGGTGCGGTAGGCGCTGATCAGCGCGGTCCACTGTTCCTGGGCCAGGTCGACGTCGACCCTGGTGTCGGGGTTCATCCAGGGATTGATCGCGTACTGCACGGCGAAATGTCTGGGTTCGCAGACAAGAAAGCGCCTGAGGCGCGGCACACGGCTTTCGGACACAGAGGGGTTCCTCCGCTTTCCCGCGGTGTCGACTGAGGGTTGACACCAAGGTAGAAAGCGTCGGATACGGGCGACAAGCAACAAATGTTGCGCGTCTGCGCAGGAACGCTGCGTCTCCGGTCGTGCAGACGCAGCATCGGTGCGTTTACTCCGGCACCGGGTGCGTGGCCCCGGCCTCCGGGCTCTCCGGCAGCAGATGCGACAGCACCATCACACTGATCGTCTTCCGGATGAACGGCTCCACCCGGATCCGCTCCAGCACCTCCTCGAAGTGGTCCACGTCCCGGGCCCGCACATGCAACAGCGCGTCCGCGCCGCCGGTCACCGTCATGGCCGCGGTGATCTCCGGGTGGTTGCGGACCACCTCCGCGAGCCGCCGGGGCGGGGCCGCGCCCTCGCAGTACACCTCGACGTACGCCTCCGTGCGCCAGCCGAGGGCCGCCGGGGTGACGGTGGCCGTGAACCCGGTGATCACACCGGTCTCGCGCAGCCGGTCCACCCGTCGCTTCACGGCCGTCGCGGAGAGCCCGACGGCCGCGCCGATCTCGGCGAAACTGGTCCGCGCGTTCGCCATCAACGCGATGGTGATCTTCCGGTCGAGATCGTCGAAGGGGGCGGTGCCGCTGTTCATGCCCGCACTGTAACCACGGGCGAGGACCCTTCGGGAACACCACGTCATCCGGCGCGAACGTCCACGTCCGGCACATGTCCAGCGCCGCGCTCCGCCGCCTACACTCCGTTCATGCTGCGCGCCCTCGCCGTCGACGACGAACGCCCCTCGCTGGAGGAGCTGCTCTATCTGCTGCACGCCGATCCGCGCATCGGCAGCGTCGAGGGCGCCGGGGACGCCACCGAGGCGCTGCGCCGCATCACCCGCGCCCTGGAGTCCGGACCCCAGGGCCCCGAGGCCATCGACGTCGTCTTCCTCGACGTCCAGATGCCCGGCCTGGACGGCCTGGACCTGGCCCGGTTGCTCACCGGCTTCGCCCGGCCCCCGCTGGTCGTCTTCGTCACCGCCCACGAGGACTTCGCGGTAAGGGCCTTCGATCTCAAGGCGGTTGACTACGTCCTGAAGCCGGTACGCAAGGAACGGCTCGCGGAGGCGGTGCGCCGGGCCGCCGAACTGCGCTCCACCGCACCCCGGATACCCGTCCACGAACCCGACCCCGACCACATACCCGTCGAACTCGGCGGTGTGACACGGTTCGTGGCGGTGGACGACATCACGCACGTCGAGGCCCAGGGCGACTACGCCCGCCTGCACACCGACCGCGGCAGCCACCTCGTCCGCATCCCGCTGTCCACCCTGGAGGACCGCTGGCGCTCCCGCGGCTTCGTCCGCATCCACCGCCGCCACCTGGTCGCCCTCCGCCACGTCGGCGAACTCCGCCTGGACGCGGGCACGGTGAGCGTCCTGGTCGGCGCCGAGGAGCTCCAGGTCAGCCGACGCCACGCCCGCGAGCTGCGGGACCTGCTGATGAGGAGGGCCTGACGATGCCCGCCGACCCCGCCGAGCGCCGGGTCACCGTCACCGGCCCGCCCCGCCGCAGCCGCCGTACCTCCGGCTACTACCGGCCGCGCACCGAGATCGACGAGCAGACCACCCTCGGCCACACCTACGTCCGCTCCCTCATGCGCAGCCAACTACGCGTCGCCCTCGTCGTGTTCGCCGTCCTGGTGCTGCTCGTCGGCCCGCTCCCGCTGGTCTTCGCCGCCGCGCCCGAGGCCCGCCGACTGGAGTGGCTGGTGCTCGGCTTCTGCCTGTACGCCCCGCTGATCCTGCTCGCCCGCTGGTACGTGCGCCGCGTCGAACGCAACGAGGAGGACTTCGTCCGCCTCGTCGAGGACCGATGAACCCCAGCCCCGACGAGGCTCGATGAACTCCAGCTACGCGGTCCCGGCCGTCGCCCTCGTGGTCGTCGCGACCGTCCTCGTCGGCGCCTTCGGTCTGCGCATCTCCCGGACCACCTCCGACTTCTACGTCGCCTCGCGCACCGTCGGCCCCCGCCTCAACGCGGCCGCGATCAGCGGCGAGTACCTCTCCGCCGCCTCCTTCCTGGGCATCGCGGGACTGGTCCTCGTCCAGGGCCCCGACATGCTGTGGTATCCGGTCGGCTACACCGCCGGCTACCTCGTCCTCCTCCTCTTCGTCGCCGCCCCGCTGCGCCGCTCCGGCGCCTACACCCTCCCCGACTTCGCCGAGGCCCGGCTCGCCTCGCAGACGGTACGACGGCTGGCCGGGGCGTTCGTCGTCGGCGTCGGCTGGCTCTACCTGCTGCCCCAACTCCAGGGCGCCGGGCTGACGCTGGCGGTCCTCACCGGCGCTCCGGACGCGCTCGGCGGTCTCATCGTCGCCGTGGTCGTGGTGGCCACCGTGGCCGCGGGCGGCATGCGCAGCATCACCTTCGTCCAGGCCTTCCAGTACTGGCTGAAGCTCACCGCCCTGCTCGTCCCCGCCCTCTTCCTCGTTCTCGCCTGGCAGAGCGCCGGCGCCCCCACCCACGCCTTCGACGAACCGGCCACCTTCCGCGCCCAGCGCATCGTGGACGTCAAGGACACCCTCTCCCTCAGGCTCGACCGCCCGCTCACGGTCACGGTCACCGGCAGCGTCGACGGCCGCCGGCACGAGGACACCCGGCTCACCCTCCCCGAGGGCACCCACCGCATCACCGCGGGCACCCGCCTGACCTTCGCCAAGGGCACCCGCGTCCCCGCCACCGACCGGGGCACCAACGGCGGCATGTCCACCTCGCTCGCCGAGAGCCGCGAGGAACGCCCGCTGTACGCCACGTACGGACTGATCCTCGCCACCTTCCTCGGCACCATGGGCCTGCCGCACGTCGTCGTCCGCTTCTACACCAGCCCGCACGGCGTCGCCGCCCGCCGCACCACGGTCGCCGTCCTCGCCCTGATCGGCCTCTTCTACCTCCTGCCGCCCGTCTACGGCGCCCTCGGCCGCCTCTACACCCCCGAACTCACCCTCACCGGCGAGACGGACGCCGCCGTCCTGCTGCTGCCCGACCGGGTGGTCGGCGGCCTCGGCGGCGACCTGCTCGGCGCGCTGGTGGCGGGCGGCGCCTTCGCCGCGTTCCTCTCCACCGCCTCCGGTCTCACCATGGCGGTCGCCGGAGTCCTCACCCAGGACGTCCTCCCGTCCCGCGGAGTACGGCACTTCAGACTCGGGACGGTCCTCGCCATGGCCGTACCGGTCGCCGCCAGCGTGCTGGTGGGCGGCCTGCCGGTCGCCGACGCCGTCGGACTGGCCTTCGCCGTGTCCGCCTCCTCCTTCTGCCCGTTGCTGGTCCTCGGCATCTGGTGGCGCCGGCTGACCCCGCCCGGCGCGGCCGCCGGGATGCTGGCCGGCGGCGGCTCGGCGTTCTGCGCGGTGGCCGCGACGATGGCCGACCTGCCCGGCACCGGTGACCTGCACGCCCTGCTCGCCTGGCCCGCGCTCTGGTCGGTCCCGCTGGGCTTCCTCACCATGATCCTGGTCTCCCTGGCGACCCCGGGCCGGGTACCGCCCGGGACGGCCGCGATCCTGGCCCGCTTCCACCTGCCGGAAGAGCTGCGCGCGGAGGTCAAGGCGTGACCGGGTTCCTGGCGGGCCTCCTCGTGGCAGTCCTCCCGCTCCTCGCCGCCGGTTTCTGGCTCGGCCGCCGCACCGCACGCCCCGAGAACCTCGGCGGCCTCGGCACTCCCGTCGAGCACGCCACCTTCGAGACCCTGCACACCGCCTCGCTCGCCGCACCCCCGCTGCGCGCGGGCCTGACCGAGGAGACCGCCCGCCGCTCGGCCCGTAGGCTGCGCACCCTGCTCGGCACCGACGCCCTCTGCCTCACCGACCACGAGAACCTGCTGGTCTGGGACGGCGTCGGCGACCACCACCGCACCGAGATCATGGAGCGTCTCGCCGGACCGCTGGAGTCCGGCCGCGGCGAGGCCTTCCGCCTGGACTGCGAGTATCCCGACTGCCCGGTCCGCTGGGCGGTGGTCACCCCGCTCACCGTCGACGACCGCGTCCACGGCACCCTGGTCGCCTGCGCCCCGCGCGAGTCCGCCGTCCTGGTCCGGGCGGTCGGCGAGGTCGCCCGCTGGGTCAGCGTCCAGCTGGAGCTGGCCGACCTGGACCGCTCCCGCACCCGGCTCATCGAGGCCGAGATCCGCGCCCTGCGCGCCCAGATCTCCCCGCACTTCATCTTCAACTCGCTCGCGGTGATCGCCTCGTTCGTCCGCACCGACCCCGAGCGCGCCCGCGAACTGCTGCTGGAGTTCGCCGACTTCACCCGCTACTCGTTCCGCCGGCACGGCGACTTCACCACCCTCGCCGACGAACTGCACGCCATCGACCACTACCTGGCACTGGTCCGGGCCCGCTTCGGCGACCGCCTCACGGTCACCCTCCAGATCGCCCCCGAGGTGCTCCCGGTCACCCTCCCCTTCCTCTGCCTCCAGCCCCTGGTCGAGAACGCCGTCAAACACGGCCTGGAGGGCAAGACCGGCACCTGCCACATCCAGATCACCGCCCAGGACGAGGGCGCCGAGGCGCTGGTCGTCATCGAGGACGACGGCGCCGGCATGGACCCGGTCCTGCTGCGCCGCATCCTCGCCGGCGAGACCAGCCCCAGTGGCGGCATCGGCCTGTCCAACGTCGACGACCGGCTCCGCCAGGTCTACGGCGACGACCACGGCCTCGTCATCGAGACGGCCCCCGGCGCGGGCATGAAGATCACCGCGCGGCTGCCCAAGTACCAGCCCGGGGTGCACTAGGCGCTCCGCGATGCGCCGTTGTTCGCGCTGCTTCAGTTGCTCTGGGTGACCACCATCGCAAGCGTCAGTAGTCCCAGCACCACCCACCCGAACCAGAGCCAGCCGTTGCTGCCGAGGGCCACCGTGTAGGCCGTCACCACGACGAGTCCGCCTACGGTGAGCACCCCCATCGCCTTCGTGGCACCGTTCGAGCCGTTCGCAGAACCGGGCATCGTGACACCCTCCTCATGGTCCGACTCCCTCCATGGTGCCCCGGTTCTGCCTCTTGCGGGGACCCTGTCAGCCCTCGCGTGCGTTCAGCGAGGCCAGATAGGCGTTGTACGCCTCGAGCTCCTTGTCGCCGTCCCGGTCGGCGGCCCGGTCCATGCGCCGGGCCTGGCGCTGCTCGGAGCCGTACCACTGGAACAGCAGGGCGATCAGCACCAGGACGGACGGGACCTCACTGAACGCCCAGGCGATTCCGCCGGCCGCGTTCTGGTCGGAGAGCGCGTCGATGCCGAGCGACGCGGGCGGATTCTTGAACGTCTCCACCATCGGCTCCGACGCCATCATCAACGCGATGCCGAAGAACGCGTGGAACGGCATGCCCGCGAACAGCTCCAGCATCCGCATGAGATACCCCGGGCGGTGCGGCCCCGGGTCGATGCCGATGATCGGCCAGAAGAAGACGACACCGACGGCGAGGAAGTGCACCATCATCGCGATGTGCCCGGCCTTGGAGCCCATCAGGAAGTCGAACAGCGGGGTGAAGTAGAGCGCGTAGAGGCTCGCGATGAACAGCGGGATGGTGAAGGCGGGATGGGTGATGATCCGCATGTACCGGCTGTGCAGCAGGGCCAGCAGCAGCTCACGCGGCCCCTTCCGGCCCCGCCCGGCGACAGGCAGCGCGCGCAGTGCGAGCGTCATCGGCGCGCCCAGCAGGATCAGGATGGGCGACAGCATGCTGATGATCATGTGCTGCACCATGTGCACGCTGAACATGACCATCCCGTAGTCGTTCAGCTTGGTGCACATCACGAGCATGATCGTGAGCACCCCGACGACGAACGACACGGTCCGCCCCACCGACCAGGCGTCCCCGCGCCGCCGCAGTCGCACCACACCCCACCCGTACAGCGCCAGCCCGGCGAGAGTGGCGACGAGAAAGAAGGGATCCGCCGACCACTCCAGCCCGCGCCCCAGCGTGAACGGCGGCAGATCCATGGTCATGCCGTGCCCGCTGTGATCCATCCGGCGGCTCCTGATTCGTGGGGGGTTGTACGTTTACTACCGACCCCAGATTAGAACCGCCGCCGACCCCGCTTGCGAGCGGGGCCCACGTTCCCTACCCAAAGGGGCGCTGGGGGTACCCCCGGCCGAAGGCTGGGGGAGGAACTGCGCGATCAGCCCCCACGCACCCGCAGACAACACACGACCAACCCTTAAAGCACGGTCTCCGCCTCGTCGTACCGCTGCGCAGGAACCGTCTTCAACGTCTCCACCGCCTCGGCCAGCGGCACCATCACGATGTCCGTCCCCCGCAGCGCGGTCATGTGACCGAACTCGCCGCGGTGCACGGCCTCCACCGCATGCCACCCGAACCGCGTCGCCAGGACGCGGTCGTACGCCGTCGGCGTGCCACCCCGCTGCACGTGCCCGAGGATGACCGGCCGCGCCTCCTTGCCGAGCCGCTGCTCCAGCTCGACGGAGAGCTGCCGGGCGATCCCGGCGAACCGCTCGTGGCCGTAGATGTCCTTGCCGCCCTCGTCGAAGGCCATCGTGCCCGCCTTCGGCTTGGCCCCCTCCGCCGCGACGACGATCGCGAACCGCTTGCCCGCCTCGAACCGCTCGCCGACCCGACGGGCCAACTCCTCGATGTCGAAGGGCCGTTCCGGTACGACGATGGCGTGGGCGCCGGCCGCCATGCCGGAGTGCAGGGCGATCCAGCCGGTGTGCCGGCCCATGACCTCGACGACGAGCACCCGCTGGTGGGACTCGGCGGTGGTCTTCAGCCGGTCGAGCGCCTCGGTGGCGACCCCCACGGCGGTGTCGAAGCCGAAGGTCACGTCGGTGACGGCGATGTCGTTGTCGATGGTCTTCGGTACGCCGACGATCGGCAGCCCGGCGTCGGACATCAGCCGGGCCGCCTTCAGGGTGCCCTCACCGCCGATCGGGATGATCGCGTCGAGCCCGAGCTCGGCGACATGGCCCCTGGCCCGCTCCACGCCGTCCCGCAGATGCGAGGGCTGGACCCGGGACGATCCGAGGATGGTGCCGCCGCGGGCCAGGATGCCGGCCACGGCGTCGAGGTCGAGCTTGAGGTAGTCGCACTCCAGGAGGCCCTTCCAGCCGTCCCGGAAGCCGATGACCTCGTCGCCGTGGTCGGCGACGGCACGGTGCACGACGGACCGGATGACGGCGTTCAGGCCGGGGCAGTCGCCGCCGGACGTGAGGACACCAATGCGCATAGCCCGAAACAACCTTCTCCACGTGGGCCGGAGACCGGACCACGCTGTCCGGCTGTCATCGCCGTCACCCTACCCGCGCGAGGGGGCCGTTCCGTACCGGGCGTCCGCCTGCTGGACGTGCCCGCACATGTGAGCGGACACCCTGTCAGGCGGGCCCGGAATCCACCTCTCCGGTACAGCTCAGGCGGGCTGCTCGGCGGCCGCGATGCGCTCGTTGCGGAGCGCCTCGTACCACCGGTCGTCGATCGGCGGCAGCGCGTTCACGTCGAGCGCCAGCTTCAGCAGCAGGTCGGCGATGAGCGGGTTGCGGGCGAGCACCGGCCCGTGCATGTACGTGCCGAAGACGGTGTCGTTGTACGCGCCCTCGGTGCCGTCCCCGGTGCCGTTGCCCTTGCCCAGCCTGACCCGGGCGAGGGGGCGGGCGGTGGGACCGAGCTGGGTGACGCCCTGGTGGTTCTCGAAGCCGGTCAGCGGGGGCAGCCCGAGCCGCGGGTCGATGTCGCCGAGGACGTCACCGACGCACCGCTCCCCGGTGCCGCGCACGGTCGTCACGTCGAGCAGGCCGAGGCCCGGCTCGCGCTGGCCCAGGTCGTTGATGAACTCGTGCCCGAGGATCTGGTACCCCGCGCAGACGGAGAACACGATCGCGCCGTTCTCCACCGCCCGGTACAGGTGCCCGTCGCGACGCAGCCGCTCGGCGGCGAGCCGCTGCGGACGGTCCTCACCGCCGCCGATCAGGTAGATGTCGCCGGAGGTCGGGATCGGCTGGTCGCTGCGCACGTCGAGCCGGGCCACGTCGAGACCGCGCTGCCGGGCCCGCCGCTCCACGACGAGCGCGTTGCCCTGGTCACCGTAGGTGCTGAGCAGGTCGGGGTAGATCCACACCAGCCGCAGTTGGTTGTCGCTCATGAACTGTTCGTCCTTCGTGGTCAGTTGCCGACGCGGCGGCGCAGGTCCTGGAACGCGGTGTAGTTCGCGATGACCTCGATCCGGCCCGGCGGGCACATCTGGACGGCCTGGTCGAGGGAGTCGCAGACCTGGAAGTGCTGGTTCGCGACCTCCAGCCGCACCGCGAGGTCCAGCTTGCGGTCGCCGAGCACGAAGATCGGGTGGCCGGTCAGGCGCGTGTAGTCCACGTCCCAGAGCCAGGAGGTGTCGGTGCCGTCGGCGCCGCGGGCGTTCACGGAGAGGATGACCGGCGCCGGCGGCGGGTCGATCAGCGAGAACGTCTCCAGCCAGCCGGCCGGGTTCTTGGCCAGCAGCAGACGCAGATCGCGCCCCTGGAACTGCACGACGTCGTAGCGCCCCGCGACGGCCTGCACCTGGTACATCCGCTCCAGGGCGACCTGCGGCGGCACCCCGAAGACGGCGGCGACGGCGGCCGAGGAGGCGGCGTTCGCCTTGTTGGCGCGCCCCGGCAGCTGCAGGTGGATCGGCCAGGCGGACCCGTGCGGGTCGAGCACGTGGTCCCCGGAGAGCACCCAGCTCGGCGTCGGCCGCCGGAACCCGCACTCGCCGCAGAACCAGTCGTCGCCGGGCCGCTGCATCACGCCACCGCAGGACGGGCAGGACCAGGCGTCGTCTTTCCACATCTGCCCGGCGGCGACCCAGATCACGTTGGGGGAGGAGGACGCGGCCCACACCACCAGCGGGTCGTCGCAGTTCGCCACGATGACGGCCTTGGTCCCGGCCAGGCCCTCCCGCCAGTTCTCGGCGAGCATCCGGGTCTCGGCGGCGCGGTCGAGCTGGTCGCGGGAGAGGTTGAGCAGCGCGATGCACTTGGGGTCGGTGTCCCGGGCCACCCCGGCGAGGTACTTCTCGTCGACCTCGATGACACCGAACTTGGACTCCGAGCCGCCCGCCAGCGCCGACGTGATGCCGGCCGGCATGTTGGCCCCGAGCGCGTTGGACACGACCGGCCCGGCGGCCTTCAGCGCCTCGGCGATGAGCCGGGTGGTCGTCGTCTTGCCGTTCGTCGCCGAGACGAGGGTCACGTCCAGGTTCTGGGCGAGCCGGGCGAGAAGGTCGGGGTCGAGTTTGAGCGCCACCCGGCCACCGATCACGGATCCGCTGCCGCGTCCCGCGGCACGGGACGCCGCCGCGACCGCCTTGCCCGCGGTCACGGCCAGCTTGGCCCGCGGCGTGAGCGGGTCCGAGTTGCCTGCCATCAGTTCTCGATCCTCCTTGCGTACGCGCCGCGCCTGAGCCATCCGGCAACGTGGTGTGCACCTCAGCCTATCGAGATCCATTCGCACACCCGAATTCCGGCCCATGCCTGCGCGGCGAGCAGGGGCCCATCCGAACCGTACCCTTGCGGCCATGCGACACGGTTCCATTCCGGGCGCCCACGGGCGGGTCCGGCCTCTCACCCTGCTCGGCGACCCCGTCCTGCACGCCCGCTGCGCGGAGGTCACCGAGTTCGGCCCCGAACTCTCCCGGCTCGTGGAGGACTTGTTCGCGACGATGTACGCGGCGGAGGGCGTCGGCCTGGCGGCGAACCAGGTGGGGGAGCCGCTGCGGGTGTTCGTCTTCGACTGCCCCGACGACGAGGACGTCCGTCACCTCGGCCACGTGGTGAACCCGCGCCTGGTGACCGCGGACGGCGTGACGCTCCGCGGCCCGGAGGGCTGTCTGTCCCTGCCGGGCCTGGAGGCGGGCACGGAACGCCACGACCACGCGGTGGTGGAGGGCTTCACGGCGTCGGGGGAGCCGATCACGATCCACGGCACGGGCTTCTTCGCGCGGTGCCTCCAGCACGAGACCGACCACCTGGAGGGCCGCGTCTACGCCGACCACGTCAGCGGCTGGCGCAGGCGCAAGCTGATGCGACAGGTGGCGAAGTCTTCTTGGCACCGGTGAGGACATCCCTGTCTTTCAGGGGCGCTGGGGGTACCCCCGGCCGAAGGCTGGGGGAGGAACTGTGCGACAAGCCCCCACCGGGCGGTCAGCCGAAACTGAATCCTCAGAACCCCGGACCGCCGACCTTGTCCCCCGCAGCCGCCAAGCGACCCCACAAAAGATCAGCCAAACTCTTCACCAATTCCGCACGAGTACAAGGCCGCTCCCCGAGCCACCAGTCCCCGGCCGCATGCATCATCCCGACGATCCCGTGCCCCCACACCCGCGCCAGCTGCTGGCTCCCGGGCCCGAGATCCAGCCGGTCCTCGATGACCTGCGCCAGCTCCTCACCCATCCGCCGCAGCAGCGGAGCCGAGTGCTTCCCCACGTCGAACCCCTGGTCGGTCCCCGTGCTGCCCTCCGCGGGGTGCATCAGGAACCGGTACACCTGGGGCCGCGCCTCGATCGCCGCGAGGTACGTGTCCAAGGTCGCCTCGACCCGTTCACGGCGCTCCGCGGGAGCGTCCAGCGCGTCCCGCAACGAGTTCAGCAACGCGTCCGTGTGCCGCTTGGCCAGCGCCGCGTACAGCCCGCCCTTGTCGCCGAAGTGGCGGTAGAGGATGGGTTTGGTGATGCCCGCCTCCGCCGCGATGGCGTTCATGGAAGCCTGTGGGCCGTCGCGCAGCACCACCCGGTCGGCGGCCTCCAACAGCTCGCGCCGTCGGCGGTCGGCGGACCGCTGCTGTTCGGTCCGCTGTGTGGTGTCCATGTGCTCTCCCCACCCCGTGCTCTTTTCGGTGACGCCTGCGCAAACTAACACCTGACGGCCATCTGCTCTCGAACTGGCTGCCGAGGTGACCTTGGGAGTTGACTTTTCCTACCGACGAGTAACAGACTCGGGTTACCGCTAGTAACACATTATGCGCCGCCGCTGGAGGGGTCATGGCCGAGTTCACCATGGAGCTCAACGACGAACAGAAGGAGGTCCGGGACTGGCTGCACGGTTTCGCCGCCGACGTCATCCGTCCCGCGGCCGCCGAATGGGACGAGCGTGAGGAAACTCCCTGGCCGGTCATCCAGGAGGCCGCGAAGGTCGGCATCTACTCCCTCGACTTCTACGCCCAGCAGTACTTCGACCCCACCGGCCTCGGCATCCCGATGGCCATGGAGGAGCTGTTCTGGGGCGACGCCGGCATCGCCCTGTCCATCGTGGGCACGGGCCTCGCCGCCGTCGGCGTCCTCGCCAACGGCACCGAGGAGCAGATCGGCACCTGGATCCCCCAGATGTACGGCGACACCAACGATGTCAAGGTCGCCGCGTTCTGCTCCTCCGAGCCCGACGCCGGCTCCGACGTGGCCTCCATGCGCACCCGGGCCGTCTACGACGAGGCCAAGGACGAGTGGGTGCTCAACGGCACGAAGACCTGGGCGACCAACGGCGGCATCGCCAACGTCCACGTCGTCGTCGCCGTCGTCGATCCGGAGCTCGGCTCCAAGGGCCACGCCTCCTTCATCGTCCCGCCGGGGACGCCCGGGCTGTCCCAGGGCCAGAAGTTCAAGAAGCACGGGATCCGGGCCTCGCACACCGCCGAGGTCGTCCTGGACAACGCCCGGGTGCCCGGGTCCTGCCTGCTCGGCGGCAAGGAGAAGCTGGACGAGCGGCTGGCCCGGGCCCGGGAGCGGGCGAAGTCGGGCGGTGAGCGCGTGAAGAACGCGGCGATGGCCACGTTCGAGGCCTCGCGGCCCGCCGTCGGCGCGATGGCCGTCGGTACGGCACGCGCCGCGTACGAGGTCGCCCTCGACTACGCCGTGACCCGGGAGCAGTTCGGGCGGCCGATCATCGACAACCAGGGGGTGGCGTTCCAGCTCGCCGACATGCGGACGGCCGTCGACGCGGCCCGGCTGCTGGTGTGGCGGGCGTCCTGGATGGCGGTGAACGGGAAGCCGTTCACCGCGGCCGAGGGGTCGATGTCGAAGCTGTTCGCGAGCGAGACGGCGAAGAAGGTGACCGCCCAGGCGATCCAGATCCTGGGCGGGAACGGGTACACGCGGGAGTACCCGGTGGAGCGGATGCACCGGGACGCGGCGATCTACACGATCTTCGAGGGGACGAGTGAGATCCAGCGGTTGGTGATCGCCCGTACCTTGTCGGGGATGCCGATTCGGTAGCGCCGTGGGGGTGCGGGTGCGTTGCGGACCGACGGCCGCCTGTGGCTGGTCGCGCCCACGCGGCGGAGCCGCATATCGATAACGCCCCGCGCCCCCGAACAGGTGGGCTCAGTCACCGGAGCTTCAAAGGTGTCAGTTGCTCGATGTCGTAGCGCTTGCGGAGTAGCTCGATCGCCTCGTGGTCCGGAGGACCGCCGCTGCCCAGGATCTCCAGGAGCTCCTCGAAGTAGCGCTCGTGGTCGGGTGGCGGGGAGGACTGGAAGAACATCCGCGCCGGGGTGTCCGTCGGGTTGGCGAAGGCGTGGGGGCAGCCGGGGGGTACGGCGATCAGCGTGCCCGGGGTCGCCCTCACCACCCTCGTGCCCGAACTCGACTCCCACTTCTGCCAGTTGTCGGGTGTGCGGATGCGCGGCTCGAAGGCGAGGACGTCCAGCTCGCCTTCGAGGACGTAGAACAGCTCCTCGCTGCGGGTGTGCACATGGGCGCCCACGTCGAAGCCCGGCGGGACGTCCACCTCGAAGGTGGAGGCCGTCCGCGAGTGTGTTCCCGTCACCTTGAAGGTGACACGCTGGGCCGGCGTGTGGACCACGCGCCCGTGTCCTGGTGGGACGAGGAGTCCCTCGGCTGTGGTCATGGGCCACTCACCAGGTCACCGGAAGCGCCTCGGGTCCCCGGATCAGCGCGCCCTTTCTGAAGGGCACCTGCTCCGGAGGAACGGCGAGCCGCATCCCGGGCAGCCGGTCGAGCAGGGCGTCGACGAGGAGTTCCTCCTCCAGCCTGCCGAGCTGGCCGCCGGGACAGTAGTGCGGGCCGAACCCGAAGGACACATGCGGGTTGGGACTGCGGGTGAGGTCGATCGTCTCGGGGTCCGGGAAGACGTCCGGGTCGCGGTTGGCGGCCAGGTACGAGACGTAGATCGCGTCGCCCGCGCGGATCCGTACGCCCTTGATCTCCACGTCCTGCAGGGCGATCCGGGACAGCCCGACCGCGCTGCGGTGCGGGATGTAGCGCAGGAGCTCGTCGATCGCCCGGGGGCGGATCTCCGGCTCGGCGCGCAGCCGGTCGAGGAGGTCGGGGCGGGTCAGCAGCAGGTAGAACATCTGCCCGCTGTTGTTGGTGACCGCCTCGCCGCCGATCTGGAGGAGGACGGTCAGACCGACGGCCTCCTGCAGAGCGACCTCGCCGCGGCCCACCGCGGCGCCCAGCAGCGAGCACACGTCCTCGCCCGTACTGCCCGCCCGCAGGGCGATGAGGTCGGCGAAGTAGGCGCTCATCTCGCGCTTGGCCCTCTCGCTGACCTCCTTGCCGTGGCTGGAGGACAGGATCAGCTGGGTCCAGATGTGCATGGTGTGCCGGTCGGCGGGCGGTACGCCCATCACCTCGCAGATCACCGCGATGGGGAACGGGCTGAGGACCGTCGCCGTGAGATCGGCGGGCGGGCCGTCCTGGACGAGCTCGTCGATGATCTCGTCCAGCATCAGGCGGGCCTTGTCCCGGACCCGCTCCACGCCCTTGGAGGTGAGCGCGGGGGCCACCGAGCGGCGCAGCCGCGTGTGGTCGGGCGGGTCCAGGAAGCCGACCGCGCCGGGATCCGGGATGAAGTGCGGGGCGAGCCGGGTGACCGGCTGCGCCATCACCGCCTCACGGCTGAACCGAGGGTCGTTGGCCACCATCCGTACGTCGTCGTACCGGGTGACCAGCCACGCCCAGCCCTCACCGTTCGGAAGCTGGATCCGGGTGACCGGACCCTCCCGCATCAGCTCGGCCAGGGTGGGGTCGAAGTCCACCCCCGCCAGGTCCGGCACCGCCCAGTGCCGGACCGGACAGGTGGCCTCACCGGCCGCCTCGTCGGCGGAGTCGAGTGGTTCGGTGAGCGTCATTTCGGTCAAGCCGCCTCTTCGTCCGAACGCCGCCAGCGACCCAGCGACATTTCCGCGGTGATGCCGGGACCGAACCCGGCCAGCAGGCCACGCGCCTGGTGCTCGGCGCCGCCTTCGTCGAACATCCGGCGCAGCGCGTCCAGGACGACGGCGCTGGCGATGTTGCCGTACTCGGTGAGCGTGGCCCGGCTGAACCGGAAGGCGTGCGGTTCGACCTGGAGGAACTTGCTCAGGTCGTCCAGGATGCGCGGCCCGCCCGCGTGGACTATGTAGAAGTCCAGGTCGGACGCGTCCCAGCCGTGCAGCCCTGCCAGGTCCTGGAGAGCCGGCGCCAGCGGCTCCATGGTCGCCGGGACCCGCTTGTCCAGCAGGAAGTGGAACCCGGTGGCCCGCACGTCGTACATGATCCACTCCTCGGTCTTCGGGATCAGGTACGAGCCGTTGCGTTCGAGTTCGACGCCCGTGCCGCCCTGGCCGCGGACCACGGCGGCGGCGATACCGTCACCGAAGAGGCCGTTGGAGAGCAGCGAGCCGATGCCGAGGTCGGTCGGCTGGTAGCACAGCGAGCAGAACTCGCAGGCCACGATGAGGGCGTTGGCGTTCGGGTACGCCGAGCAGAAGTCGTGCGCCCGGTTGATCGCCGCTCCGCCGGCCGCGCAGCCGAGCTGCGCGATGGGGATCTGGCGGGTGGTGGAGTCGAAGTCCATCTCGTTGATCAGCCACGCGGTGAGCGAGGGCATCATGAAGCCCGTGCACGAGACGTAGATGATCACGTCGATGTCGGAGGTGAGCAGCTCGGCGTCGTCGAGCGCCCGCTGGATGACTGCGGGGACCCGGGCCTTGGCCTCGACCTCGTAGAGCTTGTTGCGCTCCTCGAAGCCGGGGTGCTTCAGGGTTTCCTCGATCGGCTGCACGATGTGCCGGGTGCGAACGCCCGTGTTCTCGATCAGTCTCAGCGCCAACGGCAGCTGCGGGTGGTCCTCGTGGTGGGAGCGCGCCAGTTCCAGCGTCTCCTCCATCGTGATCACGTACTCCGGGACCGACACTGAGGGTTTGCACAAAGTCGCCATGAACCGTGCCTGCTTTCAGCCTTCCGGCGGGTTTGGGCCCGACCGGTCAGAGAGGTGGTTCACCTCAGGAGGTGGTTCCCTCACGATCACCCGTGAGGGCGATGATCTCTCGCCGGACTACTCCGAACCGGTGACCCCGTGTCAGGGTCGGATCAGCACAGAGGTATCCGGACGAGGAGGAAGCGATGCCCGGCACGGCCGCGGAAATGCTGAAAACGACCAGGTCAGAGCTTGCCCCGGACCCGAACGCCAATCCCTTGGTCCCCCTCGTCGCCAGCGGCCGGGCGAGTCTGGAGACACTCGCCGCACTTGCCCTGGAACAACACCAAGTGATCTCCGCCGACCGACGTGCGTTCCTGCATCTGGCGCAGCGCGCCTCCGAGGAGCCGGCGGCCGCCGGGTTCTTCACCATGCTGGCCGGGGGCGAGGAGCTGGCGGCAGAGCGGCTGGGCGCGTTCACCGAGGCGTGCGAAGTGGATGAAGAGCGCATGCAAGCGTACGAGCCCCTACCGGGCTGCCAGGCGTACCCGGCGTACGTCTCCTGGCTCGCCCTCAACGCAACCCCGACGGACGCCGTCCTCGCCGTCACGGCCAACTTCGCGACGTGGGGCACGTATTGCGCGAGCATCGCGCAGGGCCTGCGCGAGCACTACGGCTTCACGGACGAGGCCTGCGCCTTCTTCGACTTCTTCGCCGAACCGGCCCCGGCACTGGACGAGCAGGCCACGGCAGCGGTGCAGGCGGGACTGGAGTCAGGCCGCCTGGACGAGAAGCGGGTGTACACCTACGGCCGCCTGCTCCAGGCATACGAGGAGATGTTCTGGACGTCGCTCAGCTGAACTGACCTGCTTTCAGGGGCGCGGGGCTGTATCGATGTGCGGCTGCCGCCGCGTGGGCGCGACAAGCCCCCACCGGCCCGCACTCGCCGAACGACCGTCACTCCCCACTGCTGTGGGCGATACAGGCCACGTCGATCCGATCGGCGAGCTTCGCCAGCTCGATGGTCAGCGCAGCCACCGTGTCCTCGTCCAGCCCACCCTCGTCGGCCTCCACCAGACGCAGCCACCGTGCCCCCAACGTCCGCAACAACTTGCTCACGTCGGCCGCGGCCACCTGCAAGGTCCCGCGGTCGTCGACGATCAGAGGCAGGGTCACTTCGCGGTTCACACTCCGGATCGTAGTCGTGCAACCCTCACGCACCCTGCCAAACAGTGGTGATGTTGCAGAACTCCCGGATTCCGTGCCCGGACAGCTCACGGCCGTATCCGGACCGCTTCACCCCGCCGAACGGAAACGCCGGGTGGGAGGCGGTCATGCCGTTGACGAACACGCCGCCGGCCTCCAGATCCCGTACGAACCGGTCCACCTCGGCGTCGTCCCGCGTCCACACGTTCGAACTCAGCCCGAAGGGCGAGTCGTTGGCGATGAGGATCGCCTCGTCCAGGTCTCCGGCCCGGTACAGCGTGGCCACCGGCCCGAACGCCTCCTCGCGGTGGATGCGCATGTCGCGGTGGATCCCGGCGAGGACGGTCGGCGGGTAGTACCAGCCGGGCCCGTCCGGCCGCTGCCCGCCGCACAGCACCTGCGCACCCGACCGCTTCGCGTCCTCGACCAGCTCCTCCAGGTCCTTGCGCCCCTGTTCGCTCGCGAGCGGCCCGACGTCCGTCTTCTCGTCCATGGGGTCGCCCGTCCGCAGCGCCGCCATGCCCGCCACGAACCGCTCGGCGAACGCGTCGTAGACGTCCGTGTGCACGATGAACCGCTTCGCGGCGATGCACGACTGCCCGTTGTTCTGCACGCGCGCCGTCACCGCGATCTTCGCCGCCCGGTCGATGTCCGCCGAGGGCATCACCACGTACGGGTCGCTGCCGCCCAGTTCCAGCACCGTCTTCTTGATCATCTCGCCGGCGGTGGCGGCGACCGCGCGGCCCGCGGGCTCGCTTCCGGTGAGCGTCGCCGCCTTCACCCGCTCGTCGCGCAGGATGTCGTCGACCGCGCCGGAGCCGATGAGCAGGGTCTGGAAGCAGCCCTCGGTGAAGCCGGCCCGGTGGAACAGGTCCTCCAGGTACAGGGCCGTCTGCGGGACGTTGGACGCGTGCTTGAGCAGGCCCACGTTGCCCGCCATCAGCGCCGGCGCGGCGAAGCGGACCACCTGCCAGAGCGGGAAGTTCCACGGCATCACGGCGAGCACCGGCCCGATGGGGCGGTACCGCACCCGCACCCGGGACGCGCCCGAGTCCTTCACGTCCGTCTCCGCCGGCTCCTCGTCGGCCAGCAGTGCCTCCGCGTGGTCGGCATACCAGTGCATCGCCTTCGCGCACTTGGCGGCCTCCGCGCGGGCCTGCTTCAGCGGCTTGCCCATCTCGGTGGTCATGGTGCGGGCGATGCCGTCCAGGTCGCCGTCCAGCAGGTCGGCGGCGGCGTGCAGCAGCCGGGCGCGCTCGGCGAAGGTGCTCGTGCGGTACGTCCGGAACGTCGCCTCGGCGAGTTCGAGCCGGCGTTCGAGCTCGTCCTCGTCCATGGCCTCGAACGTTTCGAGCGTCTCGCCGTTCGCCGGGTTGACCGTCGCGATGGGCATGGCTGACCTCCCTGGGAGCGGGCTTGCTACGACCTTCCCGCGCGGCCGGGCCGACCGCAACGTAGGGGCCTCTGTTCAGCCCGAGTGCTCCGCCAGCCGGTCGAGAAACGTGGCCTGCGCCTTGACGATCACCTCGCGGGCCCGGTCCGGGGTCAGCCAGGCGACCCGGTCCAGCTCCGGGAACTCCTGGATCCGGCCCGACCGCGGCGGCCACTCCATCGCGAAGGTGCCCGGTTCGATCGTGGCCGGGTCCAGGTCCGCCTCGATCGCCCACGCCGTGACGATCTTGCCGTTGGTCTGCCGGACCTCGCCCAGCTCGATCGCCTCGCCGTCCGGCGGCGCCAGGCCCAGCTCCTCCCGGAACTCGCGGCGGGCCGCCTCCCAGGCCGGCTCGTCCGGCTCGTACTCGCCCTTCGGGACGGTCCAGGCGCCCGCGTCCTTCTTGGCGAAGAACGGCCCGCCCATATGGCCGAGCAACACTTCGAGGCCTTCGCCGGTATGCCGGAACAACAGCAGTCCGGCGCTTCGCTTCGGCTCCGTCAACGCCGTACCTCCGGATGTGCGGCCAGCAGGGCTTCCACCGTATCGGCCTCCGCCGGCCGCTTGTCCTCGCGATAGCGGACCACCCGGGCGAAGCGGAGGGTGACGCCGGCCGGGTAGCGGGTGGACCGCTGCAGGCCGTCGTAGGCGATCTCGACGACGAGTTCGGGGCGTACGGTCACCACCCAGCCGTTGTCCGAGACCTCCAGCTCCTTGAGCCGGGCGGTCTGCCACTCCAGCATCGCGTCGGTCATGCCCTTGAAGGTCTTGCCGAGCATGGCGAAGGTGCCGTCCGGGTTGCGGGCGCCGAGGTGGAGGTTGGAGAGCCTGCCGGTGCGGCGGCCGTGGCCCCATTCGGCGGCCAGGACGACCAGGTCGAGGGTGTGGACGGGTTTCACCTTCAGCCAGGAGGCACCCCGGCGACCGGCGCTGTAGGGGCCGTCCAGGGCCTTGACGACCACGCCCTCGTGGCCGCGGTCCAGGGCGGCCGCCAGGAACTCCTCCGCGGTCTCCGTGTCCTCGGGCCCGGCGACCAGCGCCCGGCGCACCCGCATCGGCTCGGGGACCAGCCGGGCCAGTTCCGCGTGCCGTTCGGCGAAGGGGAGGTCGAGCAGGTCGTGGCCGTCGACCGCGAGCGCGTCGAAGAAGACGGGGGAGACCGGGACCTCCCGGGCCGCCTTCGCCACGTCCGTCCGGGAGCCGACCCGGCCCGCCGTCTCCTGGAAGGAGCGGGGCCGGCCGTCCGCGTCGAAGGAGATCACCTCGCCGTCCAGGACGAACCGGTCGCCGCCCAACTCGCGGGCGGCGGAGGTCACCTCGGGGAGGCGGTCGGTGATGTCGTCCAGGGTGCGGGTGAAGACCCGTACCGTGTCGCCGTCCCGGTGGACCTGGACCCGGATGCCGTCCAGCTTCTCCTCGACCGCCGAGCCCCCCAGCTTCGCCACCGCCTCGGCCACCGAGGAGGCGGTGTGCGCCAGCATGGGCAGCACCGGGCGGCCGACGGTGAGCCGGAAACGGTCCAGGGCCGGCGGGCCGTCCGCCAGCAGCGCCGCCGCCACCGTCCGGAGGGACCCGGCGAGCATCACCGCCCGGCGGACGGCGGACGGGGCCGCGCCGGTCGCCTGCGCGAGCCCTTCGACGGCGACCGCGTCCAGGGCGCCCTGCCGCACCTCCCCGCTGATCAGCCCCAGCAGGAAGCGCTGCTCGTCCGCCGTCGCCGCGCCCATCAACTCGCCCACGATCCTGGCGCGTTCGGCCTGCGAACCGGCCCCGGAGACCTTGCCCAGCTCGCTGAGCCGGGCGTCGACCTCGCGGACCGTCAGGGAGGGTTCGGCGGCCGGCGGGACGGGCCGGCTCAGCACCTTCCAGCCGACGCCGAGGCGGCCCTGCGGGAGCCGGCCGGCCAGGTAGGGGATGACGACCGGCACGTCGTCGGGCGCCGTCTCCCGGAAGAGTTCGGCGAGCAGCGCGGTCTTGCGGGACCTGGCCGCGGTGGCGGCGACCTCCTGGGACACTTCGGCGAGCCGGGTCAGCAGCATGCAGCCATGGTGCAACGGGCGGGGCCGGACTACACCCGCACGGCCGCGTCCAGATCCGCGAAGAGCAGTTCGCCGTTGATGGCCGCGCCCGCCCGGTAGCCGCGGCTCGCCGCGTTGACCACCTGCTCGGCGAAACCGCTCGCGTTGCCCGCCGCCCACAGTCCGGGCACCGTCGTCTGGCCCCGCTCGTCGATCACCGGGTAGCTGCCGAAGGGGGTCTCCGTCATCTCCGCGCCCAGCCCGAGGAACAGGTCGTTCTGCGGGACCGGACGCGGGGCGACGAACAGGGCCTCCCGGTCGTGCACGCTCCCTCCCCCAGCGAGCTGCACTCCGGTCAGCCGGTCGTCCTCGACGCGCAGCCCCGCCACCGCACCGGGCACCACCCGCACCCCGGCCGCGGCCAGCCGCCGCAGGTCGTCGTCGGTCAGCTCCGTCTCCTCGACCTGGTGGAGGAAGAGGGTCACGTCCTTGGACCACTGGGTGACCATCAGCGCCTGGTGCACGCTCATCGGGGTCGTGGCCAGCACGCCGAACGCCTGGTCGCGCACCTCCCACCCGTGGCAGTACGGGCAGTGCAGCACATCCCGGCCGAAGCGTTCGGCCACCCCGGGGACGGGCGGGAGCTCGTCCTTGAGGCCGGTGGCGACGACCAGGTGCCGGGCCCGGACCGTCCGGCCGCCGGCCAGCGCCACCGTGAAGCCGTCCGCGTCGTCCTTCGTCGCGCCCACCGCCCGGTCCCGGACCAGCTCCACGCCGTACCGGGCGATCTCCTCCCGGCCCACCGCCAGGAACTCCGCGGGCGGCATGCCGTCCCGGGACAGGAAACCCTGCATGTGTGGAGCCGGGGCGTTGCGCGGCTCGCCCGCGTCGACGACCAGGGTGCGGCGCCGGGCCCGGCCCAGGACCAGCGCGGCGGACAGTCCGGCCGCGCCGCCTCCGACGACGACCACCTCGTACGTATCGGTCATGGTGACCACCTCCGCGGCCGAGGGTGGACCGGCCGCTGCCGGATTGACAAACATCTTTGCCGAAACTGCAATGCAGGCATGACTACGGACGACGTCCTCGCGGGCGTGGGACCCCGGCTGCGCCGGCTCCGCAAGGAGCGGGAGGTCACCCTCGCCGCCCTCTCCGAGACCACCGGCATCTCGGTCAGCACCCTCTCCCGGCTGGAGTCGGGGCTGCGCAAGCCCAGCCTGGAGCTGCTGCTGCCGATCGCCCAGGCCCACCAGGTGCCCCTGGACGAACTGGTCGGCGCCCCGCCGGCCGGCGACCCCCGGGTGCGGGCGAAGCCGATGGAGCGGTACGGCCGGACCTTCCTGCCGCTGACCCGGCAGCCCGGCGGCCTGCAGGCCTTCAAGGTGGTCGAGCCGAAGCGGAAACTCGAACCCGAACCGCGCACCCATGAGGGCTACGAGTGGCTGTACGTGCTGTCCGGGAAGCTGCGGCTGGTGCTCGGTGAGCACGACGTCGTGCTGGGGCCGGGGGAGGCGGCCGAGTTCGACACCCGGGTGCCGCACTGGTTCGGGTCGACGGGGGAGGGGCCGGTGGAGTTCCTCAGCCTGTTCGGGCCGCAGGGGGAGCGGATGCACGTGCGGGCGCGCCCGAAGCAGGCGTGACGAATCCGGCGTTCCCCCGGGCGGCTGTTCCCTCCATGGCAAGCGACCGCTTAGTATGCGGTGGACCCCGGTCAGACGACGCAGTCCCGTGGAGGCACCGCATGCAGGCATGGCAAGTGCACGAGAACGGCGAGCCGAGCGAGGTGATGCGGCTCCAGGAGGTGGAGCGGCCCACGCCCGGCGACGGCCAGGTGCTGCTCAGGGTGCGTGCCGCCAACATCAACTTCCCGGACGTACTGATGTGCCGGGGCCACTACCAGGTGCGTCCGCCGCTGCCGTTCACTCCCGGGGTGGAGATCTGCGGTGAGACCGAGGACGGGCGCCGGGTGATCGCCAACCCCGCACTGCCGCACGGCGGTTTCGCCGAGTACGCGGTCGCGGACGCCGCCGCGCTGCTGCCCGCCCCGGACTCGCTGGACGACTCCGAGGCCGCCGCGCTGCACATCGGCTACCAGACGGGCTGGTTCGGACTGCACCGCAGGGCGGCCCTCCAGGCCGGCGAGACCCTGCTCGTGCACGCCGCCGCCGGCGGGGTCGGCAGCGCGGCCGTCCAGCTCGGCAAGGCGGCCGGAGCGCGGGTGATCGGCGTGGTCGGCGGCGCCGACAAGGCAGCCGTGGCCCGGGAGCAGGGCTGTGACGTCGTCGTCGACCGGCGCACCGAGGACGTCGTCGCCGCCGTCAAGGAGGCCACCGGCGGGCGGGGCGCCGACGTGATCTACGACCCGGTCGGCGGCGACGCCTACACCCAGTCCACGAAGGTCGTCGCCTTCGAGGGCCGGATCGTGGTCGTCGGCTTCGCCAGCGGCACCATCCCCAGCCCGGCGCTCAACCACGCCCTGGTGAAGAACTACTCCATCCAGGGCCTGCACTGGGGCCTGTACGCCACCAAGAACCCCAAGCTGATCCTGCACTGCCACCAGCAGCTCACCGAGCTGGCCGCCAAGGGCGCCATCAAGCCCCTGGTGAGCGAGCGGGTCCCGCTGTCCGAGGCCGCGGCGGCCGTGCAGCGGGTCGGCGACGGCGTCACCACCGGCCGGGTCACCGTCGTACCGAACGGAGCCGCAGCATGACCGACGCCGCCGAACTCACGCGCCGCACCGCCGAGTTGCTGGCCGCGCACCCGCCCGCCACGACAGACAGGCTCGACTTCCTCAAGGCCCGCTTCGACGCGGGTCTCGCCTGGGTGCACTACCCGGAGGGCCTCGGCGGCCTCGGCGCCCCGCGCTCCCTCCAGGTCGTCGTGGACGCGGCCCTGGAGGCCGCCGGCGCCCCCGACAACGACTCGCGCCGCAACGGCATCGGGCTCGGCATGGCCGCGCCGACCATCCTCAAGTACGGCACGGAGGAGCAGAAGCAGCGCTATCTGCGGCCGCTGTGGATCGGGGAGGAGGTCTGGTGCCAGCTGTTCAGCGAGCCGGGCGCCGGCTCCGACCTGGCCGCGCTGGGCACCCGGGCCGTCCGCGAGGATGGGGGCACCTCCCGCTCGAGCGAAGCCGAGAGTGGGGGAGAGTGGGTGGTGAACGGGCAGAAGGTGTGGACCTCCGGCGCGCACAACTCCCGCTGGGCCATCCTCATCGCCCGCACCGACCCGAACGTGCCCAAGCACGCCGGCATCACCTACTTCATCTGCGACATGACCGACCCGGGCGTGGACGTCCGGCCGCTGCGGCAGGTCACCGGCGAGGCCGAGTTCAACGAGGTCTTCCTCACCGACGTCCGCATCCCCGACGCCCGCCGCCTCGGCGCGATCGGCGACGGCTGGCGGGTCGCGCAGACCACCCTGAACAACGAGCGCGTCGCGATCGGCGGCATGCGGCTGCCCCGCGAGGGCGGCATGATCGGCCCGGTCGCGAAGACCTGGCGCGAACGCCCCGAGCTGCGCACCCACGACCTGCACCAGCGGCTGCTGAAGCTGTGGGTCGAGTCCGAGGTCGCCCGCCTCACCGCCGAGCGCCTGCGCCAGCAGCTTGTTGCGGGCCAGCCCGGCCCCGAGGGCGCCGGCATGAAGCTCGCCTTCGCCCGCCTCAACCAGGAGATCAGCGGCCTGGAGGTCGAACTCCGGGGCGAGGAAGGCCTGTTGTACGACGACTGGACCATGCGCCGGCCCGAACTGGTGGACTTCGTCGGCCGCGACGCCGGCTACCGCTACCTCCGTGCCAAGGGCAACAGCATCGAGGGCGGGACCAGCGAGGTCCTGCTGAACATCGTCGCCGAGCGCGTCCTGGGCCTGCCGGCCGAACCGCGCACCGACAAGGACGTCGCCTGGAAGGACCTCGCCCGATGACCGACCTTTTGTACTCGGAGGAGGAAGAGGCGCTGCGGGCCGCGGTGCGGGATCTGCTCGCCGACCACTGCGACGCGCCGGGCGTCATCGCCCGCACCGAGTCGGACACCCCGCACGACGCGGCCGCCTGGAAGGCGCTCACCGAGGGCATGGGGCTCGCCGGACTGCTGGTTCCCGAAGAGCTGGGCGGTCAGGGTGCCTCGCACCGCGAGGTCGCCGTCGTCCTGGAGGAGCTGGGGCGGTCGGTCGCGCCCGTGCCGTATCTGACCAGCGCCGTGGTGGCGACCGAGGCGCTGCTGGCCTGCGGCGACGGGCAACTGCTCGGGAAGCTGGCGTCCGGGCGGACCGTCGGGGCGCTGGCGGTGGGGCTGCACGTCGCTCCGGGCGGCGAGTTCAAGACCGTACGCGTCGAAGACGGCCGTCTGCACGGCGAGCTGACCGGGATCGCGGACGCGGTCGCCGCGGACGTGCTGCTGGTGCCCGGGGACGACGGCGGGCTGTACGCGGTCGAGGCGGGCGCCGCGACCGTCACCCCGCAGGTGTCCTTCGACCTGACCCGGCCGCTCGCCACGGTCACCCTGGACGGGGCGCCGGGGCGGCGCGTGGGCGACGCCGAGCCCGCGGTACGGCGGGCCCTGCGGGCCGGGGCCGGGCTGCTGGCCTCCGAGCAGTTCGGCGTCGCCGAATGGGCGTTGACCGAGACCGTGCGGTACCTCAAGGAGCGCAAGCAGTTCAACCGGCCGGTGGGCGGGTTCCAGGCGGTCAAGCACCGGCTGGCGCAGTTGTGGCTGGAGGTGGTGAACCTGCGGGCCGCCGCGCGGGGCGCCGCCGACGCGCTGGCCTCCGGCGAGGACGCCGACGTGCTGGTGGCCGTTGCGCAGGCCTACGCGGGGCCGGTCGCCGTGCACGCTGCCGAGGAGGCGCTGCAGTTGCATGCGGGGATCGGGATGACCTGGGAACATCCGATCCATCTGTATCTGAAGCGGGCCAAGGCTGATTCGATTGCCTTCGGTACGGCGGGGGCGCATCGGGAGGCCTTGGGCGCGCTGGTTGATTTGCAGGCGCCGTGAGGTAGCGGGTTCGGCTGCGGGTGCGTGGGGGCTGGTCGCGCAGTTCCTCCCCCAGCCTTCGGCCGGGGGCACCCCCAGCGCCCCTTCGGGGCGCGACCCCGCTGAGGCGCGCTTGAAATGAACCGGGGGTGGCAGTCCAGCCAACTCCCTGCGCAGATACACCAATTGGGCTCTGTTCGAACGCATACTCCCTTCGGTCCCTCATGGCCCTACAAGGGAGGCAGAGCATGGCCCTCACCACCCGTCGCAGAGCCCTCACCACCCTCGGTGCCGCCCTCGTCGGCGCCGCCGCACTGCCCGGCGCACCGGCCTGGGCGGGCGGCGGTCACCGTGGTCGGCGGCCGCTGTGGCGTGCCCACGCCCACAACGACTACGAGCACACCCATCCCCTCCACGACGCCCTCGACCACCGGTTCGGGAGCGTCGAGGCCGACATCTTCCTCGTCGGCGACCAGCTCCTCATCGGCCACACCGCGGACGACCTCGACCCGAGCCGCACCCTCGAATCCCTCTACCTCGACCCGCTGGCCGCGATCGTCAAGGCCAACCACGGTTCGGTGTACCGGGGTTGGCGCAGGCCGCTGCAACTGCTGATCGACATCAAGACCGAGGGCTCCTCGACGTACCTTGAGCTCGACCGGCATCTGCGGCGCTACCCGCACCTGTTCACCACCTACGCCCACGGCCGGGTGATCCCCGGTGCGGTCACCAACGTCATCTCCGGTGACCGTGCCGCGCGCACGCCGATGGAGGCGCAGACCGTGCGCCGGGCCTTCTACGACGGCCGGCTCACCGACCTCGGCACCTCGGCGCCCGCCTCCTTCGTCCCGCTGATCAGCGACAACTGGCAGCTCAACTTCACCTGGCTCGGCGAGGGCGCGTTCCCCGACGCCGAGCGGCAGAAGCTGCTCGACATCATCGGCCAGGCGCACGCGCACGGTCAGACGGTGCGCTTCTGGAACACCCCCGACGTGGCCGGTCCCGCCCGCGACGCGCTGTGGAGCGAACTGCTCGCCGCCGACGTCGACTACTTCAACACCGACGACCTGGCAGGCCTGGAGGCCTTCCTGGACGCCCACGCGGCGTCGTAACACCACTCGAACGGGGGCCGTGTCAACCGCACGGCCCCACCCTCCGCTACGCCACACTTACGGCCGAACGCCCTGAAACGGGCGTGGCGGAGGAGGTTCGCGATGGCCGTTTCCATCTCTGTGGTGCTGCTGCTCCTGTTGCTGGCCGTGATCTTCATGCGCCAGGGCGCGCTGAAGATCTCGCACGCCCTGGTCTGCATGCTGTTCGGGTTCTTCCTGGCCAGCACCAGCATGGCGCCGACCATCACCAGCGGGCTCACCGCGACCGCCGACATGGTCAGCAGTCTGCGGCCCTGAGCCGGCCGCTCAGGGTTCCCTTCAGGGTTTCCAGAACACCCCGATCCCGTTCGCCACGGCGCGCTCCGGGCTCTCGGTCGGGTGGTTGAGCACGCTCACCGTCTTCGCCCCCGCGGTGCGGGCCACCATCGTCGTGGAGCCGCCGCCGTCCAGGCTGAACGCGTCGGCCGCTCCCAACTGCCGCATCTCGTCGGCGACTTCGGCGATGGTCAGCCCGCTGCGGTAGGCCACCGCCCCGTCCAGCGCGAGCAGCAGCAGCTTGCGCCCGCCGCTCGCGTAGCCGACGGCCGTGCGCACGGCCGATGTGGTGTTGTTCAGCCCGGTCAGCGGTTGGCCGTCCCGCAGCACCGGGTAGCCGCCGACCGCGAAGCGGTACCGGGGCCAGGCGGCGGACGCCACCATGCGCTCGTGCACCGTGACCCGTTCACCCTTGGTGAGGGCGCGCAGCTTGTCCGCGCCCGCCTCCCGGCCGAGCAGGACGGTCGTACCGGGGGCGATCGCGCCGCTGCCCGGGGTGGCGGACGTGGCGACGACCTTGCCGGCGCGGACCTGCACCTCGTAGGTGTCCGAGCTGCAGCCGGCGGCCCGGTTGGTGTCCGAGCCGCAGGTGGCACGCTTGCGGGAGGCCGAGCCCCAGGCGGCGGTGTAGGCCCCGACGGACCCCTGCGCCAGGGCGTACTGGTTGAGGCCGCGCAGCGTGAGGGTGGCGTCGGGGGTGCGGACCGTGCCGACGAGCGTCAGCCGGTCGAGCCGGGCCCGGCGGTCCACGCCGACGCCGAAGACGTCGGTGGTGTCGGTGCCGGGCGGCAGCGACGGGCCGAACCGCTGGGCCGTCGGCACCGCCGCCTTGAGCACCTTGCCGTGCGTGATCGCCGGGCCGACGCTCGCGCCGGTCGCCTCGACGCCCGGGTGCTGGGTCTCGTTGATGTTGAAGAAGTCGCCGTTCACGCCCGCGACCGCGCCCGCCGCGTCCGCCATCGCGGACACCGGCGACCGTGCGGCCACGGCGCCCGGCGAGAGCAGGTCCACGTGGACGTGCGGGTCGGTCAGGTCGACGGTCAGCAGATGGACGTGGACCGTGCCCTTGGCCGCCGGGACGTCGAACTGCCGGTAGGTGACGCCGGACGCGATCTGTCCGGCGTCCGACGCGGCGCCGGCCGGTGCCGCCCCCACGAGGGCCGCACCGGCCAGCACGCCGGACGTGGTGAGAATCGTGCACAGAGTTCGGGTCTTCGCTGCAAGCCGTCTCCGACGATGCGTCACCGCACCCCCTGATGTCTCGTCAAGTTCCTCAGGACTCAGGGAAGTGCAGCAGACGAGAGTGACCGGCGGGGCGGCTAACCGTCGACTACGCGAGAACGGGTGAGGAAACGCACCCCCTCGGGTGCCTCCAGGGAGAAACCGCTCCCCCGTCCGGGTACCACGTCCACGATCAGCCGGGTGTGGCTCCACGCCTCGTACTGGCTGCGGGACATCCAGAAGGTGACCGGCTCCTCGACCCCGTCCACCGCCAGCTCGGCCAGCAGCACGTCCGAGCCGCCGGTGCGGAACTCGCCGTCCGGATAGCACATGGGCGCGCTGCCGTCGCAGCAGCCGCCGGACTGGTGGAACATCAGCGGCCCGTGCTCGGCACGCAGCCGGCGCACCAGTTCGGCGGCCTGCGGGGTGAGTTCGACGCGCGCGGGCGCGGTCCTGTCGTCGTCCATGGGCACCGTCCTGGGCCGGGAGCGTCGGATCCCCTCAGTCTCACGCGGCGTCAGAGGCGCGTCCAGCGTGCGTCGTCGAGCGTTTGCCCACGGTCCCGGCTCACCAGGTCCGTCACGGTCCGCTCCAGCAGGGGTATTTCACCCGGCTTGGTCGGTTATATCCCGTAGATTCTGGATCTGGAGGGCGTTCGGGGGCGCTCGGTTGGGTGGAAGGCGTGATGCCGCTGACTCCTCGGACCTGTCCGTTGACTGAAGTGCGTCCGCATCCATAGCCTTCATCTTCATATGTAGACGGAGGCTCATGTGATGCCTCTCCATCAGGAAGGACGTCTCGCCCATGAGCCAGCCCGTCGTCACCCGTTTCTCCGTGTATCCGGTGGCAGGCCGGGACTCCATGCTGCTCAATCTCTCCGGCGCGCACGCCCCGTACTTCACCCGCAACGTCGTGGTCGTCGAGGACTCCGCGGGCCGGACCGGGCTCGGTGAGGTGCCCGGCGGGGAGGCGATCACCCGGACCCTGCGGGATGCCGGATCCCTGGTCGTCGGAGCCCGGCTGGGGGACTACAAGCGGGTGCTGCGGGCCGTGGGGGAGGAGTTCGCGGGGCGGGACGCCGGCGGTCGTGGTGCGCAGACCTTCGACCTGCGCACCACCGTGCACGCCGTCACCGCCGTGGAGTCCGCGCTCCTCGACCTGCTCGGCCAGCACCTGGAGGTACCCGTCGCCGCCCTGCTCGGCGACGGCAGGCAGCGCGACTCGGTACGGGTCCTCGGCTACCTCTTCTACGTCGGCGACCCGGACCGCACCGACCTGGACTACCTCCGGGAACCCGACTCCGACGTGCCCTGGTACCGGATCCGCCGGGAGGAGGCCCTCACCCCGGAGGCGATCGTCCGGCAGGCGGAGGCGGCCTACGACCGCTACGGCTTCCGTGACTTCAAGCTCAAGGGCGGCGTGCTGGAGGGGGCCGAGGAGGTCAAGGCCGTCCGGGCGCTGAAGGAGCGCTTCCCCGAGGCGCGGATCACGCTCGACCCCAACGGCGCCTGGTCCCTGCGCGAGGCCGTCGAGCTGTGCCGCCCGCTGCTCGGCACCCTCGCCTACGCCGAGGACCCCTGCGGCGCCGAGGCCGGCTACTCCGGCCGCGAGATCCTCGCCGAGTTCCGCCGGGCCACCGGGCTGCCCACCGCGACCAACATGATCGCCACCGACTGGCGGCAGCTCACCCACGCCCTCGCCCTGCAGTCGGTGTCGATCCCGCTGGCGGACCCGCACTTCTGGACCATGCAGGGGTCGGTGCGGGTGGCCCAGCTCTGCCACGAGGCGGGGCTGACCTGGGGCTGCCACTCCAACAACCACTTCGACATCTCGCTCGCCATGATGGCCCACTGCGGTGCCGCGGCCCCCGGCGACTACAACGCCCTGGACACGCACTGGATCTGGCAGGAGGGACAGGAGCGGCTCACCGTCGAGCCGCCGAGGATCACCGGCGGCGAGGTCGCCGTCACCGACGCCCCCGGGCTCGGCGTCCGGCTCGACATGGACCGGCTGCTCGCGGCCCATGCCCGCCACGAGGAGCTGAACCTCGGCGCGGGTCGGGACGACGCGGCCGGGATGCAGTACCTCGTGGCGGGCTGGACCTTCGACGCCAAACGGCCCTGCCTGGTGCGGTGAGCCGTCAGGCGCCCTGCGCGGCCGAGGACTTCTCGGCCGTGGTGTGCCCGGCCGCCCGGAGCGTGAGCTGCTGCCGCGGTGCGCGCAACAGGACCACCGCGAGCAGGGCGGCCAGCAGCGTCAGGCTCCCCGCCGTGATCAGGCACAGGCGCATGCCGTCCAGGAAGGAGTCGCCGAGCGCGCCCATCGTCTGCCCGGTCCGGGCGCCCAGGTCAAGGCCGGCGACCGCGCCGAGGCCGTCCGTCTGCGCGGTCGTGACGATGCGGTCCCGTGCCGCGCCGGTGACGCCCGCGTCGGCGAGGTGACCGGGGAGTGCGTGGAGGGCCCTGGTGGTGAGCAGCGCGCCCAGGACGGCCGGGCCGAGGGCGCCGCCGACCTGCCGGAACGCGTTGTTGCCGGCGGCGGCCATGCCGGCCAGGTGGTACGGCACCGAGGCCACCGCGGTCGCGGTCATCGCCGTCATGACGAAGCCCATGCCGAGGCCCAGCAGGGCGAGCCGCCAGGCCGCCGAGCCGAACGAGGTGTCGGCAGTCAGACCGGTCAGCGCGAACAGGGCGGCGGTGACCACCAGCAGACCACCGGTGATCATCACCCGGGCCGATATCCGGTGCATCAGCCGTCCGGCCGGCCCGCCGACCAGCAGGGCCGCCCCGGTGACCATCAGCAGCCGCCACGCGGCCTCCATGGTGTCGAGCCGCTGCACCATGCCGAAGTAGAGGCTGAGCACGAAGAAGAAGCCGATCAGCGCCAGGAAACTGGTCGTCGCGACCAGCGTGGTCGCGGTGAAGGCGGGGCTGCGGAACAGGCTCAGGTCCAGCATCGGGCTGTCACTGCGCCGCTCCGCCAGCACGAACCCGGCACCGGCGACCACGGCCGTGAACAGCGCCACCATCACCTTGACGTCGGTGAACGAGCTCGCCCCGCCCTCGATCACGCCGTACACCAGGGCGGTGACCGCGAGCGTCGCGGTGAGCTGGCCGGGCCAGTCCAGACGGCGCCCGTGCGGTGCCCGCGAGTCGGGCAGCCGCCGGACCGCGACGGCGACGGTCAGCAGCGCGACGGGAACGGTCGGCAGGTAGATCCAGCGCCAGGAGATGTGCTGGACGATCACACCGGCGAGCAGCGGACCGACGGCCAGGGCCGCCGTCAGGCAGGTGGCCCAGATGCCGATGAACTTGCCGCGCTCCCGGTGGTCCGGCACCGCATGGCTGATCAGCGCCAGCGTGGTCGGCAGCAGCGCGGCCGCGCCGACGCCGGCCAGCGCCTGCCCGGCCCAGACGACCTCGATCGAGTGCGCGCACAGGGCGGTGACCGCGCCGGCCGCCGAGAACAGCAGGCCCGCCTGGAACACCCTCTTGCGCCCGTGGACGTCCCCGAAGACGCCCGCGGTCAGGATGAACGCGGCCATCGGCAGCACGAACGCGTCCTGCACCCACGACAGCTGGGCGGTCGAGGCGTTCAGCGCGGCCTGCAGGGCGGGCAGGCTCACGGCGACGGTGGTGACCGGAAGATAGGCGACGAAGACGCCCAGGCAGGCCATGACGATCGTGGCCGCCCGCCGCTCGACCGGCGCGTTCGCCGGTGTCGTGACGTTCACGGAGATACTCCTTCGCGGCGCACCGCGCCGCGGTCGAAGGCCACCGGCGTGTCCGGTGGCCTGTGTCGAACGGACTTCCGAGGGGAAGCCCGCCGCCACAGCATCCGGTCCCGTGCGCGCATCCGCCAAGCAGGTCGGCTCGCAGCCGCAGAATCCTCTAGATCGCCGATGTACATGGCAGACTTCCAGCATGCTTGACGAGACAGACGGAAAGATCCTCCGTGCCCTGCAGTGCGCGCCCCGACTGCCCTTCCGGCGGATCGGCGAGGTGGCCGGGGTCTCCGAGCAGACCGCGGCCCGCCGCTACCAGGCACTTCGCCGCGCCGGGGCATTGCGGGTGGTGGGGCTGGTCAACCCGTGGGTGCACGGCGCCGCGCAGTGGGTCACCCGCATCCGCTGCCGCCCGGACCGGGTCGCCCCGCTCGCCGACGCCCTCGCCCGGCGCCCCGACATCTCCTGGGCCCACCTGGCCTCGGGCGGTTCGGAGATCATCTGCGTCATGCGCTCGCCGCTCGACGTGCCGCGCGAGGACGTACTGCTCCGGCAACTGCCCAGGTCCGCCTCGGTCCTGGACGTCAGCATCGACCTGATCATCCACGACTTCGACGCTCCCGGCACCGCAGGCTGGACCGGCTACGGCGACAGCCTCGACCCCGAGCAGGTCCGGCGGCTGACCTCGGAGCGGCCGCCGCCCGCCCCCGGGCCGCCGCCCCCACCGGCCGCCGAGGACGCCCCGCTGCTCGACGCCCTCGCCCAGGACGGCCGTACCACCCACACCCGGCTCGCCGAACTCACCGGCTGGTCCCTGTCCCGGGTGGCCCGCCGGCTGGAGTCGCTGGAGGGCTCCGGAACCCTGGAGTACGAGGTCGAGCTGCTCCCGGAGCGGCTGGGGTTCCGGCTCAACGCCATCCTCTGGCTGCGGGTCGCCCCCGCTCACCTGGAGCGGGTCGGCGCGGAGACCGCCCGGCTCGACGAGGTTCCCTTCGTCGGCGCCATCAGCGGGGAGCACAACCTGATGGTCACCGTCATCACCCGCGACCCCGAGGACTTCTACCGCTTCCTGACCACCCGCATCGCCGCGACCCCGGGCATCGACGGCTACGGCGTCAGCATCAGCCTGCGTCACCTCAAGAAGGCGGCATCCCTCATCTCCCGGGGCCGACTGGTACCGCCGGTGTCGGTCTAGGCGAGTCCGGCGAAGTACGCTGCGGTTCGGCAGCGCCCTGAGGGGGCGCCGCAGTCGGCAGACGGCATGTCGCGGGACTTCCAGCGCAGCGCCTAGGCGGAGTCCCCGGAGTCCCCGGTGTCCTCGGCGGCCACGACCGACACGGGCAGTCGCCGTACCCCGTGCATCAGCAGGCCCGGCGTCCACTGCAGGTCCGTCTCGGCCACGGCCAGGTCCAGCCCCGCCACCCGCCGTACGAACACGGTGACCGCGACCTCGGCCTCCATCCGGGCCAGCGGAGCGCCCAGGCAGTGGTGGACGCCGTGCCCGAAGGCGAGATGGCCGCCGGCCGGACGGCCGAGGCGGAAGGTGTCCGGGGCCTCGAACCGGGCCGGGTCCCGGTTCGCCGCGGCCAGGGACACCAGCAGCATGTCGCCCCGGCGCACCGGCATCCCGCCGACCTCCAGGTCCTCGGTGGCGAAGCGCTCGGTCGCCGTCAGCACCGGCCCGTCCACCCGGAGGAACTCCTCGACCGCCGCCGGGACCAGCCCCGGATCGGCGCGCAGCGCCTCCAGGAGGTCCGGCTGCCGGGCGAGGCCGAGGAGCACCGCGCCGATGAGGTTCGCGGTCGTCTCGTACCCGGCGATCAGGAGCAGGAAGGCCATGCCGACCAGTTCCGGGTCGGTGAGCCGGTCCTCGCCGGCGTCACCGGCCAGTGCGCTCAGCAGGTCCGGTCCGGGCTCGGCCCGCTTGCCGGCGATCAGCTCCGCGAGATAGCCGCTCATCCATACGTAGGCCTCCTCCCGGTCCGCGCCGGCGACCGGGGCCACGATCTGCTCCGAGGCCCAGCGGAACCGGTCCCAGTCGCCGAGCGGCACGCCGAGCAGTTCGCAGATCACGGCGATGGGGACGCGGGCGGCGAAGCCGTCGACCAGTTCCGGTGTCTCCTCGGCCAGTACGTCGTCCACCAGCCGGGACGCGATCTCGCGGGTCCGCGGCCGCAGGGCCGCCACCCGCTGAGGGGTGAAGGCGCGCGCCACCACCCTGCGCAGCCGGGTGTGTTCGGGCGGGTCCATGGTCAGCATGTAGTCGACGCCGACCTCGTCCCGGACCCCGCTCATCAGCCAGCCGGGCTCCAGGCCCGCGCGCTCGCTGCGCTTGGACACTCGCGGATCGGTGAGCACGGCGCGGGCCGCCTCGTACCCGGTGACCAGCAACTGCGGCGGGGCACCGGCCGGTTCGCAGCGGTGCGCGGCGCCCGACGCGGTCAGTCGCCGCAGTACCGCATGCGGGTCCGCCCGGAACGCGGGCCCCTCCAGTGCGGCGCGCAGCGCGGTGCCCGCGCTGTCCGGGGTGTGTGCGGTCATCGAGGTCTCCCACGTGAACATATTGCTTTCGTCGGCAAGCATTATGTTCAAGTGGGCCACTGTCAAGGAGAGTTCGGGCGGTTGATGAGGCTAGAAGCTGGCCCGCGTTCCGCCGTCCACCGTCACCATGGCGCCCGTGACGTAGGCGGCCGCCGGAGACAGCAGGAACGCGGCGGTGCGGCCGAACTCCTCCGGGGTGCCGAGCCGGCGCAGCGGGATGCCGGCGGCCGTGGTGTCGGCGTCGCCGGTGATCGACTGGAGTTCGAGCGTCCGGTCGGTTCCGATGTGGGCCGGCACCAGCCCGACCACGCGGATGCCCCGCGGGCCCACCTCCCCGGCGAGGGTCTTCGCGTAGCCGGCCAGCGCGGGCCGCAGGGCGTTGGAGATGGCGAGGCCGGGGATCGGCTCGTAGACCGAGGTCGACAGGACGAACCCGATCACCCCGCCCTCGCCGAGCCGCGCGGCGACGGCCCGCGACAACCGCACCGCGCCCAGGAAGCCCGATTCGAAGGAGGCGCGCCACTGTTCGTCGTCGATGGCGTCCGTGGTGCCCGTCGGCGGGCCGCCGACGCTGATGAGCGCG
Source organism: Streptomyces sp. NPDC001980 (assembly GCF_040296885.1). NCBI lineage: Bacteria > Bacillati > Actinomycetota > Actinomycetes > Kitasatosporales > Streptomycetaceae > Streptomyces > Streptomyces sp. NPDC001980. The sequence goes on along the minus strand of NZ_JBEOYD010000024.1, from coordinate 122,743 downwards.
CCGTCCAGCCCGTCGAACGCCTCGCGTGCCGCCGCCATCAGCCGGTCCGGCGTCCCGGCGTCGGCGTTGTCGGCGACGACCCCGACGGCCTGCCCGGGGCCGCCCAGCTCCGCCTCGGCCGCGGCCAGCGAGTGCGTGCTGCGCCCGCTGACCACCACCTTGGCACCGCCCGAGGTCAGCTCGCGGGCGGCGGCCAGGCCGAGACCGCGGGTGCCGCCGGTGACGATGTAGACGCGGTCCTTCAGTCCGAGATCCATCTCTGCTCCTGTGTACCCATGCTGCCGACTGCCGTGCGTCCGCCCAGCGCTCCGCCGGAAGTCCGGTGCGTCATCCGGACCCGCTCAGAGCATGGCTTTCTGGGGCTGGGTGGCCACCACGATGACGGTGGTGGTGTCCGCGCTCAGGGCCGCCTTGAACTCGCGCTGCAGGTCCTCGGTCGAGTCGACGTCGACCGCGCGGCAGCCGAAGCCGCGGGCCACGCTCGCGATGTCCAGCCCCGGCAGGTCGAGGCCGGGCACGCCCGGCGTCTCCTCCAGGACGGCGAACGACTTGAGGATCGAGTACTCCTGGTTGTGCATCACGACGTAGACGACGGGCAGGCGGTGCTGCGCCGCCGTCCAGACGGACTGCACGGAGTACTGGAACGAGCCGTCGCCGATCAGTCCGACGACCGGCCGGGACACGCCGCGCTCCCGGTCGGCGAGGGCCACCCCGACGGCGGCCGGCGCGCCCCACCCGATGCCGCCGCTGGCCGTGGCGAAGAAGGATCCGGTCCGGGTGGTGGGCAGCCACTCGATCTGCTGGGCCATCGTGGAGGTCGACTCGTTGACGATGACCGCGTCGGCCGGCTTGACGTTGCTCAGGGCGGCATAGACCTCCGGCGGGGTCAGGGGGCTGTTCGGTGCCTCCGGGAGCACCCGGGGGCGCTCCATCGGCTGCGGGGCGGTCCGGGCGGAACCGTCCGCGACCGCGGTCAGGAGCTGCTCGATCGCCGCCTTGGGGTCGCCGAGGAGGCTGTCGCCCACGCGGGCCGCGGCGGCCACGTCGGGGTTGCCGGTGATCTGGAGGAGCTCGGTGCCGTCGGGCAGGTAGGGGCCCGGGACGTAGGGGTAGTAGCGGAAGACCTCCGCGCCGATCACGACCACCAGGTCGTGGCCCTGCAGGCGGTCGCTGATCGTCTTGACCGACATGCCGAGGGGGCCGCGGAAGAGCGGGTGGTCCTCGGGGAAGGAGGCGCGGTCGAGGAGCGGGGAGCCGTAGACGGCCGCGCGCAGTTTCTCCGCGAGGGCGACGGCCGCGTCCCAGCCGCCGGCCTTGTCCACCTCCGGCCCGAAGACCAGCGCCGGACGGCTGCTGGCGGAGATACGGTCGGCGAAGCTCCGCAGCCGGTCCGGGTCGGGCAGCACCCGGTCGCTGAAGGTCCGCATGCGCGTGAAGCCGGACAGCGGCCGCTTCCAGTCGTCCATCGGGATCGACAGGTAGACGGGACCGGCGGGCGGCTGCAGGGCCATCGCGTAGGCCCGCAGGAACGCCTCGGGCACGTCCTCGGCGCGTGCGGGTTCGTACGACCACTTCACCCACGGCTTGGGCAGCGTGGTGGCCTCCCGGTTGCCCAGGTAGGGCTCGCCGATCAGCAGTTCCCGGTGCTGCTGACCGGAGGTGACGATCAGCGGGGTGCTGCCGTGATAGGCGGCGACCAGGTTGCCCACCGCGTTGCCCAGCCCGGCCGAGGAGTGCACGTTGACCAGCGCGGGCCTGCCGGTGACCTGGGCGAAGGTGTCCGCCATCGCGATGACGGAGGCCTCCTGGAGGGCGAGTACGTAGGTGAAGTCCTCGGGGAACTCCTGGAGGAACGGCTGTTCGGTGGAGCCCGGATTCCCGAACACCGTGGTGAGTCCGAGAGAACGCAGCAGATCGTAGGTCACGCTTCGGACGGTGGCTTGCTCGGTCATGGCAACCTGCCAGTTCTCGTGACGGGCCCGATATCGGGAGAATCCCGCCCATCCTGACCCGGGCGCGACCGCCGCGCCTTCCGTCCGATGACTGGAGCGCCTGCTGAAACGACGGGTCCCGGCCCGTCACTTCCGGGTGGCCGCCCACCGCGGTTCCGGTGTCAGTCGGATGACCGAAGCCGGAACACCTTGGACCGTAGGAGTGTGGGGTCACCCGTTGGGTGTCACGAACACCTTCATGACCTCGGCCGACCGGAGGGCGTCGATGGCGCGCAGCGCCTCCCCGACCGGGACGATCTCCGTGGTGAGGTCGTCGACGTGGACGGCACCGCGGGCGAGCAGGTCGACGGCGTCGTCGAACTCGGAGCCGTACACGAACGACCCCCGGACGGTGATCTCCTTGAGCAGGACGACATCGGGATCGAAGCCGCCGCCGGGCCCCGCCCCCACGTTGACCAGCACCCCGCCGGGGGCCAGCAGCCGCAGGGCCTCGGCCCGGGCCGCCGCGTTGCCCGAGCACTCGAACACCACGTCCACCGTGGACCCGGCGAGCTCGGCGCCCGACTCGGCCGGGCTCAGGGTCGCTTCGGCGCCCGAGGCCGGGCCGAAGCGGCGCCGCTCGGGGGCCGGCTCCACCAGAACGACCCGGCCCGCGCCCCGGTGGACGGCGATACGGCAGGCCAGCTGGCCGATCGGGCCCCCGCCGAAGACCGCCACCGTGGCGCCTCCGAGGTCGCCGGCCAGGACCGCGGCGCGCAGCGCGGTGGCCGTCGGCTCGACCCAGGCGGCCTCCAGGCGCCCCATCGACGCGGGCAGCGCCCGCAGGGTGCCCGGGAAGACGGCCATCTGCCGGGCGAGGGCGCCGTCCGCCTGGAGCCCGAGCGCGGTCTCCATGGTCGCCTGCCGGCAGAAGTTGGGCCGCCCCGAGAGGCAGTACCGGCAGTGGCCGCACACGTTGCCGTTCGGGTTGACGGCGACCCGCTGGCCCACCGTCCAGCCCTCGACCGCCTCGCCCACCCGGGCGATACGGCCCGAGGGTTCGTGGCCCATCACGAAACCGCCGCGGTAGACCTGGGGCAGCTGCGGCGCGTGCAGGTCACTGCCGCAGATGCCGCACAGGTCGACCTCCACGACGACCTGGTCGGGACGGAGTCCGGGCTCGGGCCTCGACTCCAGCACGATCTTCCGGTCCACACCCAGGACCACTGCGTCCATCACGGCCCTCGCCGCCCTTCCGTCGTCGCCGTGAGCGATTCCGATGCCGCCCCTGCCCGATGAGGAGCCGAAATGCCCGTCTACACCTGCACCGCAGCCCAGGGAACACTGACCGGTGAGTCGAAGGCCGCGCTGGCGTCCGAGATCACCCGGATCCACGTGGCGATCAACCACGTGCCGCCGGCCTACGTCAACGTGATCTTCTCCGAGCCGCCGCCGGACAGCGTCTTCGCCGGCGGCGAGCCCGGGGCCCCGCTGATCGTCTCCGGCTGGGTCCGGCGCGGGCACCCGCAGGAGGAGGCGACTCGCCTGGCGCTGGAACTGTCCTCGGCCGCCGCCCGCGTCACGGGGGTACCGGAGAGCCACGTCATGGTCGTACTCCAGGACGGTCCCGCCCGCTCCGCCGTCGAAGGCGGCCGCGTCCTGCCCGAACCGGGCGAGGAGAAGGAGTGGCTGGCCCGGAAGGGCGAGTCCTGACCTCGTCCGCGTGCCGGTACAGCGCCTTGTCGGCGCCCTCGCCCTCTTGCCAGGACCGGGTGCCCGGCGGCAGCCCCCTGCCCCCGGGCACCCGGCCGTCCGGTGGGCCGACCGGCACGTGGTCCGGGTCGGCCGGTGGTTACGCGGCCGTGAAGCGGGCGGCGATGGTGGCGACCCGCTTGCCCTGGTACACGGCGGCGGCGCGGGCGGTGTCGTCGACGGGGATCGCGCCCTGTCCGTTGACGTGGCTGGTGCCGTAGGGGTTGCCGTCGACGAACTTCACCGGGTCGGTGTAGCCCGGGGTGACGAGGATGCCGCCGAAGTGGTGGACGGAGTTGTAGAGCGCGAGCAGCGTGGACTCCTGGCCGCCGTGTGCGGTGGCGGTGGCGGTGAAGCCGCTGTAGACCTTGTCGGCCAGCTTGCCCTGGGCCCACAGCCCGCCGAGCGTGTCGATGAACTGCTTCAGCTGGCTGGCGATGTTGCCGAACCGGGTCGGGGTGCCGAAGACGACGGCGTCGGCCCACTCGATGTCGGCCGGGGTGGCGATCGGGATGTCCTTGGTGGCCGCGGCATGCGCCGACCAGGCGTCGTTGCTCGCGATGGCCTCCTCGGGCGCGAGCTCGGACACGCGCAGCAGCCGTACCTCCGCACCCTCCTTGCGGGCGCCGTCGGCCACGGCCTCCGCCAGCTCGTGGACGGTACCGGTCGACGAGTAGTAGATGACCGCGATCTTGGGGGACATGGGGAATTCCTCTCGCTGTTCTGCGCTCTCGACGGCGGACGCCGTCTCTGTCTTCTGGGCGGCGGATGCCGCCGGGTGGGCGGTGGCGGACAGGGTGAGCCGCAGCAGCCGTGCCGCGAGCCCCTTCGCCGCGGTCAGCCCGTGGCGGTACCGGTCGACGGTCGCCGAGGCCGAGATCTTCAGTGAGCCGTTCTCGACGGACAGGGAGTCCACCGTCAGCTCGACCGGCGCGCGGTGCCCGCGGACGGTCAGGTGACCCTCGACGATCCAGGTGCCGGCCGCACCGCGGCTGACCCCGGTCGACTCGAAGCGGATCTCGGGGTGGCGCTCCGCGTGCAGGAACGCCGTGGAGCGCACGTGCTCGTCACGGCGTGGCGTCCCGGTGTGGAAACTGCCCGCCTCGATCACTGCGTGTGCGGTCGACCGGGTGACCGGCTCGGCGACCGTGATGCTCGCCGACGCCACCCGGAAGGTGCCGTTCACCTTGCCCAGACCGAACATGTGCCGCGTGGTGAAGCCGATGGACGACCGCTCCGGATCGACTGTGTAGGTCCCTGCGGGGGGCAGTTCGACGCTCATGCCTCTCCGGCCTCTCGGTTGGCGTCGCGCGGCTGGTCCGCTGCGGCGCTGTTGCTTGCCTTGGCAAGTATCTTGACCCTCGCCGAAATGCTTTGTCAAGCAAGTAACATGTGCTTCAGTGGTGGAGCCGGACAAGGAAGGGAGGTCGGCACGTGTCACCTCAGTCGCCGGAGCCCACGTATCCGCTGAACAACGACGAGGAACGCCTCTGGCGTGCGCTGCAGCGGATGCTGGTGGCTCTGCCCCGGGCGCTCGACGAGGACCTGCTCTGTGCCACGGGCCTCTCGCTCACGCAGTACATCGTCCTGGCCAACCTCTCCGAGGCCGACGGAAACAGTATGCGCATGACCGAACTGGCCGGAGCGGCGGCGCTGTCCGCGAGCCGCATCACCAGGGTGGTGGAGAACCTGCGGGACCTGGGCCTGGTGACCAAGCGGCGCCACTGCACGGACGCCCGCGGATACGTGGCCGAGCTGACCGAGGCCGGCCGGCTGCGGCTGGCCGGCGCCTATCCGGCGCACCTCGCCAGCGCGCGCGGACGCGTGATGGACCAGCTCGACCCCGCCCTGGTGCAGCGGCTGGCCGAACAGCTGCAGTCGGTGGCCGGCCCGCTCGCCGCCCTGTGCGAACGCGGCACAGGGCGCCGGGAGCGCCCCGCGGCCGGGAACGGGGACGACGGCGCCGGGTGCGAGGAGCTTCCGGGCGACCCGGACGTCTCCAGCTACCGCGAAGCAGTCATCTGACCCAAGCCGGGGAGCGGTGTCCGTGCGGAGCATGGTCTCTTCCAGCACGCCCACCTTCTCTGGAGACCCCCCATGCTGCAGGGCTACACCTACCCGCTGTCGCCGCGCGGAGAGGCGAACCTCGCCTCCGCTCCGCCGTGGCACTACGCCGGTGACATCGTCGGCGTCGAGTTCTGGACCGACCCGGCGGCCGCCGCGGCGACCCTCCCGGAGGGCCTGACACCCGACGCCGAGTCCGACGGGCGGGTGGTGGCGCTCTTCGTCGACTGGCAGTTCTCCGCGGGGCGCGACGAGTACCTCGACCCGGTGCGCAGCCAGTACCGCGAGTTCATGCTGCTGGTGGACGCCCGGTTCCAGGGCGAGCCGGTGTCCTGGTGCCCGTACATCTACGTCGACAACGACCTCGCCATGGCCCGCGGCTGGGTCCAGGGCTTCCCGAAGAAGCTGGGCTCGGTGCACCAGACCCGCGTCTTCGCCGCGCCGGGCAAGGCCTCGCCGTCCCTCGCCGCCGGCGGGCGGTTCGGCGCGTCCCTGTCGGCGGCCGGGCGCACCCTCGCCGAGGCACGGGTCACGCTGGAGCAGCCGGCGAGCGACCCGGCGGCCCTGTTCCGGCCCACGGTCAACCTCCGGCACTTCCCGACCCTGACCGCCGGCCAGTACGACAAGCCCGCCGTGCACGAGCTGGTCATGGCCGAGTTCCGCGACCAGCGGCTCGCCGACGTCTGGGTCGGCGCCGGCGACATCAGCCTGTTCCCGGCCCGCGGCGAGGAACTGGCGGACCTGGCCCCGGTGCGCACCGGCACCGGCTTCCGCGCCTCGATGTCCTACACCGTCACGGACGTCCGCAGGCTGAGCGAGTAGCTGCCCGGTACCGGGACCGCCCGACGACCTCCCACACCACCGCCGTAACGGAAGGAAGCTGATGCACACCATCGCCGACCTCATGGTCGACGGCCTGCGGAGCGCGGGCGTCTCCCGGATCCACGGGCTGCCCGGCGACTCCCTCAACGGGCTGACCGACGCCCTGCGCAGGAATCCCTCGGTGACCTGGGAGCACTACCGGCACGAGGAAGCGGCCGCGTTCGCCGCCGCGGGCGAGGCGGCGGTCACCGGTTCGCTCGCGGTCTGCGCCGGCAGCTGCGGACCGGGCAACCTCCACCTGGTCAACGGGTTGTTCGAGGCCCAGCGCAGCCGCGTCCCGGTGCTCGCGATCGCCGCGCACATCCCGGGCTCGGAGATCGGCACCGGCTACTTCCAGGAGACCCACCCCCAGGAGCTGTTCCGGGAGTGCAGCCACTTCTGCGAGCTGGCTGCCACGCCCGAGCAGTTCCCCCGCCTCCTCGACATCGCCCTGCGCACGGCGGTCGAGCGCAGCGGGGTGTCCGTCCTCGTCGTTCCGGGCGACGTGCTGCTGCACCGGCTCGACCGCCCGCGCAGGGCGGCCACCGTGCGGCCCACCACGCCGGTGGTGCGCCCCGCCGACGAGGAGATCGAGCGCGCCGCGGCCCTGCTGAACGACTCGGATCGGATCACGATCCTGGCCGGCGCGGGCTGCGCCGGCGCCCACGACCAACTCGTGCGCCTCGCCGCGGCGTTGCGCGCTCCGGTCGTGCACACCATGCGCGGCAAGGAGCACGTCGAGTACGACAACCCGTACGACGTCGGCATGACCGGGCTGCTCGGCTTCACCTCCGGCTACCGCGCGATGGAGCGGTGCGACACGCTCCTGATGCTCGGCACGGACTTCCCCTACCGGCAGTTCCTGCCCGAGCACGCCACCACCGTGCAGGTGGACGTGCGCGGTGAGCAGATCGGCAGGCGCACCCGGGTGGACCTGGCGCTCGTCGGCACCGTGCGGGACACCGCCGAGGCCCTGCTCCCGAAGCTCGCCCCCAGGACCGGTTCCCAGCACCTCGACGCGGCGCGCGACCACTACGTGGACACCCGCGCCGCCCTGGACCGGCTCGCCGTCGACGACCACGACCGCACCCCGGTCCACCCGCAGTACCTGGCCAGGGTCGTCGACGAACTCGCCGCCGACGACGCGGTGTTCATTCCGGACGTGGGCTCTCCGGTGATCTGGTCGGCGCGCTATCTGACCATGAACGGCCGCCGCAGGCTGATCGGTTCGTTCACCCACGGCAGCATGGCGAACGCACTGCCCCAGGCGATCGGCGTCCAGTCGGCCTTCCCGGACCGGCAGGTGATCGCGCTGTCCGGGGACGGCGGACTGGCCATGCTGCTCGGCGACCTGATCACTCTGAAACAGCAGCGGCACCCGGTGAAGATCGTGGTCTTCAACAACGGAGCCCTGAGCTTCGTGGAGCTGGAGATGAAGGCCGAGGGCATGGTGAACTTCGGGACCGACCTCGACAACCCGAACTTCGCCGACGTCGCACGCGCCCTGGGCATCCACGGCCGCAGGGTGGAGCACCCGGCCGACCTGGGCGAGGCGCTGCGCACCGCGTTCGCCCACCCGGGCCCGGCCCTGGTGGAGGTGATGACGGCCCGGCAGGAGCTGTCCGTCCCGCCGACGATCAAGTTCGAGCAGGCCAAGGGCTTCGCGCTCTACGCCGCCCGTACCGTGCTGTCGGGACGCGGCGACGAACTCCTCGAACTGGCCCGCACGAACATCCTGCGCCACCTGCCCTCCTGAGCCTGCCGAGCGGCCCAGGGGGTCCTACGGGGCGTCGGGCGGGCGGGGGTCCGTGAGCCCGATCAGGCTCAGCACGGCCTGCCGGATGCCCTCCAGGTCGTACTCGCCCAGGGGGATCCCCGAGGCGCGAGAGTGCTTGGTGACCCCGACGAAGGCGCCGAACGCCATCGAAAGCAGCACCTGCGGATCACCGGCGCGGAGGGCACCGGCCTTCTGCGCCGCCCGCAGGATCTCCACCAGTTCGGCGTTGAGCCGGTCGACGACCTCGTAGGCCTGCGGCCGCAGATACGAGCCGTGCACCTGGTGTTCGAGGAACGAGAACGCCTGCGGATAGGCCACGGCGAACGCGACCTGGTGCTCCCAGACCAGGCCGATCGCGGTCACCGGGTCGGCCTCGCGCACGGCGTCGGTGACCACGGTGTCCGCGAACGCCGCCTTCGCCTCGGTGAAGACCGCTTCGCCCAGCGCCTGTTTGTTGGGGAAGTAGCGGTAGATCGTGCCCACCGCGACCCCGGCCCGGGCGGCGATCTCGGGCACGTTGGTGCCGTCCCAGGTCCGCTCGTCGAACAACTCCAGCGCGGCGTCCATCACCCTGCGGCGCAGGGGGGTCTCGTCGACGGTCGCGGAGGGGGGCATGGTCACGAATGAAACTTCGTTCAGTCGCTCGATCTTTGTCAAGGCGGAGGGGTAGGGTGCCGAGTGAATGAAAATTCATTCACTCAGATACTCGTTTATGAGGAGTGCGCTGATGACACGCTACGGCCACTGGATCGCAGGCGTGGAAGTCGACCCGGCATCGGATCGTTGGCTGCCGTCTCACTCTCCGGGGCAGGACCAGGTCGTGCACGAGATCGCCCTCGGCGACGCCACCGACGTGGAGCGGGCCGTCTCGGCGGCGGCCGGCGCGGTCGACGGCTGGTGGAACCGGCAGCCCGTCGAGCGGGGGCGGGTGCTGGCCGCCATCGCGGAGCGGCTGCGCGACCAGGCCGCCGAGCTGGCGGAGCTGGAGTCGGCCGAGACCGGCAAGCCGGCCTGGCAGTCCCCGCTGGAGGTGGAGGGCGCGGCCAACTACTTCGAGTTCTACGCAGGCCTGGTCAACCTGCCCGGCGGTGAGCTGGTCAACATAGGGCCGGGCTTCCACGCGTACACCCGGCGCGAGCCGCTCGGTGTCGTCGGCGTCATCACCCCCTGGAACGCGCCCCTGAACCAGGCGGCCCGCTCGATCGCCCCGGCGCTCGCGGCCGGCAACGCGGTCGTGGCCAAGCCGTCCGAGTTCACCTCGGCGACCACGCTCCACCTGGCGCGTATCGCCACCGAGTGCGGTCTGCCCGAGGGCGTACTGAACGTCGTCACCGGCACGGGAGACACCGTGGGCGCGGCGCTCGTCGGCCATCCGAAGGTCCGCAAGGTGGCGTTCACCGGTTCCGTCCGGGCCGCCCGCGAGATCGGCCGGATCGCCGCGGACCGCATCATCCCGCTCACGCTGGAGCTGGGCGGCAAGTCACCCAACATCGTCTTCGCGGACGCCGACCTCGCCAAGGCCGCCCAGGGGGCCGTCGAGGCGTTCCTGCCCAACGGCGGCCAGTCCTGCATGGCGGGCACCCGGCTGTTGGTGGACGCGCGGATCCACGACCAGTTCGTCGCGGCCCTGCAGACCGTGCTGACCCACATCACGCCGGGGGAGACCTACGGACCGGCGATCACCCGCGCCCAGTACGACAAGGTCAACGAGTACTTCAAGATCGCCGAGCAGGACGGCGCCACCCTGCTCACCGGCGGCCGGCCGACCGGGGACGGCTGGACCTTCGAGCCGACCGTCTACACGGACGTCACGCCGGACATGCGCATCGCCCGCGAGGAGATCTTCGGTCCGGTGCTCTCCGTCCTGCGCTTCGAGGACGAGGACGAGGCGGTGGCCGTCGCCAACGACTCCGACTACGGTCTCGTCGCCGCCCTCTGGACCGGTGACGTGACCCGTGCCCACCGCGTGGCAGCCCGTCTGGAGGCCGGGCAGGTATACGTCAACGCCTACCCGCCCGGCATGATGGTCGAGGGCTCGTTCGGCGGCTACAAGAACAGCGGGTACGGCCGCGAGAAGGGCCTGGAGGCGCTGCACCACTACACCCAGACCAAGTTCGTCGCCGTGCGCCTCCAGGAGGACCAGCAGGTGTGGTGACACGGCCGCCGGGTGACCGCCCCGGCGCGGGCGGTCACACCGGGGGAGCCGTGAACAGGCCGCGGTCCACTTCGTCGTGCGGCTCCTTCAGGGTCGGCTCGGTCGGCGGATCGGCCGTCCCCCACCAGCCGGTCGCGGCCTCGTCCTGGGCCACCGTCCCGGCGCGGGCGATTGCGGGGCTCACCCTTCCCCTGCCGGTCATCGGCGGCACGCGCTCTGGAACCATCCCTTCGGAAAGCGGCGAAAGAACGGCCAAAGAACGACGAAAGGCGGACCCTGATGGTCGCGACCCACGATGAAGCGCACGGGCGGAGCGCGGCCTTCGCGCAGCTCCTGCTGTCGAGCCATGAGCGGCTGACCGGAACCCCCTTGAGCGCCGCGGCCTTCCCGGACGCCGACGAGGCGGCTCGCTGGCTCTACGGCACCGCCCCCTTCGGGCTGCTCGCGCACGACGCCGGCCCGGACCCGGTCTTCCGCTACGCGAACACCACCGCCCAGAAGTGCTTCGAGTACCCCTGGGAGGAGTTCGTCCGGCTCCCGTCCCGGCTGTCCGCCGGCCCCGACGCGCAGGGCGACCGGGAGGCCCTCGTGCGATCGGTGACGACGCGCGGATACGCCTCCGGCTACCGGGGGCTGCGGACCGCCAGGTCGGGCCGCAGATTCTGGATAGAGGACGTCACCATGTGGAACCTGCTGGACGCGGAGGGTACCTACCACGGTCAGGCGGCGGTCTTCCGTTCGTGGAGCGAGATGTGACTGTCTGTCGTCGCAGCCCTGGTGCGGTGGTCCGGCGCCGCCGTCGACGAGCCGGACAGCCGTGTCGGTGGCGTCACGGGTTGAGGTTGGTTGCTTGAGCACGCTATTCTGTACGGATGACCGCTGAAGATCCGCTGAACGCCCAGGAGGAACGACTCTGGCGCGCCCTGATGCGTGTCATCGTCGCGCTGCCGCGTTCCCTGGACGACGATCTGCTGCGGTCCACGGGGCTCACGCTCACCGAGTACGTGGTCCTGATGAACCTCTCCGAGGCCGAGAACCAGGAACTCCGCATGACGGATCTCGCCTCGGCCACCGCCCTGTCGGCGAGCCGCATCACCCGTGTCGTGGACGCCCTACAGAGCCGCGGCCAGGTCGTCAAGCGGCGCTACGAAGGGGATGCCCGCGGCAATGTCGCGACCCTCACCCCCGAGGGGCTGAAGCGGCTCCAGGACGCCTACCCGGTACACCTGGCGAGCGCCCGCAAGCGGGTCGTCGACCTGCTCGACGGACGGTCGGTGCCGGCCATGGTGCGGCAGTTCGAAGCGGTGGTCGAGAAGCTCGACTGAGCTCTCCTGTCGAAGCTCCCCCGCTACTGTACAAGCGTCAAATAGTTGCCCTGTGCGGCTCCGGCCGGACCGCGACCCGGGGAGAAGCCATGCAGCAGCGCCTTCGGCGGAGACCGTCGGCATGACCTCGCAACCGGAGAGGCGGGAGACCTGGGCCCGGCTGCGCCGACAGTTGTGGCGGCCGCCGCGCGCCCACGGGGAACAGCCGCGGCACCGGGTGGTCGGCCCGCTCGAACTCTTCTACGACCTGGTCGTGGTCGTCCTGGTGGCCCAGGCCGCTCATCACCTGGCGGACCATCTCACCTGGCACGGGCTCGGCGAGTTCGCGGTGGTGTTCGCTCTGGTGTGGACCGCCTGGCTGAACGGCACGCTCCACCACGACCTGCACGGCCACGACGACGCCCGGGGCCGCAGCCTCTTCCTCCTGCAGATTCTCGTCCTCGTCCCGCTGGGGTCGTTCATCCCCGGGGCCGGCGGCGCGGAGAGCGCCCGTTTCGCGGTCAACGCCGGGATCCTGTTCGCGGTCCTGGCCGTGCTCTGGTTCCTGGCCGGACGCGGCAGCTCCGCGGAGTTCCGCAAGCCCACCCGGCTGTACGTGATCGGGACGGCGGCCTGCGCGGCCGTCCTCCTCGCGAGCGCCGGCCTGCCCGCCGCCACCCGGCTGCCGACCTGGGGGCTGCTGGTCCTCGGCTACCTCGGCGGGTTCGCCTGGATGGTCCTGGCGGCCGCGCCGGCCCAGGAGTCGGCGCTGGCCCTCACCGACGCCCTCGTCGAGCGGTTCGGGCTGCTCATCATCATCGTGCTCGGCGAGACCGTGACCGGTGTCGTGGACGGGCTGGCGGGCGAGCCGACCACCGCCATGAGCCTCGCGGTCGGGCTGGTGGCCGTGGTGGTCGGATTCGGCGCCTGGTGGACGTACTTCGACTTCGCCGGCCACCGCCCGCCCCGGCGGACCCGCACGGTGACCCTCCGGTGGATGCTCACCCATCTGCCGCTCACGGCTGCGGTGACCGCCATGGGTGCCGCGATGGTCGGCCTGGTCGAGCACGCCCACGCCCACCGGACGCCCGCCGCCACGGCCTGGGTGCTGTGCGGGGGCGTGGCCGTCGTCCTGACCGGGACCATGCTGCTCGCGACCGGACTCGAGGTCTGGCAGGGCGAGCGGGACCTCTACCGCCCGCTCGCCCGCACCTGTCTGGCCGTGGCCCTCGCGGCCGTGGCCCTGGGCGCCGCCCGCCCCGCCCCCCTGCTCCTCGGCCTCGCCCTCGTCGCCCTCCTGGGCATCCCCTGGGGCCTTGCCGTGACCCACCGGCTGACCCGCGACGAGCAGGCGGTCCTCTGAACGCCGGGGGCACCGACGAAGGCCCCGGGACTCGCGGTGCGGGCCCGTGGGCAGCGCTCGGATGTCCGGGGCCGTCGGTGGGGTCAACTCCCGTACGCGCGGCGGGCGATGAGTTCGGCGAGCATGATGGTGGTGGCGTTGGTCACCGTCGACGGGACCTCGGGCATGATCGAGGCGTCCACCACGCGCAGCCCGGCCAGGCCCTTGACCGCACCGGACTCGTCCACGACGGCCCAGCGGTCCTCGGGTCCGCCCATCGGCACGGTCGACGTCGGGTGCCCGTAGGTGGCGATGCCGCTCTCGATCGCCGCCGCCAGTTCGTCGTCGCCCACGGCAGCGCCCGGAACCAGTTCCGCTGCCACCGCACCGGCGAGCGGCGCGCTGCCCGCGAGGCGGCGCACCAGCCGTACGGCCTCCAGCATGCGGCGGCGGTCCCGGTCGGTCGCCAGGTAGTTGTCGTCGATGACCGGGGCGTCGTAGGGGTCGCGGCTGGCCAGCCGCACCGAGCCGCGTGACTCCGGCCGGGTGACGGCCGCCGCGAGGACCATCGCCCCGCCGGTCGGGCTGAAGGAGCCGTCCAGCAGCTGGGTGCCGACGACGGCGAGGTCCAGTTCGCCGGGGAGCGCCTCGCGGGAGGCGAGCCAGAGGTGGGCGGCGAAGGCGGACGTCATGGTCTGGTGTGCGGGCGCGAGGGCGAACAGCGAGTGGAAGAACGGGTGGTCCTGGAGCCGGCGGCCGACGGGCAGGTCGGCGACCACCTCGATGCCGAGGTTCCGCAGGTCCGCGGCCGGGCCGACGCCGGAGCGCAGCAGGATGGCCGGGCTGCCGTACGAGCCCGCGCTGAGCACCACCTCACCGGCCCGGAAGAGCGTGCCCGACGCGCTGACGACACCGCGCGCCCTGCCGTCCTCGACCACCACCTTGTCGACCGTGACATCGCTGAGCACCGTCAGGTTGGGGCGGCTGCGCACCTCGGACGTGAGATACGCCAGGGCGGTGCTCCGGCGCACCCCGTCCACGATGTTCACCGGGTAGGCGCCGGTGCCGTCCTGACGGTCGCCGTTGAAGTCGTCGTTCCGTCCGAAGCCCAGGCCCGCCGCGCTGTCCACGAACGCCCGCATGGGGGAGGTGAGTTCCTCGTACGTCCACTGCCGGATGGGGAAGGGGCCGGTGCGTCCGTGGTGGGCGTCGTCGCCGGACGGCGTGTTCTCCATGTCCCGGAAGACCGGCAGGACCTCGTCGTACGACCAGCCCTTGATCCCGTAGCGCTCTTCCCAGGCGGCGAAGTCCGCGGCCCGCGCGCGGATCGCCACACCGGCGTTCACCGCGGAACTGCCGCCCATGGTCCGGCCGCGCGGTGCGGCGATGCTCGGGGCGTGGTCGGTGGCGCGGGCGGTGTAACCCCAGTCGTGGTCGGGGTCGGCCAGGAGGTGCGGGGTCAGCAGTCCTTCGGGAACGCTGTCGGCGGAGTAGTCCGGTCCGGCCTCGACCAGCAGGACCGTGCGTCGCGGGTTCTCGCTGAGCCGGGCGGCCAGGACGGCGCCCGCGGAACCCCCGCCGACGATGACGACATCGGCCTCGTGCGGCGCGGGGTGTTCGCTTGTGGTGGTCATCTGCGTCTTTCCTCCAAAATCTGCTTCAGCAAGCAAATAAAATAGAAGTGGTGTCGGTCGGTGTCATGGGTGTGTCCGCTCAGAACCGCATCGCCTCCGGTACGACACGCTCGCCCAGCAGCCGCAGCGCGGCGTGCTGGTCGGCGGCGCGGACCGGGCCGATGACGTGGTCGATACCGATGCGGTCCAGCCGTCGCAACTCCGCGAGCAGCGCGGGGACTCGCTCGCCGTGCGTGCCGGGGTCGAGGGGGAGCAGGACCGTCTTCTCGATCTCGTCGTAGTCCCGCCCGGCCCGTTCGCAGTGCCCGCGGAGCACGTCGAGCTTGTGCGGGAGGTCAGGGCCGTGGAAGAGGTTGCAGGCGTTCCCGTACTCCGCGACGAGCCGCAGCGTCTTCCGCTCGCCGGAGCCGCCGATCAGGATCGGCGGGTGCGGGCGCCGTACCGTGCCGGGGGAGTTGAGGGTGCGTTCGAGGCGGTAGTGGCGACCGTCGAAGGGCTTCTCGTCGTCGCTCCACATCTGCAGGCAGATCCGAAGGGTCTCCTCCAGCCGCTCGAACCGCTCCGCGACCGGCGGGAAAGGCAGCCCGAGCCCGCGGGCCTCGGCGATGTTGAAGCCGGCGCCGATCCCGATGCCCAGGGCGGCGCGGCCCTCGGAGAGCACGTCGAGCGTGGTGATCATCTTGGCCAGCAGTCCGGGTTCGCGGTAGCCCACCGAGGTCACCAGTGCGAGCAGCTCGGCCCGTTCGGTGGCCGCGGCCAGGTAGCCCAGCGTCGTGTACGCCTCCAGCATCTCCTGCTCGGAGGCGCCCACGATCCCGATCTGGAACAGATGGTCCATGACGGCGATCCGGCTGAAGCCGAACTCCTCCGCGCTGCGGGCGAGTTCGGTCACATGGCGGGCGATGCCCGCCGGACCGCCGGGCTGGGTGAAATCCGCGATGGCGATGCCTAGGTTCATGCGGGCCTTCCGTGCTCCGAGCCTGTCGCCATCGAGTATGCCGGGACCACTATGTGCTTTGTCAAGCAAGGAAAATGGAGAGCGGCTCAGCCCCCGAGCGCCTCCGGCCGACGACGGCGGCGCACCTCCGACGAGGCGAACACCGCCGAGATGCCGTGCACGATGCTGAAGAGGCCGAAGACGGTGGCGAGCGAGACCGCACCTATGTCCGGCCGTACGAACAGGACGAACCCGAGCGCGACCGACACCAGGCCGGTCAGCAGGAACAGGGCGCGCTCACCCGCCGTCTCCCCGCGCATGAAGGCCAGGGCGACCTCCATGGCACCCGTCGTCAGGGCCCACGCGGCGACCCAGAGGGTGAGCACCAGGGCCGTGATGCCCGGCCACGCCAGGGAGCTGACGCCGGCCACGACCGACAGCACGGCCAGCAGCAGCCAGCCCAGCACCGGGCCCACCCGGTCGCTGCTGAAGGCGCGGACCCCGTCCATCACCGCGTACATGAACGCGTATACGGCGAAGAGGACGACGAACGCGCCGACGGTGATGCCCGGCCAGGAGACGGAGACGATGCCGATGACGACGGCCAGCAGGCCGCGCCAGAGCAGGGCGTTGGGCGAACTGAGCAAGATGACCTCCGAGAACGAGGGTGCCGCGGCGTCGACTTCCACCCCGGCCCAGGACCGCGATGACGGGCACGAAGGCTATCGGCGGGACGGCCCCGTGTGATCCGTCATTCGACTCATTCGGCTACTGCCCTGCCGCGTCACCGGGCGCGTGGTCGTCCGCCCCGGCGGCGGACAGTGCCTCCAGCGCGCCCCGCAGAGCGGCCCGCGAGGTGATCCCCAGCTTGGGATACACCCGGTACAGGTGCGAGCCGACCGTGCGGTGCGACAGGAACAGCCGCTCGCCGATCTGCTTGTTGCTCAGGCCCGTTGCCGCCAGTTCGGCGATCTGCCGTTCCTGGGCGGTCAGCGGCTCGGGCGCCGTGCCGGACCGGGGAGTGACGGAGACGCCGGTCGCGCGCAGCTCGGCCGCGGCGCGCTGCGCCATCATCGCGGCGCCGATCCGGTCGAACGTCTCCAGGGCCGCGCCCAGGTGCGCCCTGGCCCCGGCCATGTCGTGGGTGCGACGCAGCCATTGGCCGTACGCGAACCGGACGCGGGCGTGGTCCCAGGGCCAGCGGCCGGCGTCCGGAAGGGCCAGCGCGGCCTCGAACAGCCCGGCGGCCGCCGCGTCGTCGGCGGCCACGGCGGCGGCCCCCGCGGTGATCAGCTCGATCCGCGGCCCGATCCGCGGCAGTCCGGCCTCCTGGGCCGCGCGGACATGCGCCCGGGCGTCCTCCAGACGGCCGGTGCGGACCGCCGCCTCCACGTAGTCCAGCACCATCCAGCGGCCCGGCACGCCGGGGGTGGGGGCACCGGGCGGACCGATCAGCGCCGCCTGGGCGAGCGCCTCCTCGTAGTCGCCCTGCCCGATGGCCGCGAGGTTGCGCGCCGACCGTGCGTACCCCTCCGTCACCTCCATGCCGCGGGGCGCCGCCCAGGTGGTGGTCTCCTCGCTGCGGCTGCGGGCGAGATCGGCGTTGCCGCGCAGGGCCGCGCCGGAGGCGAGCACGGCCCGCAGCTGCTGCTCCCAGAACTGGTAGCCGTAGGCCGTCGCCAGGTCCAGCCCCTCCTGCGCGAGCCGCTCCGCCTCGTCCCACCGCCCGTGCACGTAGGAGTCCTGGCAGAGCAGCAGCAGTGCGGGGATCACCATGCCGATCGCGCCGCCGTCGCGTTCCCGCTCGATCATGCGCAACAGCAGACAGCGGTGGTCGGCGAGGGCGTCCATGGCGACGGCGGCGAACCCCAGCGGCACGATCTGCCACGGGGCCGCGTCGGTGGGCAGCTCCGCGAACGCGTCCGCGAGTCCCTCCCGGATCGCGTCCGACTTGCGGATGGGATCGACGTACGCGTCGTAGCAGAGCCGGAAGGGTGTGACCGCCTCGGCGGGGAACCGGGCCATCGCGGTGTCGAGCAGCTTCCACGGCTCGGGCCTGAGGGTGTAGAGGCTGACCAGCAGCAGCGTGTACAGGATGCCGAGCCGGTCCCAGTCGTCGGCCGTGGCCCTGCAGGTGACGTCGTCCAGGGCCCGGGCCAGCAGCCGGTAGGCGGCGTCGACGTCGCCGTCGTCATGGGTGAGGAGATGGGCGGTGGCGGCGAAGACCAGGCCGGTCGGGGTGTCCGGGGTCTGGCCCGCGTCGGTCAGCAGCCGGTTCACCTGGTCGAGTTGGCCGGTCATGGTGGCGAGGAAGGCGGCCTCCACCAGGCGGCGGGAGCGGTCGACCGGGTGCGGACTGAGCTCACCGGCGCGCACGAGCGCCGTGACCGCGCTGGACGCGGCGACCCGCCGCCGGTCGGAGACGAGCGCGCCGACCGGCGCCGGCAGCTCGGCGGGGGCGCTGCCGCCGCGCCGCCAGGCGGTCAGCGCCGCCTCGTCCAGGGCCCGCGCCACCGACTCGTCGGGTCCGGTGGCCGCCTCCGCGAGGTGCCAGGCGCGGCGCTCGGGCTCGCCGGCCAGGGCGGCGGCCAGCGCCTCGTGCGCGGCCCGGCGGTCGCTCGGCGGGGCCAGGTCCACCACGGCCGTGCCGATCAGCGGGTGGCAGAAGGTGAGGCCGCGGCCGGCCGCGGGCGCGTGCACCAGACCGGCCCGCTCGGCCGGGACGAGGTCGTCGAGGTCGGCCGACCCCCGCGCCGCGGCGCGCAGGACGGTGACTCCGGCGTCGGCGTCCAGCGCCGCCAGCAGCATGAGCGTGCGGGTCGGGGCGGGCAGTTCCGCGAGCAGTCCGGCGCAGGTGGCCGCCAGCCGCCGGGACAGCGGCAGCCGGTCGGGCAGCGGGTCCTGGCCGCACAGCTGCCGGTCGGTCAGCGCCGCGGGCAGCTCCCGGAGCGCGAGCGGGTTGCCGTCGGCCTCGGCCAGCAGCCGCCTGCGCACGGCGGGGGCCAGCCCGGGCGCGTGCGCGTCCAGGACGGCGCCGGACCCTCCGGTGTCCAGCGACTCGACCTTGTGCTCGGGCAGCCCGGACCGCCGGAAGAGGTCCTCGGTGCCGGTCCGGGAGGCGGCCAGGAAGACGATGGGGGCGTCCGCGATGCGCCGTACGACGAAGCCGACGACGGCCGCGCTGGAGTCGTCGAACCACGCCACGTCGTCGGTGACCATCAGCAGTCCGCGCTCGGCGGTGATCAGTTCCAGGAGGGCGAGCACCGCGGTCGACACCAGCGGCTCCGGGGCCGGGGTCCGGGTGAGGTCGAAGACCTGGTGGAGGGCGTCCCGGTGGTGCCCGTCGAGCCGGTCCACGTCATGCCGTACCGGGTACAGCAGCTGGTGCAGCGCCGAGTACGGGATCCGGGCCTCGGACTGGACGCCGGCGGCGCGCAGCACCCGCATCCCGAGTGCCGTGGCCCGGGTCGCGGCGGCGTCCAGGAGCGCGGTCTTGCCCACGCCCGGCTCGCCGTGCAGCAGGAGACCCGAGCTGCCCCGGCCGGGACCGGCGAGCAGGGAGTCGATCAGTTCCAGCTCGGCCTTGCGGCCCGGCAGCCGGCCCTCGCCCGACGGTGATCCGGGCGGCTCCTCGGTCCGACGACGTCTCTCGGAGGTGCTCACAGCTCTGAATATAGCCTCCCCAAAATGCTTGACGGCGCAAACAGTTGCGCAAACGGGGAGGTGAGCGCTGGGTAAGGTGGGCGGATGACGAGTGACCCAGGGCCCGAGGCCGAGGTCGCCGCCGAGTTGATGAAGGCGATGACCCGGCTGCGCGCCCGGCTGCGCACCGAGTCGGCGCCCAGCGACCGGCGGTGGAACTGGTCGCAGCTGACCACGCTCGCCCGCATCGTCGAGGAGGGCCCGGTCACGGCCACCGAGCTGGCGCAGGCCGAGCACGTACGCCGCCAGTCGATGGCCGAGACACTCGCCGCCCTGCGCGCCGAAGGCCTCATCGCCACCGGAAAGGATCCCGGCGACGCCCGCAAGACCCTCGTCCACGCGACGCCCGAGGGACGCACGCTGTTCGCGACGATCCCGGCGGCCCGGGCGGCCTGGCTCGGCGCGGCGATCGAGGCGCACCTGCGGGCGGACGAGCGCGAGACCCTGCTGAAGGCCGCCGCGATCATGAACAGGATCGCGGACAGCGGGAGCTGACGGGCGGAGGCCGGCGCCGGGACCGACAGGGGTGGCCGCCCGTGGGCGGCCACGGGCGGCCGGGATCAGGCCGACTCGGCCTACTTGGTCAGGCCGGGCAGTTCGTCGGTCGCGATGACGTGGGCCTGGTGCGGGAAGACCTTCTCCGTGAGGACGCGGTGGACCTCGGGGTCGGGGTCGGCGGTCGCGTCCTTGAGGAGGTAGAGCGCGAAGTCGTCGTCGGCCGCCTGCCGAAGGGTCGTCAGGACCACGCCGCCGGTGGACAGTCCGGCGAGGACGAGCGTGTCGATGCCCTGTTCACGCAGCAGCCCGCGCACGTCGGTGGCGGAGGCGAAGGCGCTGAACCGGGTCTTGCGCACGGTGATGTCCCGCTCCGCCACCTCGAACGACTCGTGCAGATCGGCCTCCGGGCTGCCGTCGGGCAGGAACCCGTTCTCGGCGACGGCGGCGAACGCCTTGTTGAGCGCGGGTATGGCGGCGAAGTCCTCCGGGGCGAAGGCGACGCGGACGTGGACGACCTGGACGTCGTTCGACCGGGCCCAGGACAGGGCCGCGTGGGCCCGGGAGAGCGCCTGCTCCGGGTCGGCCACGGCGGCGAGGACGGCCGGCTGGAAGTCCATCAGGAACAGGGCGGTGCGGGCGGGGTCGAGGTGCGGGACGGTGCTGGTCATGACCTGAACTTTCTTGTCTTGCCGGATGGTTGAAGCCGTACCGGACGGTCGGGGTGGTGCCGGACGGCGGGGGAGAGGGTCAGGGGGCGGGTCGCCGGTCGGCGTGTGCCAGCTGCCGGTCGAGGACCGTCATGACGAGGACGACGGAGGCGATGCCGACCAGCGCCCAGGAGATGTGCCTGAGGCCGGTGTCGTCGACGTGGGTGTGGAAGGCGGTGCCGGTGATGGCCGCCGACGCGATGGAGCCGATGTAGCCGAAGGTGCGCAGCAGCCCCGAGGCGGTGCCGACGCTGTCCGCGGGCGCCTCCTGGTACAGCACCGTCTGGTTCGCCACGGTGCCGGCGCCGGAGGTGAGGCCGAACACCGCCGTGATCGCGATCACCAGGGCGATGGGCGTGCCGCCGTCCACGAACAGGGTGGCGACGGCGCCCACCAGCAGGAGCAGCGCCGAGACGAGCAGCGGCGCGCGGACCCGGCTGCGCCGGGACACCACCCGCGCGGAGACCGCCGACAGGACACCCATCGGGATGAGGACCAGGCCGGACTGGTAGGCGGTGAGTCCGCGGGACGCCTCCAGCCACTGGGTGAGCCCGTAGAGGATCACGTAAGTGCCCAGCAGGGTGAGGCCGTTGCGCAGGTAGGTGCGGGTGAGCGCCAGGTTCGAGGCGAGCAGCCGGACGTTCAGGAAGGGGTTGGCGGCGCGCAGTTCCCAGGCCACGAGGACGGCGGCGAGCGCGACGGAGACGCCGAGGGCGGGCCACTCGGGGCCGGGCAGCGAGGACAGGAACACCAGCAGTGCGGTGAGCGCCCCGCCGAAACCGGCGATGCCGGCCAGGTCGACGCGGGAGACGAGCTCGCGCGCCGAGCGTCCGCGCACCCGGTCGGTGTCCTTGGGGATCCAGACGGCGGCCATGACGAAGGCGACGGCCGCGACGGGGACGTTGATCCAGAAGGCGGTCTGCCAGCCGAGCCGGCCGATGAGCAGGCCGCCGACGGCGGGGCCGACGGCGACGGTGGCGGCGCCCGCTATCGCGAGGCCCCCGAGGACGCTGCCGGGCGGTTCCTGCCATCCGGCGGCCCGGGCCCGGCGGCGGATCAGCAGCATCGCGGAGGGGTAGCCGGTGGAGGTGCCGGCGCCGATGAGTACCCGGGCCGCGACCAGCAGTGGTATGTCACGTGCCACCGCGCCGAGGACCCCGCCCGCCAGGACCAGGAGGATGCCGGCGAAGAACACCCGCCGCGGTCCGAACTCCTCGGCGAGCCGCCCGGCCGCCGGCTGGGCTATCGCGCTGGTCAGATAGAGGCTCGATATCAGGATCGCGGTGCCGCCGACGGAGGTGTGCATCGCGGCCGCGATCGCCACCAGGGCGGGGGCGATCACCGAGCTGTTGATCGGGTTGAGGACGGCGCCCATGTAGAGCGGGGTCACGAAGGCCGCTCCGAACGGCTTGTCCGGCGGAGCCTCCTCCCGCTGTACGGAGGCGGCGTCGGCGGTGGTTTCCAAGGTGCTGCTCCTCCCTTCCCTCGCTGCTGCCGGGCCTGCGTGGAGCCGCTCGGCAATTTACGCAGGCTGCCTGACAAACAATAGCAGGCAGCCTGCCTATTTCTTCGCGGGCGATCCCGAGGGGGGTGGAGAGGGGGTGCAGGGTGTCGTGGGGCCGGAAAATGCCTTGTCAGAGGGGGTGTGAGGGAGGAGTGTGGAGGTGATGGCCGGTTTTCGACCTTGATCTCTGACTCTCCGTCAGTTCCCAGATTTCTTCCCGGCATCCCCCAGTCGCACCGGTAACAGTCGGGAACCGGCCCGCCCCGGGCCCAGGAGCCGCCCCCAATGTCTCCTCCCGCTTAGGAAGCCATGACTGCCACCCCCACACCCGTTCCCACCTTCGCCTTCCAGCGCCCCGCCGTCCTCTCGCTCGCCGGATCGGGTACCGCCACCGTCGACATCGTCATCCCGGTCTACAACGAGGAGCGCGCGCTCCCGGGCTGCCTGCGCACCCTGCACACCCGGCTCCGTGAGGACTTCCCCTTCCCGTGGCGCATCACGGTCGCGGACAACGCGAGCACGGACGACACCCTCGCCGTGGCCCGCCAGCTCGCCGACGAGCTGCCGGGCGTCGCCGTCGTCCACCTGGACCGCAAGGGCCGCGGCCTGGCGCTGCGCACCGTGTGGGGCGACAGCGAGGCGGACATCGTCGCCTACATGGACGTGGACCTGTCCACCGGCCTCGACGGCCTGCTGCCGCTGATCGCGCCGCTGGCCAGCGGCCACTCCGACATCGCGATCGGCAGCCGGCTGGCGCCGGGGGCGCGCACCGTGCGCGGACCCCGGCGCGAGTTCATCTCCCGCTGCTACAACGCGATCATCCGGCTCACCCACGGCGTCAAGTTCACGGACGCGCAGTGCGGCTTCAAGGCCGCCCGCACCGAGGTGCTCGGCCCGCTGCTCGAAGTGACCCAGGACGACGCCTGGTTCTTCGACACCGAACTGCTGCTGCTGGCCGAGCACAACGGGCTGCGCATCCACGAGGTCCCGGTCGACTGGGTGGAGGACGTCGACACCCGGGTCGACGTGGTCGGCACCGCCGGTGACGACCTGCGCGGACTGTGGCGGATGGCCCGCGCCAAGGCCTCCGGGGCCGCCCGCGTCGAGCTCGACCAGCGCCCCGCACCGGCCGCCGAGCACCCGGACGCCGTACTCGCCACTCCCTCCACCCGGCGCACCGTGCTGTCCTGGGAGGTCGGCTGCTTCGTCGCCATCGGCATCGCCTCGACCGTCGGCCAGGCGCTGCTCTACGCCCTGCTGCGCTCCTGGTGGTCACCGGCCCTGGCGAACCTGTTCTCGCTCCTGGTCCTGACCCTGCTGAACACCGAGGCCAACCGCCGCCTCACCTTCCGCCACACGGCGGCCCGCGCGGGCCGCGCCCACCTCGGCGCCGGCGTCCTCTTCGTGCTCGGCTATCTCGTCACGTCACTCGCGGTGGTCCTCTTCAAGCAGGCCGACCCCTCGGCCTCCACGGCGGCCGAGACGCTCGTCCTGATGGCCGCCTCCCTGGTGGTGACCGCCGTCCGGTTCGTCGTCCTGCGCACCGCCGTCTTCCGCAGCGCCGCCCACTGACCCCCGACGAGAGCGACTTCCCTCCCATGAACACATCCGCTCACACGGTGGCGACGCCCGCGACGGCCGCCGACCCCACCGCCGAGGACGGCGCGAGCCGCTCCTTGCCCGCCTGGGCGGCGCCGGCGGCACTCGGCGCGATCCTCGTCCTCGCCGCCGTCCTGTACGCCTGGTCGCTGAGTTCGCTCGGCTGGGGCAACAGCTACTACTCGGCGGCCGTGAAGTCGATGGGCCAGAACTGGACCAACTTCCTGTTCGGCTCCTTCGACCCGGCCGGCGTGGTCACCGTCGACAAGCCGCCGGCCGCGCTGTGGCCGCAGGTGATCAGCAGCAAGATATTCGGTCTGCACGGCTGGACGCTGGTCCTGCCGCAGACCATCGAGGGCGTGGCCGCGGTGTTCGTGCTGCACCGCACCGTGCGCCGCTGGGCGGGCGAGCGGGCCGCGCTGCTCGCCGCCCTGGTCCTCACGGTCACCCCGATCACGGTGGCCATCGACCGGGACAACAACCCGGACAGCCTGCTCGTGCTGCTGCTGGTGTCGGCCGCCTACGCCCTCACCCGGGCCCTGCGCGCCGAGGGCAGGGCGGCGACGTACTGGCTGTGCGCCTGCGGCTTCCTGATCGGCTGCGGGTTCCTCACCAAGATGCTCGCCGCCTGGATGGTCCTGCCCGCCTTCGCCGCCGCCTGGCTGATCGGCGCGGCCGGCACCTGGGCCGCACGGCTGTGGCGGCTCGCGGCGGCCACGGGGGTGCTGCTGGTGTCGTCGATGTGGTGGGTCGCGATGGTGGCCCTGTGGCCCGGCGACCACCCTTACATCGGCGGCAGCGAGGACGGCTCGGCCTGGAACCTGATCATCGGCTACAACGGTTTCGGCCGGATCTTCGGCTCCAGCGGTGACACGTCCCAGGGCTTCGGCGGTGCGTTCGGCGGCGAGGCCGGTGCCGGGCGCCTCTTCAACGACCAGGTGGCCGGGCAGATCAGCTGGCTGCTGCCGGCGTGTGGCGTGCTGCTCGCCGTGGCGGTGGCTTCGGAGGTGCTGCGCCGCCGGGGACGCCTGAGCGCGACCGACCTGCTGCCCCTGTCGGGGTGGGTGCTGTGGGGCGGCTGGCTGGTGGTCTGCGCAGCGGTCTACAGCACCCAGGAGGGCATCTTCCACCCCTACTACACCACCCAACTCGCCCCGGCGGTCGCCGCGTTGTGCGGTGGCGGCTTCGTCCTCCTGGCCCGGCTGCACCGCACCGGGGTCCGCTGGGCGCCGGTGGCCGGGGCCGCTGCGGTCGCCGCCACGGTGATCTGGGCCGCCGTGGTCATCCGCCGCGACCCGGACTGGAACGGCTGGCTGGTCTGGCCGGTGCTGCTCGCGGGCTGTGCCGCCGTCGTCCTGCTGTTCCTGGTACGGCAGCGCGGGAGGCTGGTGCCCGCGACGGCGCTGGCGGCGGTTCTCGCGGTGCTGCTGGCGCCGGGAGCGTGGGCGGTGAGCGAGTCCGGGTCCAAGGACCAGGGCATGGGCGGTACCAACCCGACCGCCGGGCCCATGACCTCGATGTTCGGTGGCAGGGGGATGCCGGGCCCGGGCGCGGCCGGCGGGGCCGGAGGACCGGGGATGCCCTCGGGGATGCCGTCCGGCATGCCGGGCCTGCCCGGCGGAGGCACCGGTGCTGGTTCCGGCTCCGGGATGCCGTCGGGTAGGCCGTCCGGGATGCCGGCCGGTGGTTCGGCGGGCTCGGGAGCCTCCGCGGGCCAGGGCATGCCGTCGTTCCCGGGCGGCTCGGGCGGCAATGAGGGCGGGATGGCCGGGCGGATGGGCGGCATGGGTGGCGGGATGGGGGGCGCCCAGCTCACCGGCGAGCAGCGCAAGATCCTCGCCTATGCCGTCAAGAACGCGCCGAACGCACGGATCAAGCTGGCCGTGGCGAGCGGCGCCACGGCTGCCGCCGCGTTCATACTGAACAGCGACGAGACGGTGATCGGCATGGGCGGATTCACGGGCATGGACAACGTCCCGTCCACCGACCAGCTGGCGAAGTGGACGACGAACGGCGAACTGCGCTACGTGCTCGGCACCGACTCGGGGGCCGGTGGGACGACCGGGGGCCCGCGCGGAGCGAGTGGCGCCGGGCAGCAGCGCACCCAGTGGATCGCGAAGAACTGCACCAAGGTCCCCGCCTCCGCGTACGGCGGCTCGTCCGGTACGAGCACGAGCGGCACCGCCGGTTTCGGCGGCGCCACCGTCCTGTACGACTGCGCGGCCGACCGGCACTGAGAGAAACGGAAGAACGCACCATGACCCCGCCGTCCGCGACCGCGGAATCCAGGTACCGGCTCCTCGTCGTGGAGGACGAGCCCAGCATCCGCACGCTGCTGGAATCGACCCTCCGCCTCGCGGGCGGCTACGAGGTGAGCGGCGCGGACAGCGGGCAGTCCGCGCTGGTCGAGGTGGAGCGGGTGCAGCCGCACCTGATGCTCCTCGACGTCATGCTGCCGGACCTGGACGGCTTCGAGGTGACCCGCAGGCTGCGGGCGGCCGGGAACGACGTACCCGTGCTGTTCCTGACCGCCCGCACCGGGGTCGACGACCGCATCAAGGGCCTGGCGGCGGGCGGCGACGACTACGTGGCGAAGCCCTTCAACATCGAGGAGGTCCTGCTCCGTATCGAGGCCATCCTGCGCCGCACCGCCGCCGCCCCCGAGCCGCCCGCGCCCGTCGGCGTGCTGCGCTACGCCGACGTCGAACTGGACGAGCTCGCGCACGAGGTGCACCGCGCGGGCCAGTACGTCGCCCTGTCCCCCACGGAGTTCCGGCTCCTGCGCTACCTGCTGGTCAACGCCGGGCAGGTGGTGAGCAAGACCCAGATCGTCGACCACGTCTGGAGCTACGACTTCGCGGGGGACCAGCGCATCATCGAGACGTACGTGAAGTACCTGCGCCGCAAGATCGACCGGTTCGACCCGCCGCTGATCCACACGGTCCGCGGCGTCGGCTACTGCCTGCGGCTGCCCCGCGACCACCAGGAGGCGTCGGAGTCGTGAGGCGCCGTCCCGCCGCCGCGCTCACGTCCCTGCGCGGCCGGCTCATCATCGGCGTCACCCTGCTGGCCACCGCCGCGGTGCTCGCGTCCCAGTTGGCCGGGTTCTTCGTGCTGCGCTCCTGGCTGGTGGACCGGGTCGACCAGCAGCTGACCGGCTTCCAGCCGCCGTCGCCCGCGTTCCTCAAGGCTCTGCGGGAGTCCAAGGCGGAACAGAGCCAGCAGTCGGCACTGCCCTCGGACTTCCGGATCTACGTCTACGACGCCGAGAACCACCTCATGAGGACGGCGCTCGGCTCGAAGGACAAGCCGGCGCCCGAGCTGCCCGAGTCCGCCCGGAACCTGAACCTGCGGGAGGGCACGCCCAGCACCCTGCCCGCCGTCTCCGGAGGCGGGCACTGGCGCGTGGTCCTGCGGGACGGCGACGACGGCACGAAGATCGTGGTCGCCCTGCCGCTCGACACGGTCGACGGCACCACGTCGAAACTCCTCTGGCTGGACGGCGTGCTGCTGGCCGTCACGATCGCCGCCCTGCTCGCCCTGGGCCGGTCGGTCGTACGGCTGGGACTGCTGCCGCTGACCCGGATGGAGCGCACCGCGGCCGACATCACCGAGAGCCGGCCGGACCTGCGGCTGCCCGACACCGACCCGCACACCGAGATCGGCCGGCTCGGGAGGGTGCTGAACTCGATGCTGGACCGGCTGCAGCGGGCGCTGGCGGAACGCGAGGCATCCGAGGCCCGGCTGCGCCGCTTCGTCGCCGACGCCGGCCACGAACTGCGCACCCCGCTCACCTCCATCCAGGGGTACGCCCAGCTCGCGCTGCGTCCCGAGCGCCGCCCGGCGGAGGAGGAGCGGGAGGCGCAGCGGCTGATCGTGCAGAACGCCGAGCGCATGGGTCTCCTCGTCGACGACCTGCAACTGCTCGCCACCCTCGACAAGGAGCCGGCGTACCAGTCGGAACCGGTCGACCTGCTGTCGCTGGCGGCCGACGCGGTGAGCGGCGCCGCCGTGCACGGCCGGGGGCATCCGACCGACCTCGGCCCGCTGTGCGACGACGGCGAGGACGGCGGGGAGCTGGACATCGTCCCGGCCGTCGGCGATCCGCACCGGCTGCGGCAGATCGTGGAGAACCTGCTGTCGAACGCCCGTACCCACACCCCGCCGAACACCCCCGTGCACGTGCGGGTCGGCGTCACCACGGCCGGCTTCCGGGCCGGCGGCACCAACCGCCCGGGACGCTACTCGGCCTCCGCTCCGCTGCCCCTGGGCGGGACGGTGGCCGTCCTGGAGGTCGCCGACGAGGGCCCCGGCCTCGCCGCGTCCGACGCCGAGCACGTCTTCGAGCGCTTCTACCGCGCCGACCCGTCCAGGTCCCGCGCCCACGGCGGCAGCGGCCTCGGCCTGGCCATCGCGGCGACCATCGCCGAGGGCCATCGCGGCCGCCTCGAACTCGACACGGCACCCGGCCGCGGCTGCACGTTCCGGCTGGTCCTGCCGGCCGCGGACTGACCGCGGGCGCGCCGTCAGCGGCTGCCGGAACCGTCGGCCGACGCGAACGAGATCGTGCCCTGGGCGACGGCGCACACGCTCTCGCCGCCGTCGGCCCCGACGTTGGCCACCTCGCAGCGGCAGACGGCGAGCGAGCGGCCGGCCCGCACCACCCGGGCCCGGGCGCGCAGGAGTTCGCCGTCCGCCGGGCGCACGTAGTCGATGGTGAACCCGGCTGTCAGGGGCCGGCTCCCCGGCCCGGTACCGGCCGCGAACGCCATCGCGTTCTCCGCCACGTAGGCGAGCACCCCGCCGTGGACGTATCCGTACTGCTGGCGCAGTTCGGCGCGGTTGTCCAGTTCCAGCGTCGCCCCGCCGTCGCCGAAGGCCACCAGCCGGGTACCGACCAGGACGCTGAAGGGCTGGGCCGCCAGGACCTTCCGGGCCAAGGCCAGATCAGGCGTGTCGGTCACACTCGCCACCCCACACCGGGTTTCGATTCACTAGTGAAGTGAGAATGGCGCCGGACCGTCTCCTCTGTCAAGATTCCGCCCATGCCCGAGCCCGACCAGCGCCTCTTCTTCCTGCTGCAACGCGCCGCCCACCAGCTGCGCACCACCGCGGACCGGCGCCTGCTGT
Source organism: Streptomyces sp. NPDC001980 (assembly GCF_040296885.1). Lineage (NCBI taxonomy): Bacteria > Bacillati > Actinomycetota > Actinomycetes > Kitasatosporales > Streptomycetaceae > Streptomyces > Streptomyces sp. NPDC001980. Next base: position 93,846 of record NZ_JBEOYD010000024.1, on the reverse strand, counting down.
CCGCCGCCGGGATCACCACCGCCCAACTCGGCGCACTGCTCGCGGTGAGCGACGAGCCCGGCATCACCCAGCAGCGGCTGGCCCAGGTCCTCCAGCAGCGCGAGTCCGGCATCACCGCGCTGGTCCGGCGGCTCACGGACGCCGGCCTCGTCACCCGGCACCGGCACCCGAGCGAACACCGCGCGGTCGTACTCGAACTGACCGAGCGCGGTGCCGGTGCGCTCGCCCTGGCCCGGCCGGAGATCGACGGCTTCAACGCCGAGCTGCGCGCCCTGCTCGGCGCCGACGGCTTCACGGAGACCGCCGCGGCCCTGCACCGCCTGGCGCACTGGGAGCCCTGAGCGGGGTCAGCGGTCGCGGCGTGCCCGGCGTGCCTCCAGCAGCAGCGGCAGCAGGGACAGGACCACGATCGCGCCGACCAGCGGCAGCAGATAGCGGTCGATGTGGGAGACCGAGGAGCCCAGGGCGTACCCGGCGAGGACGAAGGTCTGGGACCAGAGGACTCCGCCGACCGCCTGCCAGACGGTGAACGGCCGTACCGGCACCCCGAGCGCCCCCGCCGCCGGGTGCAGCACCGACCGGAGCATCGGCACGAAACGGCCGATCACCAGCGCCTTGCCGTACCCGTAGCGGGCGAGCAGTTCCTCCGCCCGGGCGGTGCCCTCCCGCACCCGCGGCCGGGAGGTACGGGCCAGCAGCGGCCGCCCGCCGTGCCGGCCGATCAGATAGCCGACCTGCCCGCCCGCCACCGCGCCGACGGCCGCGCACACCAGCACCTGCCACAGCTCCAGCCGCGGCGCCCGGTCCGCGTTCGCCGCGCACAGCACACCGGCCGGGAACAGCAGCGTGTCACCCGGCAGGAAGAAGCCGACGACCAGCAGCCCGGACTCGGCGAAGATCACCGCCAGGACGCCCAGCGCGCCGAAGGCAGCGAGCAGCGAGCCGCTGTCCGTCGGATTGACGGCGATCACCACGCTCGCCTCCCCGCCCCGCTCGCCGGCCGTCTCCCTCAAGTGTCGCGTGACCGCGGCCGGGGACCTGCCCGCAACACCGCGCGTCCGGACGCCGCTGGGACCGGAAGGCGGGACCGAGCGGCTCATCTGCCCCAGATCCTCCGGTAGGCCTCGCGGTAGCCCGGTGGGTCCCAGGTCGTGGCTCCGGCGCTGTTGGCGGCTGTCGAGACGTGGGTGGGGGCGACGTAGCCGCTGGCCGGACGGCCGGAGAAGGCGCGGTTGAACTCGTCCACGATCTGCCAGCCCTGCTGCGACAGCGGCTCGGGAACGGTGGCGGCCTGGTACTGCCTGCTGTTGATGCGCTGGAAGGCGGACGGGTCGCCGTCCCCGGCCCCGATGTTGAAGGGCGGTCCGGTCCCCTTGCGGCCGGCCGCGCGGAACGCGGGGGCGGCGTCGGCGAAGTACAGGTCGTTGATGGCGACGGAGTGCGTCCACGTGTCCGGGAAGCGGGCGAGCAGCGAGGCGATCTCGCGCGGGGTGCGGCTGCTCGCGTCCGGGATCGGGATGTTCTCGTACGCGAGCAGCCGCACGCCGGCGCAGGTGGCGAGCTTCTTCCTGATCAGCTCGGACTTGGTCCTCGCGAACGGGACCGAGGCGTCGGTGAACAGGACCACCCCGGCCCGGCCGTCGGACTGCGCGATGATCCACTGCGCGCTGATGCCGGCCACGTCCTGGACCCGGGTGGTGACGTTGGTGAAGAGCGGGGGCCGTCTGCTGGGGCCCGGGGCGACCACCGCGTGCCAGCCCACGAGCGGGATGCCGGCCGCGCCGGCCTCGGCGACCTGCTGTGCCGTCGAGCCGGGGTCGAAGCCGCCGATGACGATGCCCGAGGGCCGCAGGGCCACGGCCTCGCTCATGGCCGCCTGGATGCCGGCGGGGCTGCCGGCTCCGTCGATCACCCGGACGTCCCAGCCGATGACGTGCGCGGCCTCCCGCAGGCCGTTCGCGACGCCCGCGACGCCGGGGTTGGTCATGGTCTCCGCGACGAAGACGACCGTCCTGCCGGACACCGCCGCGGGGCCGGTGGCCGGTCCGTTCCAGGCGGTGCCGGTCCGCTCCGCCCGTGCGACGGCGGCCCCGGCCGAGGCCTGGACGGCGGGACAGCCGCCGGGGCCGGTGGTGGTGACCGCGGGGCCGTTCGACGAACCGCGCTGGCAGCCGGCCAGGGCAGCTGCCGCGGCCAGCAGCGCGAGGGCGACGGCCCGGGCCCCGCCGGTCCGGGGAGCGCCGGCCTTGCGGGTGCGGGCGTCCCTGGTGGGGGTCATGGCGCGGTGCCGCCGCCGGATGCCGCCGTCGGCGGGTGCGGCGCGGCGGCCGGTGCGTCGCGGGCCGCGTCGGCCCCGGAGCGCAGCCGGCGGGCGGAGTAGCCGGCCAGACCGACGGCGAGCAGCAGCGTGCCGCCGTAGAACAGGGGGACCGTCCAGAACGCGGCGCCCAGCTGTCCGATGCCGGTGAGGCCGACGGCGAGCACGGCGACGGCGACCAGCGTGCCGAAGGCGTTGGGACGGCCGGGTCTGATCGCGGTGGAGCCGAGGAGCGCGCCGACGAACGCGGGCAGCAGATAGTCGAGACCGACGCTGGGATTGCCGATCTGCTGCTGAGCCGCCAGCAGCACCCCGGCGAAGCCGACGATCAGCCCCGACGCGGCGAACGCGTAGACGGTGTACCTGCGGGTCGGAATGCCGACCAGTTCGGCGGCGCGCGGATTGGCACCGATGACATACAGGCACCGGCCGAGCGGCAGCCGCTCCAGCACCACCCAGAGGACGACGGCGAGGGCGAGGACGTAGAACGCGGGCAGTGGCAGGCCGAGGAGCGTGGCGTCGTAGAGGTCGGTGAAGGCGGCCGGCAGACCGGCCGGGCCCGGGACGATCCTGCCGCCGCCGGTGACCCAGCCGGTCACGCCGTACAGCATGCTGCCGGTCCCGAGGGTCGCGATGAACGAGTCGATCCGGCCGAACTCGACGACCACACCGTTGAGAACCCCCATCACGCCGCCCCCGGCGATCACCGCGAGGCAGGCCCAGGGCCAGGGCCAGGCGGCGTCGACGACGAGCTGCAGCACCATGACGTGGGCCAGGCCGAGACCGTAGCCGAGGGACAGATCGAAGGAGCCGGTCACGACGGGGACCATGGCGGCGAGCGCGAGGACGGCCGGGATCGACTGGTTGGACAGGATCGAGTCGAGGGTGTCCCGGGTGGGGAACGTGTGCGGCAGCGCGAGGGAGAAGACCACGACGAGCAGCGCGGTGAGGACCAGAAGTCCGTAGGCGCCCGCGAGGTGCCGGGCCGGACCCCGCCGGAACGGCCGGAAGCGGGGGGCGGAGGGCGGCGGCGCTGCGGTCATGAGCCCGTGGTGGTTCCGGGGGCCGGCAGGGCCGAGGCCGCCCGGGCGAGCCCGGTGACCGTGAGGTCCGCACCGCTCAGCTCCGTGGTCACGCGGCCGCGGACGAACACCAGGGCGCGTCGGCACACGCCCGCCACCTCCTCGAAGTCGGTCGAGACGAGAAGGATCGCGAGTCCGCCGGCCAGCGCCTCGTCGAGCAGGCGGTGGACCGCGGCCTTGGCTCCGACGTCCACGCTCGCGGTCGGCTCCTCCAGGACCAGCAACCGCAGGTCCACGCCGAGCCAGCGGCCGATCAGGACCTTCTGCTGGTTGCCGCCGGACAGGGTGGCGAGGGGCGCCTCGCCGTCGCGGGGCCGCACCGCGAACCGTTCGATCAGCTCCGCGGCCCGGGCACGTTCGCGGCGGGGACCGGTCCAGCGCAGCGCGGGCAGCCCGCCCGCCCGGGGATTGGCCAGCAGGTTCTCGCGCACGGTCAGCCCCATGGCACAGCCCTCACGCTGCCGGTCGCCGGGCACCAGGCCGACCCCGGCCGCGACGGCGTCCGCGACCGACCGGGGCCGGTAGGGCCGCCCGCCCAGGAGGACCCGGCCGCCGAGGAAGGGCCGGGCGCCGGCCAGGGCGCGGCCGAGCTCCAGGTGCCCGGCGCCCGAGAGGCCGACCAGGCCCAGCGCCTCCCCGGCCCGCAGCTCCAGGGCGATCGCCGCCGTGCCTGCGGTCCGGGCGCCGTCGAGGACCAGGACGGCGGGGCCGCCCGCGGGGACAGTGGGGGGAAGCGGGCGGCCCGGTTCTGCGCCGGCGATGTCGTGGGCGGGCGCTGCGCCGACGATGTCGCGGACCAGCCGGGCGGGACTGTGGCCCGCCAGCGGGCCGTGGCTGACCAGCCGGCCGTCGCGCAGGACGGCGAAGGCGTCGGCCACCTGATACACCTCGTCCATGCGGTGGGTGACGTAGAGGATGCCGTGCCCCCGGTCCCGCAGGGCGTGCAGCACGCGGAAGAGCCGGGCGCAGTCCGCGGCGGGCAGGCGGGCGGTCGGCTCGTCGAGCACGACGAGCCGTGCGCGGGCCGCCAGCGCCCGGCCGACGGCGACCAGCGAACGCTCCGCCGGACCGAGCCGCGCGACCGGCACGTCCGGATCGAGGTGTCCGGCGACCGTCTCCAGGGCCCCGGCGCAGCGCTCCCGGGTCCGCCGCCAGGAGATCAGTCCGGCGCGGCGCGGATATCCGGTGGTCAGGGCGATGTTCTCGGCGACGGTCATCCACTCCACGAGCCCGAGGTCCTGGTGGATGAAGGACATGCTGCGGGCGGCGGCCTGACTTCCGAGCGGATGCCCGGCCACCGTGACCGACCCCGCGTCGGCGTGATGGACCCCGGCGAGCACCTTGATGAGCGTGGTCTTTCCGGCACCGTTGGGGCCGAGCAGGGCGAGGACGCTGCCGGCCCGCACGTCGAGATCGACCCCGTCCAGCGCGAGGGTCCCGCCGAACCGCTTGGCGAGCCCGCGGATCCGTACCAGGGGGTCGGGAGGCTCGTGCACGGACAGCTCCGGGGGTCGGCCTGGCGTCTTCTTCTTCCCGACTCTCCCCGGTGATACTAGTGGGACAAATCTCCGCATTTCGGATTACACACCTGAATGCCGGATGGGATGCCGGATTCGATGCCTGTGGTGACACCAACGGGTCAGCCATGTGGGCCGCCCCACGGCTCGGCCGCCCACCGCCTCAGGCGGCGTCGAGCCCGCACTCGGCCCAGATGACCTTGCCCTGCCGGATGTAGCGGGTACCCCAGCTCCGCGCCAGCTGGGCCACCAGGAACAGGCCGCGGCCGCCCTCGTCGGTGGTGGCCGCCCGGCGCAGGTGCGGGGCGGTGTTGCTGCGGTCGGAGACCTCGCAGATCAGGGTCCGGCCGTGCAGCAGACGTACCCGGACGGGGCCGGAGCCGTGGCGGATGGCGTTGGTGACCAGTTCGCTCAGCACCAGCTCCGCGGCGAACCCGGCATCCTCGAGTCCCCAGTCGGTCAGCCGGCGCAGCGCCGAGGAGCGGACCTCGCTGACGAGGGAGGGGTCGGCGGGCAGGTCCCAGGTGGCGATCCGATGGGGGGCCAGGGCGTGGGTACGGGCGACGAGCAGGGCGATGTCGTCACGGGGGTGGTCCGGGGCCACCGTGTCCAGAAGCGTCTCGCAGATCTCCTCGGGTGTGCGGTCCGGGCGGGCGAGGGCGCCGCGCAACCGGTTGAGGACCAGGTCCACGTCGCGGTTGCGGCCCTCGATGAGCCCGTCGGTGTAGAGGACCAGTCGGCTGTCCTCGGGGAGGTCGATGTCGACGGCTTCGAAGGGCAGGCCGCCGAGGCCCAGCGGGGGCCCGGCGGGCAGGTCCGGGAAGGTGACCGTGCCGTCGGGGTGGACGAGCGCGGGCGGAGGGTGCCCGGCGCGGGCCATGGTGCACTGCTGCGTGGTCGGGTCGTAGACGGCGTACAGGCAGGTCGCGCCGAAGATGCCCGTCTCGCCCGCGGCGGGGTCCTCCCGGTCGAGGCGTCCCACCAGGTTGTCGAGGTGGGTGAGGACCTCGTCCGGGGAGAAGTCGAGTTCGGCGAAGCTGCGGGCGGCGGTGCGCAGCCGTCCCATGGTGGCGGCCGAGAGCATGCCGTGGCCCACGACGTCACCGACCAGGAGGCCGACCCGGGTGCCGGAGAGGGGGATGACGTCGTACCAGTCCCCGCCCACGTCCGACTCCGCGGGCAGGTAGCGATGGGCCACGTCGACGGCGTCCTGGTCGGGCAGCCCCTGCGGGAGCAGGCTGCGCTGCAGGGTCAGGACCATGGTGCGCTCCCGCGTGTAGCGCCGGGCGTTGTCGATGGACAGGGCGGCGCGGCCGGCGAGTTCCTGGACCAGCGAGCGGTCGTCGTCGTCGAAGGGCGCGGGGTGCCGCCCACGGTAGAAGGCGGCCACGCCGAGGACGACGCCGCGAGCCACCAGGGGGACGGCGATGAGCGAGTGGACGTGGGCCAGCATCACCTCGGTGCGCGGCGGGTCGTGGGCGAGCCAGCCCATGGCGGCCCTCAGGTCCGGTTCCAGCACGGCCTGCCCGTCGGCCAGGCAGCGCAGGTGCGGGGTGGCCGGGCCGTAGTCGACGCGCTTGCCGACCGGGTGGAACGGACAGTCGTCGGCGATGCCGTGGACCACCGTGCGGTACAGGTCGGAGAAGGGATCGGTGGCCTCCTCGCCCCGCAGCACGGCCTCGGGCAGGTCGATCGTGACGTAGTCGGCCAGCCGCGGCACCGCCGTCTCGGCGAGTTCCTCGGCGGTCCGCCGCACGTCCAGGGTGGTCCCGATGCGCGTGCTGGCATCGGTCAGCAGCTCCAGGCGGCGACGGGCGGCGAGGGCGTACCGCCCCACATGCGGCTCTCCCACCAGCACGAGCCCTCTGGCCGGGGGCTCCGCCGGGGATTCTGCCGGGGGCTTCGCCGGGGGCGGCGAGCCGCGACCGTCTGTCGCGGCGCCGGGGCCGGTTCCGGCGCCGACCTCGTATCCGGCCTCGTATCCGGAACGGCCCGCCGTGCCGCTGGGGCCGCCTGCGGTTCCGATGCCCTCGCCCGGCGCGCCGCCCGGACCGCCCGCCGAGGCAGCGGCGCCGCGCGATTCGGCGCGGAGAGGTACGAGGCCGGGCGCAGCGGTACCGGTCACGGTGCCGGGCGCCACGACGACGGGGACGGCCGCGGTCGGCGGGACGGTGAAAACGGCGGACGTCACCCGGACGGCAGCGCCGGGCACGGACGACGCCGCAGGTTCGGCGGACCTGGCGAGGTCGTGGGCGAAGTCGGCGGGGAGGAGGGTCGGGCGCCGCGGCTCCTCGGCCGGCCACGGGACGAGGAGGGGCTCGTGCGGTGCGGGTCCGGGCAGGACGGCCTCGATGACGAACCCCTGCACGCCGGTGGCGGTCGTCGCGGGACGGCTGACCAGCGTGACCCGCCGGCCGTCGGACAGGGTCACGTGGACGGCGGCTCGCTGCGCCCAGGAGATCAGCTCGACGGCCTTCTCCATGAGGGTCGCCCGGTCACCGGGGCGCATCCCGAGGGCCGGCTCGCCGAGCCCCAGGCGGTGGTGAGGTCCGGCGGCGGTCTCGGCGCCGGTGTCCAGGTACGCCCGCAGCAGGGCCCGCTCGCGTTCGGAACTCTGTCCGAGCAGCCGCCTCTCGATGGCGTGGGCCGCCCGGCGTATCACGGTGGCCAGCGCCGGGTCCTCGGCGCTGCGCGGGTAGCCGAGGCACAGGACGCCCTCGATGCGGCCGCTGATCGGGTCGCGGACGGGCAGTGCCCGGCAGGCGTTGCCCTGCGCGCGCTCGGCGAAGTGCTCGGCGCCGTAGACCTGGACGAGCTGCCGCTCCGCCAGTGCGAGCCCGATCCCGTTGGTGCCGGCGTACCGCTCGGCGAACACGAACCCGGGGACGCGCTGGAACGCCGGGAGGCTTCTGGCCAGCGACGCCTCTCCGAAACGGCGCAACAGGACGGTCCCGTTCGCGTCCGCGACGGAGATGTTCATCCTGCTGCCGGCGAACCAGGACTGCAGCCGGTCGAGCACCGGCACGGCCGCACGGATGATCCTGGCATCACGCTCGAAGTCGTCCCGGAAGGGGAGCCCGGGCTGGTCGGGGGAGAGTCCCAGGGCCCGGCAGCGTTGCCACGAGTGCGAGATGGGAGTGCGTACGCCTGCCTCGACCGCCTCGCCCTGCAGAAAACGCTCACGTGAGCGGGCGGGCCCCTTGCCGTCTGTCGCACGCCCCATCGCTGCCGCTTTCCCGCCGCCCCGAACCACGCTTCGCCTCACTCGCGTCCGCAGAGGCCGTTTCGCTCCAAGAAGCTTTACTACAACAATAGGATATACGTGAGATTACGGACCTCGCGTACTGGCTGTCACAGGACGGCGACCGGGTTGACCGGCGAGCCCGTCCCGCCCGGGATGTTCAGCGGCGCCACCACGAGCAGGAACTCGTACCGCCCCGCCCGCCCCGTCGCGGCCGACAGGGCCTCCAGGTCGAGGTTGTCCAGCAGCGGCACCCCCATCGCGGCCACGACGAGGGCGTGGACGGGCGAGTGCACACCGGCCACGGGGGAGGGCCGTACGTCACTGTCGCCGTCACCCCCGAGCAGCGCGATGCCGCGCTCGGCCAGCAGAGGTACGGCGTCCACGTGGAAGCCCGCACAGGCCGCGTCCGGGTCCCAGGCGCCGAGGTCCGCGCGACGGCGGGTCCGCCCCGAGCGCAGGAGCACCGCGTCGCCCTCGCCGATCCGCACGTCGAGTGCCCGCTCCGCGGCGATGACGTCCTGCTCGTGCACCGCCAGCCCCGGCTCCAGCCAGCGGACCCCGAGGACGGCGGGGAGGTCGAGGAGCACGCCCCGGGTGACGAGGGGGCCGAGCGCCGACACCGCTCCGAAACGGGCGCCCGCCGCGCCGACGACGTCCTTCGCCGTCCGGCCGTCGTACAGCCGCCCCCGGTAGGAGACGTGGCACAGCGCGTCGAGATGGGTGACGGCCTTGCCGTGGTAGTCGGCGGCGATGAAGTCCTTGTGGGTGGCGGGCTCCGGGCTCTCCACGTCGCCGAGATCGGTCATGTGGTGCAGGGCGGGCCTGGGGTTGTCGGGGCCGGGCACGGTGTTCCACGGCAGCGCCAGCGGTACGACCAGGCCGGATCGCACGGCGGTCGTAGCCTGTCGTACCTGCTCCGCGGTCACCCGGTTCCAGGCGCCGCGGTCGGCCGGGGTCCAGCGGCCCCAGGTGCGGACCGCCTCGAAGAGCGCGTCGAAGTCCCGACGGGAGACCGCGGGTCCGTTCCGGGCACCGGTGGGACCGTGGTCCGGGCCGTCCGCGGCGCTCGTGCTCATCCGTACTCACCGCTTTCGTACTCACCGCTGTCCGCGTCGATGCACAGCCCGGCGGCGGGCTCAGCGCTCCGGCGGCCGTACGCGGCACAGCGGCCCGGTGACCCGTCGCGGGCCCGCCGGCCCGGATTCCCAGCCTGGCACGACCTGCCCCGACGCGCCGGGTGCCCGCGGCCGGCCTCCGGGGCAGGTCCCCGGAGGCCGGCCGGGCCGGTCCGTGAGGCCGCACAGCGGGCAGGGCCGCAGGGCGGACCGTAGATTGAGGACGGAGCCGTTGAGGCGGGAAGGAGCGTCAGCGGTGGCATCGCGGGTTGATCACACGGCGCTGTTCGCCGCGACGCCGAGCCCGTATCTGGTGCTCGGTCCGGATCTGGTCATCGTCGACGTGAACCGGGCCTATCTGGCGGCCACCGGACGCACCCGGGAGGACCTGATCGGGCGGCACATCTTCACCGCGTTCCCGGACAACCCCGCCGACCCGGACGCCGACGGGGTCAAGAACCTCGGCGCCTCCCTGCACCGGGTCCTCGCCACCGGCCGGCCCGACACCATGGCGCTGCAGAAGTACGACATCCCGGTCATGGGCCGGCCCGGGGTCTTCGAGGAGCGCTGGTGGTCCCCGGTGAACACCCCCGTGCTCGGCGCGGCCGGCCAGGTGGACTACATCATCCACCGGGTCGAGGACGTCACCTCGTTCGTCAAGGAGTACCGGGCCACCCACCCCGACGGCGTCCGGGCGACGGAGCGTCCGCAGGAGACGCAGGCCCTGGAGGCGGAACTGTACGCCCGGGCGCGGGAGCTGCAACGGCTGAACGAGGAACTGCGCCAGGCCCACACCCGTGAACGCGAGGTCGCCGTCATCCTCCAGGAGGCCATGCTCCACGTCCCCGACCTGGCCCACCACCGCGACATCGCGGTGCGCTACCTGCCCGCCACCGGCTCCCTCAACGTCTGCGGCGACTGGTACGACGTCATCGACATCGCGCCCGACCGGCTGGCCGTCGCGGTGGGCGACGTGATCGGCCACGGTCTGGAGGCGGCGGCCGTCATGGGCATGCTCCGCAGCGCGCTGTCCGCCGCCACCCGGGCCCTGGAACGCCCCGCCCAGGCCCTGGAGGTGCTCGGTCTGTACGCCAGGTCCGTCGAGGGGGCGCTCGGCACCACCGCCGTCAAGGCGGTCGTCGACATGCGCAGCCGTCTGATCACCTACAGCAGCGCGGGCCATCCGCCGCCGATGCTCATCCACCCCGACGGCAGTTGCGAACTGCTGGACCAGGCCACCGACCCACCGCTCGGCGCCCGCCCGCAGCACGTCCCGCGCCCGCAGGCGAGCCTGCCGTACAAGCCGGGCGACACCCTCGTCCTGTACACCGACGGGCTGATCGAGCGGCGGGACCAGGACATCGACGTCGGTCTGCGTCAACTGGCCCACGTACTCGGTGAGTTCGCCCATCTGGCCACCGAGGAGCTCGCCGACACCGTGCTGGCCCGCCTGGGCGTCGCCAACGGCGGCCGGGACGACATCGCGCTCATCGTCGTACGGCTCTGAGCCGCGGGACTCCGACGGGGGACCGGCGCCCGCTAACGGCCGGCGCGTACCCCGTCCAGGGCGATGCCGAGGACGCGGTCGCGCTGGGCGTCGTCGTCGAAGGCCGTCGCCGTGATGCCGGAGACCATGCGGAGCAGGTCGCCGATCTCCATGTCGGTGCGGACCACCCCGGCCTTCTGGGCCCGCTCCAGCAGCGGGCCGCCGGCCGCGTACATCGAGTCACGGCAGGCCTGGAAGATCTCCGACTCGTCGTTGAGGGCCTCGCGCACCGCCCGCTTGGTGACCATGTAGCCGGTGAAGCGGTCCAGCCACGAGGTCAGGGCCTCCCACGGCTCCAGCCCGGCCAGGTCCACGGCGGCCCGGCACAGCGCGTTGACCTCGTCCGCGTACACGCTCTCGAAGAGGTCGCGGCGGGTCGGGAAGTTCCGGTACAGGGTGCCGATCCCGACCCCCGCGCGGCGGGCGACGTCCTCCAGGGAGACGTCCGCGCCGCGCTCGGCGAACGCCTCGCGGGCGGCCGTGACCAGCGCGTCGTAGTTGCGGGCCGCGTCCTTACGGTGCGGTCTCCGGGACGCGACGATCTCGCTGACGGGGAACGGGCTGTCCGTCACTGCTGCCTCCCGAGTGACAGGGGTGAACCGGAGGGTTTCCTCGACTTCGGTTGAAGCGGAGGGTCGCCTCCAGTAGAGTGGAGGGGTACCTCCACTTTAGCAGTGCGGAGCGGTACCGCCATGGCCGGACGCGGCCCGGTGTCTCCCTCATCCTTCCCTCCGTTCCGATTTCGGAGAGGCCCTTCATGCCCCGGAAGTCCACCCGCCTCACCTTCGCGGTCCTCGCGACCGGTGCCGGCGTGTTCTCCATGCTCCAGTCGCTGGTCGCACCGGCCCTGCCGACCGTCCAGCACGCCCTGCACACCTCCCAGTCCACCGCGACCTGGGTGATGACGGCCTACCTGCTGTCCGCCTCGGTCTTCACCCCGATACTCGGCCGGGTCGGCGACCTGGTCGGCAAGAAGCGCACCCTCGTCGCCGTCCTGCTGGCCGTCCTGGCCGGCTGTCTGGTCGCCGCCCTCGCGCCGAACATCGGCGTCCTGATCATCGCCCGGGTCGTCCAGGGCATCGGGGGCGCCCTGTTCCCGCTCTCCTTCGGCATCATCCGCGACGAGTTCACCCCGGCCGAGGTCAGCGGCAGCATCAGCAACCTGTCCGCGGTGATCGCGGCCGGCGGCGGCGTCGGCATCGTGGCCGCGGGACCGATCGTCTCGGCGCTCGGCTACCGCTGGCTGTTCTGGATCCCGGTCGGCGTGGTCGCGGTCACCGTCCTGATCGCCGCCCGGTACGTTCCCGAGTCGCCCAAGCGGGCCGAGGGCAGTGTCAGTTGGCTGGGTGCCGGGCTGCTCTCCGCCTGGCTGGTGGCGCTGCTGCTGCCGCTGAGCCAGGCCGGTCAGTGGGGCTGGGGCTCGGCCAAGGTGCTGGGCCTGTTCGGCACGGCCGTCGTCCTGTTCGCCGTCTGGCTGCTCACCGAGTCGCGCTCCGCCACCCCGCTCATCGACCTGCGCGTGATGCGGCTGCCCGCCGTCTGGACCACCAACACGGCCGCCCTCCTCTTCGGCGCCGGCATGTACGCGATCTGGTCCTTCCTGCCCGGCTTCGTCCAGACCCCCGCCGCGGCCGGCTACGGCTTCGGCGCCACCGTCACCGAGTCCGGCCTGCTCATGCTGCCGATGCTCATCGCCATGTTCCTCTCGGGCGTCCTCGGCGGCCGCCTCGAACCCCGCGTCGGCGCCAAGGCGCAGCTCACCGCGGGAGCCGCGCTCGGCGCGCTGGCCTGCGGCTTCCTCACCCTCTGGCACGACGAGCAGTGGCAGATCGGAGTCGTCGCCGGACTGTTCGGCCTCGGTATCGGCCTGGCCTTCGCCTCGATGGCCAACCTCATCGTCGGCAGCGTGCCGCCCGAGCAGACCGGCGCCGCGACCGGCATGAACGCCAACATCCGTACCATCGGCGGCTCCATCGGCGCCGCGCTCACCAGCGTCCTGGTCACCGGCCGGCTCCAGCCCTCCGGACTGCCGTACGCCTCCGGCTACACCCACGCCTGGGCGCTGCTCGCGCTGTTCTGCCTGACCGCAGCCGGTGCCGCCCTCCTCGTCCCGGTCCGCCGGGCGAGCCGGGCCGCCGACCCGGTCACGGAGCGGCCGGCGGCAGCACCCGTACGCGTGCGGTAGTGTTGACCTGCGTGATCACGCGGAACCCACCGCGTGACCCCGCAGCGGGACGTGGCGCAGCTTGGTAGCGCACTTGACTGGGGGTCAAGGGGTCGCAGGTTCAAATCCTGTCGTCCCGACGGTGCGAGGGGTCTTCGCAGGCGAGAGCCTGTGGGGGCCCTTTTCGTATGGGTCGTTTCCGATCTTCGAGGTTGAGCATGCCGCTCATCGGCACCTTTACTCGGAGGTCGGCGCAAATGCCGTTGCTGGACCTGGACAAGATCACTACGGATTTGTCCAAGACCTGGTCGGGGTTTCTGCGGGACTGGGACCGCTCGTTGCGGGCGGGGAACTATCCGGAGACCACCCGCTACAACTATCTGTTGGCAGCTGCCCAGTTGGGCCGCTACCTGGGGGAGTATTCGCCGGACCCTGAGGCTGACGAGGCGGCCAAGGATCCGACCGCAGTCAGTCGCGCGCACATCGAGGCGTTCCAGGCTTGGATGATCGAGACGCGGTCGGCGTCGACGGCGCTGAACAAGCACAAGGCACTGCAGCAGTTCTTCAAGTGGCTGATGCTCGACGAGGGCGAGATCGACCGGTCGCCAATGGAGCGGGTCAGGCAGCCGAAGATGCCGCAGAAGCTGATTCCCTTCCCGCCATCTCCTGCGCTTTTCCCTCGTCTGCCGGGTCAGGGCCGGCGCGCTGCCCAGGGAGATCGGGTTCTGGTTCTGGGTCGGGGTGGCGGGCGTGCTGGACGGTTAGGAAGGCCAGGGCGAGCATCGCGCAGGTGACGTGCCGGTGCCAGGAGGTCCAGCGGCGGACCTGGTACTGGCCGAGGCCGGTGATCTGTTTGGCGAGTTCGTTGTTCTCCTCGATCTTCCAGCGGACCCCGGCCCTCACGATCGCCTCGGTGACCGGGTCGGCGGCCGGGACATGGACGAGGAAGTACGCGTACTCGAAGTCGACGCGGCCGCCGGCCAGTTGCTTCTTCTCGGTGCTGCGGCGGATCAGCAGCTGGTGGGCGAAGCCGTCGGCCGGTACCTGTCCGGCCAGGGAGACCGCGAACCAGGTCCAGTCGTAGGCTCGCTGTCCCTTGGAGCCCTCGCCCTGGCTGCGGCGTTCCCACTGCTCGCGCACCGTGGCGTAGTACAGCAGGTCACCGGGCGCCGCGACCTTCGGCAGGTACGGCTTGCCCGGCGGGCCCTGAACCGGCAGCGTGAGCGGCACCGCGAGCACGTAGCGGATCCTCTGCCCGTGCAGCCAGGACCTCAGAGTGGGGTCCTTGCCGTAGTCCGCGTCGGCAGCCACCCACGAGAACGGCAGCCCACCGGCCACCGCGCCCTGCAGTATGGCGATGCCCAGCTGCGGCTTGGTGGCGAAGGCGACCTCATCGGGACTCCGGCCGTCCGACGCCGCTCACGATCGCCGGTCCAGGACTGCGGCAGGTACAGACGCCGGTCGTAGAAGGTGTGGCCACTCGCGGCGGCATAGGTGAGCATCACCATGACTTGGCAGTTGCGGACGTCACCGGTCGTCCCGCAGTGCTGGTGGCCGACCCCGACGGACTTGTCACCCTTCTTGATCACCTGGGTGTCGTCCATCACCAGCGTCGCGCCCGGATCCCCCAACTCCCTTGCCGCGTAAGCCTGCACCTCGGCCAGCAGTCCGTCCGCACTCCAGGATGCCTCGCCCAGAAACTTCTGGATCCGGTGCGGGGTGGCATGCCCGGCTCGCCCTGCCATCGTCCAGCCGTTCTTCCGGCCCAGGTCAGACAGCAGCCCCTCGATCAGATCGGCGAACACCTCCCGCGGCTCCGGCCGGGCGAACAGATGCCCCAACCCGCCCGTCAGGGCAGCCAGTTCCTCTGCCCACCCCTCAACGTGCTCCACCCTCACATCCATCAGCGTGACCGGACAAACGGTCAGCACCGATCACCAGTCACAAGATCTGAGGTAGTACCTGACAGTGTTAGAAAAATCTATCTCTGCCAAATCGCAGCGAGGCCCGGATAGCGTCACGACTCGTGCGACTCCACCGGTGACCAAGGACGAAGACGGACGACGAGATTGCTACGAGCCCTTGGCTCACTCGACAGGCGGCAGCAGACGGAAACGTGAAGAACCGCCGATCCGAGGTCTGCCCTGCGGCCCAATCTCAGGCCGATTAGTTTCCACAACGGCCATCGACGAACTTTGTTCTGAGTCTTAACGAACCCGGGACACCTATCTATGTGAAAGAGCTCATCATGGCCATACATGTCGTTATCGGGGCCGGTTCCATCGGCACAAATGTCGCTCGCCTGCTCGCCGACCGCGGTGAAAGCGTCCGCATTGTCACGCGCAGCGGCTCGGGCCCGGAGTATCCGCAGGTCGAACGGGTCGCCGCGGATGCTTCCGACCCGGGCCGCTTGACCGAACTGGCTCGCGGCGCAAAGGTAATCTATCACTGCGCGAACCCGCCTTCCTACACAATGTGGGAACAGCTGTTGCCGCCCATACAGAATGCGGTCATCGCGGCCGCGAAAGCAAACAGGGCCGTGTTGGCAATTACTGGCAGCATGTACGCTTACGGCCCGCAGCCTGGCGGTATGATGAACGAAGACACCGCCATGGCCGCCACTGGGCCTAAAGGCCGTCTCCGTAAACGGCTGTGGGAGCAGGCCCTTAACTCCGGAGTTCGCACTGTGGAGGTTCGCGGGTCCGACTACATCGGCAGGGACTCGAATGGCCTGTATTCCATAATCATTGAGCCGGCAATGAAGACGGGCCGAGCAGCCTGGGTGCCTGCCGATCTAGACGCGCCACATACCTTCACCTTCAACGGAGACATGGCTCAGGCCCTGGTCGCACTTGGAAATGATGAGCGTGCGTGGGGTCAGGCGTGGCATGTGCCGTCGCCACCGGCCATCAGCATCCGTGAACTGGCGCGGCGCTACGCCGCCGCTGCAGGTCGGCCCCCGGTCAAACTGATCCCGATGCCACGCGCGGCAATGCGCACAGCTGGGCTTTTCGTGCCGACAGCGCGTGAAATGGCCGAAATGGACTATCAGTGGTACTCGCCGTTCCTCATGGACGCCTCAAAAACGGCTGACACCTTCGGCCTCACCGCCACCGACCTGGACATCATTATCAATGATCAGGTGAGCGCGGCCGCGGCTTGATCCCGCCTCCCGATTTCGACGGAAAGCAGCGATTCCGGCACTGCGCTTCGTCATGACACGTCCGGCGAATCGGTCCTCATCGCATTTGCGTCAATCCTGCGATGAGGCCCACCATCTGGGCTGTGTCATGAAAGGTATCCCTCTTCGGCAGTGAGAAACAACGACAGGAGTAGCCATGATCTACCACATCAACCGCGCGAAGGCCAAGGCCGAAGTCACCCCCGAGCAAATCGAGGCTGCCTTGGAAAGTTGGCGCAACCAAGGACGGTCCAACCCGGCCGTGAAGTCTTTCATGGTTGGCCGCGATCTCGGCGGAGACTTCGACTACAGCTGTGTCTTCGTCGTTGAGGACCTCGACGGCCTCTACGAGTACCTGACCCACCCCGCGACTATCGGGACTGACCATCTGGGCCTGGCGCTGCTCGAACGCCTCGACATCTTCGACATCAGCGACGACGATGACCCTGACCTGTACGCGAAAATCGAAGAACTGCACCGCCGCCGCAGCGCCCTGAACCCGGAGATTCCCGGCATGCTTTCGGACGTCCCAGACTTTCGCGGCGCCGGCGCGAACGACTAATCGATCCTAATCGATCAGTGAGGCCCTGGCCAGATATTCCGATGCGGCCAGGCTAGGATCGAATGACACGCAATCCTTGAGAGGGAGTAGTTCTGTGCACCTAATTGACGCGGTAGGTCGCCTTTGTGACGCCATCAATTCGCATTCAGCGCAACGAGTCGCCGACTGCTTCACCGCCGACTACGCGGCGGAGGTGCCGCATCGTCCTGCAGAAAGTTTTACCGGGCGGAAGCGTGTGCTGATGAACTGGTCCTTGATATTTACCCGAGTTCCCGATCTGCAAGCAAGGGTGCTGCGGACAGCGGTTTCGGGATCCGAGGTGTGGTCCGAATGGGAAATGAGTGGAACTTCTTTTGAGGGACTACCCGCTCTCTTGGTCGGACCCGTAGTAATGACCGTCCGCGACGATCGGATAAATTGGACTCGTTTCTATGTGAGTCCAGTCCCGCCCGTCTCATCCCAAGGTAACTAATCAGGTCAGTCGATCGCGGGTACCCACGGTCGGCCGGATGCCAATGGGACGAGCGCGTCGAGCAGATTGATGCCGTGTTTGGTGGCGGTGGCAGTGGCGGTGGCGAGGTAAGAACGCAGATGGCAGAAATGTTCCGCGCCGGTCAGGGCCCGCATGCCACCGGAGATCTTCTGCCGGAATTTGCCCATGCGGTCTACCCGTTCGGCGGCGTTGTTGTCGAACGGAGACGGCGACCGAGCGGACCGGCACCACACCATCGCCCGCTTCACACCCCCGTCTCAAACACAGGGGAAATCACAGCTCGCGGCGGCTCACTCCGCGCGCTTCGGAGCTCGGCCAGGTAGTCGGCGATCGCGTGACGATCGCGCGGTGATTGCAGGCAGGGAAGGATCGCGCGGATTGCCTGCGTCGACAGGCCCGCGTTGAGCGGTTCTCGGATCTGCTGGACGCGGCCCAGGGCTGCTTCGCTGTAGTCGTGGTAGTTGTTGGGCCCGCGGGTCGAAGCGATCGAGCCCTTTGCCTCGTAGAACCGCACCTGTCGAGGAGACGCACCACGTGGCGCACCTGTGGGGTGGCCATCGCGATGCGGCACGCACACGGCCCTGGCAGCGCGACACTCACCGCGATCCACCGAGCCCTCGGTGCCGACTGAGCGCGCGGCGGCATCCGGCGAAGATGTGACCCAGACCACAAGAATGCAGTTTCGATAACCGCAGCATTAACCCAAAGTGAACGAAATCGTTTCGTTCAGATTGGGTGGGGCGATGACTGAGCACACCACCCACTCGCAGCGATCACAGCCCGGGCCGATAGTCGGCTTCCCGTTGGGAGAACGCCCACCATGACCTCCGTACTCATTGTCAATGAGCAGTCCTTGCAGCGCCGCGGACTGCGCATGCTCCTGGCGGGGGAGCCCGACCTGACTGTCGTCGGCGATGCCTCGAGCGGGGCCGAGGCGGTCCGCATGAGCGCCGCACTGTGCCCCGACGTCGTGGTGATGGACAGTCACATTTCCGACTCGGACGGCACCGAGAGCATCCGCCGCATCACACGGCCCCCCACTCTCCCCAGGACCCCCGAACTCTCCAGAACGCAAGGGAACCGTCCACGCGTGCTGATCCTGACCCCCGCCAGCCACGAGCAGCGCGCCTACGCCGCCCTGCGCGCCGGCGCCGGTGGATTCCTTCTCCACGACGCCACCCCCGGCGAACTGACCGCGGCCATCCGTGTCGTAGCCGCTGGAGACGCCGTCATCACCCCCGGCCTGACCCGCGCTCTCATCGACGCCGTCCGACAGTTGCAACCCGCGCTCCCTGCCGAGTGGGAAGTCGGGATCGGCACGCTCACCGAGCGGGAGCGTGTCGTGCTCACCGCCGTCGCCTCCGGCTGGTCCAACGCGGAGATCGCTGTGCGGCTGTCCATTGCCACGACCACCGTCAAGGCCCACGTCAGCAGCATCCTCGCCAAGATCGGTGCCCGCGCCCGTGTCCAGGCGGTGGTCTTCGCCTACGAATCGGGCCTGGTGCGGCCGGCCGCCTGAACAGCCCGAAGTCCTGCCGCGGCCTCCAGCTGGTCGACCGCTGTGGGAGGCGGGCCACCTCCGACCTGGACATCGCCGAGCAGGTGAACGGCCTGGTCCGACTGTCGCGCCAGGCCGCGGACCTGGTGGTGTGGGTGCTGCACTCCGAGCCCGGCACCGGCGACGTCTTCGACCCGGCCCTCTGCCATGTCGGGCTCATGGAGGAGCTGGAGCGAGCGGACGGGGTGCAGATATACCACCACCGCGGCCAGCCGGGGCCCGTACTGCACCGGCGCGTCCACCCCAGCCGGAGCATTTGCGCAGGTCGCCGTCGCGCATCCGCACCGCCACGCCACGAACCGGTGCTCGACAACCCGGGAAGTTGCCCATCATGCCGCCGAGAGATGATCACCCGCCAGGTCCGCACGGCACGGCCCCCCGTCGCCACGGCGGTGTCAGGACAGGGGCCAGTGGCGCAAGGCGGCGTCGGCCAGCTCCTGCAAGTCGTCGCGGGCGACGCCGCTCGCGGCCTGGACGGCGATGCCGTAGGCGAGGGTGGTGAGGTAACGGGCCAGGAGGCCCGGGTCGGTCTGCGGGGGCAGATCGCCGTCATCGACGGCACGCCGGAACCGCTCGCGGATGCGGGCGTATCCGGTGGTGCGCCAGTCGACGAGGAGGGCGCGGACGTCCTGGCCGGAGTCACTGGTGGTCAGGGCCCCCTGGACGCCCAGGCAGCCGTGGGGGTGGCCCGCGCGGGTGGTGGTGCGCACGGTGCCGGCCAGGATGGCGGTGGCGACGTCGAAGGCAGTCGGCTGCTCCAGTGCCTGGGCCAGGTAGGCGCTCGGGCCGTCGGTGTAGCGCTCCAACACCTTACGGAACAGCTGCTCCTTGTTGCCGAACGCGGCGTACATGCTGGTGGTGGAGATCCCCATCGCTTGCGTCAGGCCGGCGGTGCTGGCCCCCTCGTAGCCATGCTGCCAGAACACCAGCATGGCGCGCTCAAGGGCGGCGTCGGCATCGAATCCTCGCGGTCGGCCGATCGGGCCGGTCGGTTTCGTCTCCACCCCCACACCCTACCCCTTCCGCACTGATCGCTACAGAAGTGCTACGGTCCACTTCTGCAGCGACCGCTGCAGAAGTGGAAAGGGGCGGCACACATGGGACTGCTCGACGGAAAGAGCGCTCTGGTCACCGGGGGCAGCGCCGGCATCGGCCTGGCCACTGCAGCCCGGCTGGCAGCTGAAGGTGCGCACGTCTTCATCACCGGCCGGCGCACGACCGAACTCGACGCGGCCGTCGACCTGATCGGTCCTGCGGCCACTGCGGTGACCGGCGACATCGCGAACCTGGGCGACCTGGATCGGCTCTACGCCACCATCCGCAGCCGGGGCGGGGGGCTGGACGTGCTGTTCGCGAATGCCGCCGTCGCCGCGCTCGCTCCGCTGGAGCAGGTCACCGAGGAGCACTTCGACACCCTGTTCGGCATCAACGTCCGTGGCCTGCTGTTCACCGTCCAAAAGGCCCTGCCGCTGCTCAACGACGGCGCCTCGGTGATCGTGAACGGCTCGACCAACGGAGACGTCGGCGATGCGGAGCTCGGCGTCTACGCGGCGACCAAGGCCGCCACGCGCTCGTTCGCCCGGACCTGGGCAAACGAACTCAAGGGACGCGGCATCCGGGTCAACACCCTCACCCCCGGCCCGACCGACACCCCCGCCCTGGCGGGGCTGACCCCCGACCCGGAACGGTTCAAGCAGCACCTGGTGACGCGGGTGCCACTGGGCAGGCTCGGGCGCCCGGAGGACGTGGCCGCTGCCGTGGCCTTCCTGGCATCCGAGCAGAGCAGCTTCATCACCGGTTCGAGCCTGTACGTCGACGGCGGCCTGAACCAGATCTGAGAGGCGGACCCATGCCCACCATCGGGATCATCGGCGCCGGCGAGGTCGGCAGCCAGATCGCCCGGGCGGCCCTGGCCCACGGCTACAGCATTGTGATCGCCAACTCGCGCGGACCGGAAACCCTGCAGCACCTGGTCGCGGAACTCGGCCCGTCCGCGCGGGCCGCCCGCGCCGCGGACGCTGCAGCCGCCGGCGATTTCGCCGTCGTGGCCGTCCCGCTGAAAACGGTCAACAACCTGCCGGTCGACGCCCTCGCCGGCAAGATCGTATTGGATACGAACAACTACATGATCTGGCGCGACGGTCACTTCGCCCGCATCGACTCCGGCGAGACGACCGTACTCGAGCTGCGCCAGGAGCACCTGCCCGCCTCCCGGGTCGTCCAGGCATTCACCCATATCCAAGCTCCCCGCATCACCACCGCCGGCCGCCCCGCGGGCGCCCCCGACCGGCTGGCGCTTCCGACCTCCAGCAACTTCCCCGACGCCGTCGACCTCGTGACCCGGCTCTACGACCAGTTCGGATTCGACACCGTCAACAACAGTCCATTGAGCGCCTCGTGGCGCACGGCCCCCGGTCAACCCGCCTGGGCCGCGCTGGCGCACCAAACGCGCGACGAGCTCATCGCCAACCTGGGCCGAGCACAGCGTCTTGCTCCGACGTGACGCTGACCGGCGGGCCCCCTCCGCAGCCGCGGCCGTCCGGCGCGGCCGCGGCGGGCATTCCCGCTCTGACCCTCCACGCGCGGCCCCGATCCGGAGCCTCCCCACAGAAAGGCCCCTCACATGTCCGACAGTGATCTGCGCACGTTCTACCGGCGCTACCTCGAAGCGCTCAACGCCCACCAATTCGATGGCATGGACGCATTCATCAACGACCGGACCACGTTGAACGGGGAGCCCGCCACCCGCGACGACCTCCTGGCAGTGCAACGGCAGGACGTAGACGCGGTACCGGACCTGCACTGGGAGTTGCAGGAGCTGCTCTTCGACGGTGATCGTCTGGCTGCGCGCCTGGTCAACACCGGCACCCCCGTGAAGCCCTGGCTCGGCGTGGCTCCCACCGGCGCCTCGTTCGAGATCGTCGAGTACGCCATCTACCAGGTCCGCGACGGGCGGTTCGTGCACATGACCGCCCTCCACGACGCCGGTGAACTGCGCCGGCAGCTGACCGGCTGACCTGCAAGTTCGCGCCTGACCCAATTGGACATGTCCGCATACCGAGAACGGCCCGCTCGGGCACTTCACTTGCGAGGATCTGCATGACCATCACACTGATCACCGGGGCCAACAAGGGCATCGGCTTCGAGACCGCCCGACAGCTGCTGGCGGTGGGCCACGTGGTCTACCTCGGGGCGCGGGACGTCGAGCGCGGACAGCAGGCCGCGGCGGCGTTGGACGCGAGATTCGTGCAGCTCGACGTGACCGATGACGCCTCCGTGCTCAGCGCGTTGGCGGCCATCGACGCGGCCGAGGGCCGGCTCGACGTCCTGGTCAACAACGCCGGCATCTTGGGGGACGGAGCCCTCGACGGCCCCACCGCCCTGCGCGCCTTCGACACCAACGCGGTCGGCCTCGTGCGGGTCACGGAAGCGGCGCTGCCCCTGCTGCGCAAGTCCGCGAACCCCACCGTGGTGACCGTCTCCAGCAGCGCCGGATCCTTCTGGGCCGTGACCAACCCGGACCGTCCGGAGTACGCCTTGCCGCTGGCGCTGTACTCGGCGTCCAAGGCCGCCGCCACCATGCTCACCGTCCAGTACGCCAAGGCCCATCCGGGCATCAAGTTCAACGCCGTCGAACCCGGCACCACCGCGACGGACCTGACGGCGGCCTTCGGTGTCGGCAGGACGCCGGAGGAGAGCGCGAGGGTCGTCGTACGTCTCGCCACACTCGACGCGGACGGCCCGACCGGCACCTTCCAGGACGAAAACGGGGAGGTGCCCTGGTAGGCAGGCCAGCGCGGCTGGGAGGGCCCAGCCGCGCCCAGGCCGGCGGGTCACCGGCCACATCCATGCGGTGTCCCGTCCCCTGCGGGCGAGCGGCGCCGGACACATCCTCGACGTCGTGCACGCCGACCGCCTCGCCCCCGCGCATCCACGCCAGAGCGCTCTTCGCCATGGACCTCATCGCCCGCCACCCACACGGACGCGCTGCTGTCCAGCATGCAGTGCATGGTGCGGACCCTCGCCGCCGCCGGCGAGGGTCCGGCGCGAGCGCTGGTCGGCCGGACCCGAGGCGAGGGCATGAAGCTGACCGGCGCGGTGGTCTGCCGCAGCAGATGACCCAGCGAGTGCTGGAGTCCGCTGAGGAGGGCGAGATCACCGGCCACCTCGGTTGTGACCAGGTGGGAGGTCCGGGAGTGCGGTGGGCACGCCACCACATGTGAACGGATCGGTCAGGCGCTCGCAGGTCTGCGGATTGCTTGCCCGATTGCGAAGCACCTTTCCCCGTGAAGGCAAGGTGACGACACCAGGCGCCCCCAGATACGGGGCGAGCGCCATACAGCCCTTTCCCGGCCGGCCTGTGGTCCGACCCGCTCCGCGCCCCGGTGAGTTCACTCAGTTCAAACGGCTCCGTATCGCCCGAAGCACGCCTCGACCGCCCAGCGGCGGTCGGCCACCCGGTGCTGCCGGTCGGGTCACTGCCAGGAGGCGGACTTCGGCCCTCGCTCAGTTGTGGACGCGCGGGCCGTGCACGCCGTTGCCGCACGAGCGGCGCTCTGACGCCACCGCCCGGACGCGCCTCACATCTGGACGCACCTCACACCACCCCGGCTCCAACGGCGCCCGCGCTCCCCGAAATCCGCCGGTGGATGTCCGCGAGCATGTTGCGCATCGCAAGGTGGAAGAGCTCAGCCTCGTGGTCCCCGAGGAACGAGGTGTGTCCGAACACCTCGAGGACGACCATGCCGTGCATGCGCCCCCATGCCTCCATAAGCAGGGCGATCGCGGGCGGCGGGAGGACTCCCGGCCCGTCCGGCGGCAGGTGGTCCAGGTAGGCCCGGAACTGGGGCGAGAGCGGGGGCATGTCGGCCGCCGCGAGCTGCTCCGGGCTGAAGCCGCCGAAGAGCTCACGCTGGAAGATCGTACTCATCCGGCGGGCGGCAATGGTGGAGGCGCCGTCGGCCGGGGCCGCGTAGCCCCGCAGTGGTGTCCCGAACAGGAGCTTGAACCGCTCTGGATGGTTGACGGCCCAGCGCCGGTAGCCCTCGGCCGCGTCCAGCAGACGCGACACGAACGGCCGGTCCGCCACCGAATCCGCCGCAGTGCCCCCAGCGCCCGCAGCCGAGTCGGCCGTCGAGTCGACGGCGGCCTGGACGGCGGCGAACAGGTCCTCGTACCCCTTGGTGACGAGCATCGTGACGAGGGCATGCCGGTTGGGGAAGTAGTGGTAGAGCGCCTGCACGGTCATGCCGAGGCTGCGCGCGACGGCCCGCAGGGACAGCCCCTCAGGACCGTGCTCGGTGATGTGCAGTTCGGCGGCGTCCAGGATCTCCCGCACCGCTGTGGCCCGCCGCCGCTCCCGCAGCGTGGGCGAAGCAGATGAGGCGGATCGAGCGGCCGGAGCGGAGGGAGCAGACGGCGCGGACGGAGCCGCCGGGGCGGCGGTCTTCGGCAGTTCGGGTACGGGCACGGGTCCACCCTACGGTGCACCTCTGACACCTGAACATAAACCGAGCACTGTCAGGTAAATCTCGCACTGCCAACTTCCCGGTGGCCTCCCCTAGCGTCGTCGCGTCCCCGCAGACACATTGACCTCAAAGGAGATTCCGCGTGTTCGAACGCATAGCCGAGCTGGCGATCCGCCGGGCCCGGCTGGTACTCATCGTCGCCGTCGTGGCGACAGCTCTCATGGGTGCCCTCGGTAGCGGCGCATTCACCAAGCTGCTGGGCGGCGGTTTCGACGACCCGGCTTCCCAGTCCACCCGGGCACGCAATCTCATCGACAAGAAATTCGGCGGCGAGACCAACCTCGTGCTGCTGGTCCGCGCCGGCGACGGCCGGGTCGACACCCCGTCCGCCGAGCAGAACGGCAAGGCACTGGTCGCGAGCCTGAAGAAGGAGAAGACGCTCGCGAACGTTGTCTCCTACTGGGACACGCGGAGCGCCCAACTCCTGTCCAAGGACGGCCGCGAGGCCATGGTCCTCGCCCACGTCAAGGGCGACCCGACCCAGCAGCAGAAGAACGCCACGAGCCTGCTCGACGATTACGACGGCACGTACAACAAAGCCCTCACGGTTCGGGCCGGTGGGGTGGCCGCCGTCGGCAACGACATGTCGACGCAGGTGGTCGAGGATCTTGAACTGGCCGAGCTGATCGCGATCCCGCTGACCCTCATCCTGCTGCTGTTCGTTTTCGGCAGCGTGGTCGCCGCGCTGCTGCCGCTGGCCATCGCCGTCATCGCCATCCTGGGCTCGTTCGCGGAACTGTCCCTGCTCGCCGACGTCACCAGCGTCTCGAACACGGCGACCAACCTCACCACGGCTCTCGGCCTGGGACTGGGCATCGACTACGGCCTGTTGATGATCAGCCGGTTCAGGGAACAGCTCGCGACCGGCGCGAGCGTGGAGGACGCCGTCCGCCGGACGGTGCACACCGCCGGCCGCACCGTCGCGTTCTCCGCCTCCACCGTGGCCGCCGCACTCGCGGCGCTTCTCGTCTTCCCGCAGTATTTCCTGCGCTCGTTCGGCTTCGCCGGGGTCGGCGTCGTCGCCATCGCGGCCGTCAGCGCGCTGTTCGTCATGCCGCCGCTGCTCGTCGTCCTGGGGCACCGGGTCAACAAGGGGCAGATGCCCTGGGCGAAGACCGCGAACGTCACCACGCACGTCTCCGTATGGGCGCAGCTGGCGCGTACCGTCATGCGGCGGCCCGCGCTCACCGCGCTGCCCGTCCTCGCGGTTCTGCTGGTGGCGGCGAGCCCGCTGCTCGGCATCACCTTCGGCACCCCGGACGAACGCGTGCTGCCCAAGGACGCCG
The DNA here is from genome assembly GCF_040296885.1 of Streptomyces sp. NPDC001980. Lineage (NCBI taxonomy): Bacteria > Bacillati > Actinomycetota > Actinomycetes > Kitasatosporales > Streptomycetaceae > Streptomyces > Streptomyces sp. NPDC001980. The sequence continues at coordinate 68,253 of NZ_JBEOYD010000024.1, read as the reverse complement.
AGAGCCGCCAGGTCTCCGCGACGCTCCAGAAGAACTTCAACGGCAACGACAACGCCGCCCTCCAGATCGTCATCGGCCAGAACGTGGACAAAGCCCCGTTGGATACGTACGCCGATCAACTGTCCCAGCTCAAGGGCGTGGTACGGGTCGAGACCAGCACCGGAACCTACACCCACGGGCAGGAATCGGCGGCCGGTCCCGGCAGCGCCAACCTCAGCCGCCCCGACGGCCAACGGATCAGCGTCGTCAGCTCCTTGACGCCGAAGTCCGACGCGGCACAGAGCCTGGTCGGCGACGTACGGGCGCTCATCCCGCCCCCCGGCACCCACCCGCTGGTGGGCGGCATCGACGCCGAACTGGTCGACGCCAAGCACTCCATCAGCGGCCAACTCCCGCTCGCCATCGGCCTGGTCGTCCTGACCACGTTCGTCCTGCTCTTCCTGTTCACCGGCAGTATCGTGCAGCCGCTGCGCGCCTTGGCCCTGAACGCGATCACCCTGGTGGCGACGCTCGGCGTCATGACCTGGATCTTCCAGGACGGCCATCTCTCCTCCCTGCTCGGCTTCACGGCGCAGCCGATGGAGATGTCGATGACCGTGCTGATGTTCTGCATCGTCTTCGGTCTGTCGATGGACTACGAGGTGTTCGTCACCAGCCGGATCAAGGAACTCCACGACCAGGGCGAGGACACCGAGTCCGCCGTCACCAACGGCCTCGGGCACACCGGGCGCATCGTCACCGCCGCCGCCTGCCTGCTCGCGGTGAGCTTCTTCGCCTTCGGTACGGCCAAGCTCAGTTTCATGCAGATGTTCGGCCTGGGCAGCGGACTGGCGATCCTGATCGACGCTGTTGCCATCCGTGGTGTCCTCGTCCCGGCCGCGATGCGCCTGCTCGGCGGCTCGGCCTGGTACGCGCCCGGCTTCCTGCGCAGGTTCCACAGCCGGTTCGGCCTCAGCGAAAGCGCGCCCGAGCCCGCTGCCGCGCGCGAACCCGCAGTCTCACGGGGTTGACTCCGGCCCACAGCGTCCCGCCCCTCGCGGAGTCCGGCTGGGGTGACACCGCCCAGCGGGCCGCGAGCCTGCTGACGAGGCAGCGCCCCCGGCGGTTCTCGGCGTGCGGATGATCCAGGGCGCACGGACCGGCGGGGCGGGCGGCAGCTGCTGCCCGCCCCGCCGGTCCGTCAAGCGAGGACGACGCCGCAGGCGCTGATCAGCGCAGCTGAACGGGGGGCGCCCAAGCGGGGTCGCGGCCGGTGAAAGCGACCAGCCGGTCCAGAGGTGGTGCGCTTGCGTCGATGGCGATTTCGGGGCCGAAGGGCAAGCCGGGGCCACGGTATTCCGGCTGGATCACGCCTTCGAGCACGGTGAGGGCATGCTGGCAGGTTTGCGGGTCCGGGTCCCATCGCCGGCCGGTCGCACGGGCCAGGTCCCAGCCGTGGCCGAGCGTTTCGATCAACAACAGGTCGATGACCACGGAGCCCGGATAGGCGCCGCCCAGCAGCGGAACGTTCACGGTAGCTGTCGCGAGGCCGCCGGCCAGGGCCGACCGGATCGTGGTGGCGAGGTGCGCGATCACGGCACTCGGGTCGTCGGGGCCGGTGAACGCGGACGGGTCGGGCCTGTCGCTGCCGGACGGGTCAGTGAAGGTGGCGTCGAAGTAGGTGAGCCAGCCCAGCAGGTGGCGGCGCAACGTGCTCACGTCGAAGTCGTCGCACGGTGTGGGGAGCTTGTCCTGCTCAGGAGCGATGCCGGGGAACTGGTGAGCCAGGTCCTCGAGTACCGGAAAGATCATGGAACCACTTTCTCTGATAGGTGACTATATCGAGTATAGGACACTGTCAACGATCAACGGTCGGGCAGGGTCTACAGTCATAGGGGTGGTGACACAAGAGGCCGGACGGCGGGCCGAGTACGCAGCTGCGACCCGTCAAGCGATCCTGCTGGCGGCGCGGGCACTGTTCGTCGAACGGGGCTATTTCGACACCCGGGTGCAGGACATCGCCCGCGCAGCGCGGGTAGCAGCGCCCACCGTCTACGCGGCGGTCGGAGGCAAGAGCGGTGTGCTACGCACACTCATCGAGGACGGGGTGCGCGCCGCTGAGGCCGGCGGCATCTACGAGCGGATCGCTGCACAGACCGACCCCGACGCGCTGCTTCGCATGCTCGTGGACGGCACTCGAAGCGAGTTCGAGCTCTGGTCGCCGATCATGCGTCAGGCGATCGCCGCCGCACCCCAGGACGCCGGGATCCGGGAGACCGTCGGCGCGGCGCACGACAGCCTGCGCCGCGGATTGCGGGCCACTGCGGCCCGACTCGCAGAACTGGGCGCACTGCGTGCCGACGTCACTGTCGACGAGGCTGCGGATGTGCTCTGGTACTTCCTCGGCAACGCCTCCTACTTCACACTGACCGACGACTGCCACTGGCCGCTCGCCCGCTCCGCCGACTGGCTGCACCGATGCCTCACCGCCGCGCTGCTCGGCACGTAAGGAAGTGGCCGGCCAGAACCGCACGCCGTCGTGGGCGCGGCGGCCGCGCGATGTTCAGCCGCCGGGAACGGCCGGCGCCTCGGCTGTAGACCTCCTTCGACCCGACTCGGCTGACGACCTGCGTCGAAATCCCCGACGGCCCGCTGCCGCACTTCCGCCAGGCTGACGTTCGCCCGGTCACACAGGAACCACGCCGAGGAACGGTCGACAGGCGTAGGCGGCGCATTCCATGCCCGGCGATCGCGGTGCCGGATCACTGTGGCGGAGCACTTTGCGGGTGTCGCGGTAGAAGGGCTCCAAGACACACACAGCCACCTCGGAAGAGCAGCTTCAACCCGCGCCGTCTTGCCGTCCCTCTGCGTTCGACCGGGCGGCGTTCGGTCCGACCGTGACGCTCGCCGAACTCCTGGGTACGCAGGGGGTTCGTCGTGGACTGCGCGGAACCCCTTGGGCGCCCTTCGATACGGCGCGCACCTCGATGATCTTCCGGTGAGCTGTTCGTCCAGGCGAGCCCCGACGCTCCGCTGTCCGCGTGGGGCCTTGACCCAAGCCCTGACTACCCGGCCTTGCGTCAAGGCCCGCCTACCACCTCCAGCAGCATCACTGGCGAGCCCTGCACCAGACCCGGGCCACCGTCAGCCACTACAACCGCCGCGGCGACCCCCTCCCAGCCCGCCTCCGCCCCTGGCGACAACCCGAGCAGAACCGATCACAACCTCAAGATCTGAGGCTGTAGTACGAGCCACGCGGCATTGGCCTGGAAATGACCGGACGGCGCGTGGGCGAAGCCGCTGTTCTTGACATCGGCGATCACCTGCTCGACGACAGCGTGCCGGCGGTGATCACGCTCGGCATCCCTCACGGCGAGCGGGGAGTCGGTGAACGCGGCGTGGTAGCGCCAGGCGTCGAAGAGCGTGCCCTGCCCGGCGGAGACGGTGCCGGCGCTCAGGCGCTTGACGCGGCGCACGATCAGTCGGGCGGTGACTTGCTGTTTTTTCGGCTTGGAAGTGAAAGCGGTGTAGAGGATCTCGGCTATCTCGGCGTCGGAGATCCAGGACTGGCCCTCCTCGTCCCAGACCGCTTGGGGATATTTGATCGGTGTCCAGGCGTCCTCGTCGATGCGGGCGATGGTGGCCTTGACGGAGGCGTTCATCCGCATGGTGATGGAGAAGCGGGCACCCAGGGCCCGGCAGGCGTTGATGACGTCGGCGCCGTAGAACGCGGAGTCCGCCCGCAGCACCAGCAGGCCGCCGGCGCCGCAGGCGCGTGCGGCGCGGATGGTCTCAGCGACGAACGCTGCCGCCCCGCGCGCGGAGTTCGAGGGTCCCTTGCGTAGCCTGGTGGCGAAGATCACGGGGGCGGACAGGGGCGTGGAGACGACGCCGAGCAGTGCATTCAGACCCTTGACCTTGCCGTATCCGTAGCCAGCGCCCTGTTTGGCGTAGCTGTGGGTGCGGCGGATGGTGTCGTCGATGTCCACGTATGCGGCCTGGTCCGCGCCGGGCAGCAGCGGGGTGTGACGGGCCAGTTGGTACAGGAACCGGCGGGCCACGGCGTGCAGTTGCTTCACATGCCCGTGGGTGAAGGAGCGCAGGAACGACCCCAGCGTGGACGGGGCCCGCACTCCGGAGAACAGGCGCTGCTCGGCGATGCCCTCGGTGCGCACAGCGGTCTGCCGTGCATCCGGCCCGGCCTGACCACCCCGCTGAACAGGGTCCGCCCCTGGCCGCCGCTGAACGTGGTGGTCTTGATGGTGGTCTGCTTCTTCTTGGCGGACACGAATGCCCTGCGGCCTGGACGGCCCGCGTGCGGGCGACGGACTTGCACCTCGGTCCCGTCGATCCGCAGTTCCACGTCCTCCGCGTCGGCGTAGGCGAACTGGTCCTCCAGCGTACGTAGCCGCACACCTGGACGGTCGGGGACGGCGAAGCCGCGGGCCGCGAGCAGCGGGCGGACCTCGCGGATCGCTCCGGACACGGTGGAGCGGTCCACCCGTACAGCCGGCCAAGCGCAGCGTGCGGTAGCCCCAGCCGCAGGTGGACCAGCGTGGCCAGGAGTCGGTCGGTGAACACCAGGCGCTGCTTGGGGCCCGCTCCGGCGGCCCGCCGCCGGACTCCGCCGCGGCGCTTGTGGAGTGCCGACTCCCGGGCCGCTTCCCACTTCGGGGCGAGTTCTTCGAGCACATCGCCCCGAAGTGTGTGCGAGAGGTGCCGGACAGGGCTGGATGAGAGCAGGCCGCACGGGCCCAGGCTTGCGTCACAACTTGCCCAACCCGTGCGGCCCTTCTCACGTCACGGCTCGGGACGAGGCGCGATACTCGACCAGTGGACTCGATCTACCGCAGTACGACGGGCAGGGAGCTCATCCGACGCTGGTGCCTCGACCAGCTCGCCGCATGGCCGGTGCCGCACGTCTGACAGCCGGCGAATACTCCTGGGCCGGCGGCACGATGCGGCACGAAGAGTGGATGGCCCCATGCGGACCGCTGGGCCTACCCGTACCCGGCCCGTACGGGAACCGGAGGCGGGGGGACACGCCATGTGCCGTATCGACGCACTACCGAGACCGGACCCGGTCGGCGTGCAGTCGATCTGGCGGGCTCGGGATCGGGGCGAGGCCGTCGCTGATGCCCCGGGTGCTTTTGCGGCTACCTCCTCGTCCTGCGCCCGTGGAGCAGGCCGATCACCCGAGTGAACACCCTGTCCGTCTTCTCGGTGCGGTCGAAGGTGGTCAGTGTGAGCATCGGCCTGAACCTCTGCAGGGCGATCGCCTTGGCGAAGGTGAACTCCTTCAGGCCGTCGGGCCCGTGGATGCGGCCGAAGCCGGATTCGCCGACGCCGCCGAAGGGCAGGCCCGGTATGCCGGCGAAGCTGATCACGCCGTTGACCGCGGACATGCCCGAGCGGATCCGCTCGGCGACTGCCATGCCGTGGCGCTTGCTGAAGACCGTGTTTCCGAGGCCGTAGGCGGTCGCGTTGGTCAGTTCGATGGCCTCGTCCATGTCCCGCACTTTCGCGACGGTCATGGTCGGTCCGAAGGTCTCCTCCTGCACCGCCAGGGAGTTCTCCGGCACATCGACCAGGATGGTCGGCTGCACATAGCGCTCGCCCACGGCGTCGAGGCCGCCGACCACCGCGCGGCCGCCCTTGTCGAGGGCGTCCTGCACGTGCCGGCGGATGACGTGCAGCTGGCTCGGCATGGTGATCGGTCCGATCTCGGCGCCGGAGCCCGCGCACAGGCCGGCGGCCTTGGTCGTGAGCGCGTCGACGAACTCGTCGTACACCTGCTCGTGGACGTAGACCCGCTCGACGCCGATGCAGGTCTGCCCGGCGTTGCTGCACGCGCCCCAGAGCGCCGCGTCGGCCGCGGCGGGGACGTCGGCGTCGGCGTCGACGATCAAGGCGTCCTTGCCCCCGGCCTCGATGACCACCGGTGTGAGCGTCTCGGCGCACGCGGCCATCACCTTCTTGCCGGTGGCCGTCGATCCGGTGAAGGCGATCTTGTCGGCCCCGGCGTGGCACAGTGCGGCGCCGGTCGCGCCGAGGCCGGTGACGACCTTGAGGACCGGACGGCCCACGGCCTCCTCGAATCGCTCGGCGAGCCACACGCCCACACCCGGGGTGTACTCGCTGGGCTTGAAGACCACGGCGTTGCCGGCCGCCAGTGCGTAGGCGATCGACCCCAGCGGTGTGAAGACCGGGTAGTTCCACGGCCCGATCACGCCGATCACCCCCAGCGGTTTGTAGGCCACCGACGCGGACTGATGGACCATCAGCAGGCCCGAGGAAACCCGGCGCCGACCGAGTACCCTCCTCGCGTGTCCGGCGGCCCACGCGATGTGCTCGATCGCAAGCCCTGCCTCGAGCGTCGCGTCGCCGACCGGTTTGCCGGTCTCGCGGTGCACCGTTTCGATGAGCTCGGGCAGTCGCCGGACCATCGTGGCCTTCCACGCCGTCAGGTGCCGCCTGCGCTCCGTGAAGCTGAGGCCGGCCCACCAAGCGGCCTCGGTGCGGGCGAGGTCGACGGCCGCGCGTACCTCCTCCTCGGTGTGCACCGGGTGGGTACCGACGACCTCGTCGGTGGCGGGGTCGAGCGAGTCGAACGTGGCGGCGGTGGCTCCGCGCCGACTGGCGGCTGCTTGGCTGGTAGGACTCACGAAATCCCTTTCGCTTCGACGTGGCGTGGCTCGGAGGGCGGGTCGTTCCGGTGCTTCGTGGCCGCCCGCGGGCCTTATGGCGCCGACGCCCGGAGGTTGGGTCAGGGCTGGTAGCCGCTGGCTGTGGCACGGCGCCATACGTCTTCGAGCTGCTCGCTCGTCAGCGTTGCCGGCTCTGCGACCTGGGCTGCCCGCAGGTACAGGCGTGCGAGCCATTCGACCGATTCGGCGTTGTGGACCGCCTCGGCCAATGTGGCGCCACTGGCGACCGCGCCGTGGTTGCGCATGAGCGCGGCCTTCCGGTCGAGCATCGCGAGGCGCACGTTGTCGGCGAGTTCCTGGCTGCCGAAGGTCGCATAGGGCGCCACTCGGATCGGGCCTCCGAGCAGGAGGATGGAGTAGTGGACGCTGGGCAGCTCGTCGCGCACCAGGCCGAGGGCGGTGGCCCACGGCGCGTGCGTGTGCACGATGGCCTGGGCGTCGGTTGTGCGGTAGATCCCCAGGTGGAGGGGGGTTTCCGAGGAGGGTGAGCTCGCGCCCGCGTCGAGGACTTCACCGTCGAGTGTGACGCGGGCGATGTCGGCGGGTTCCAGCGTCTGATAGCTCACTCCGGACGGTGTCACGAGTGCCTGGTCGCCGATGCGGACGCTGAGGTTTCCCGATGTGCCGGTGACGAGCCCGGTGTCGTGGAGGTGACGGCTCGCGTCGACCAGAGCTGTCCGGGTCTTCAGTTCGTGTGTGTCGTCCACTGCGTATTCACCGCGTCCGTTCTTGTGCCGTTGCTTCTTGCCGTTGCATCGGGTGATGGCTGTTCGGGCTTGTTCGGGCGGCTCAGTGCGTCAGGGCGCCGGCCGTTACGTTGCGGACCACGACGGGGAGCTGCCGTGCGAGTTTCCCGCCGAGCAACGCGGCGTAGAGGCGGTGCAGGGGGCCGTCGAGGACGATGCCGTGGGTGGTGCGCATGCCCTCGCCGACGGGCTCCATGTCGTGGGTGATGGTCAGGGTGGCCAGTGGCAGCCGGATGACGAAGTCCATGGCGCGTTCGTGTTCGACGCGGGTGAACTCGATCTTCTGAGCCGGGGCGCCGTGGTCCTTGACGACTCCGGTGGTTCCGACGGTGAGGGGGCCGTCGATCTGGGCCCATGCGACGCCGGGGTCGTCGAGCTGCCACAGGGCGGCGTTCGTCCATCGCTCCCACAGCTGGCGGGCGGTGGCGGTGGTCAGCTGGCTGTGGTGGGTGCTCCAGGTCATCGGCTTGCCTTCTCGTCGTGCGTGGTGGTGGTGAGTTCGATGGCGGTCTCGCGGGCGGCGCGTTCGCCGGCCGCGACGGCGCCGTCCATGAATCCGGCCCAGCGTCGCGCGGTCTCGGTGCCGGCCCAGTGGATGGGGCCGACCGGCTCTGTCAGCCGGGCGTGCAACGAGGCGACCGCTCCGGGGCCCGGTGCTGCCGTGGGCCCGCCGCCGAGCCAGTCCTCCTCGCCCCACCGCTGGTCGGTGTAGCCGCGTGGTTCCAGGGCGCGTTCACCGAAGAGGTCCGTGAGCGCCGAGAGCGTGCGCATACGCCGTTCGTCGGCGTCCACTGCGTCCCACTCGCGTGCGTAGTCGCCTCCGATGAAGCCGAGGAGGACGCCGCGGGAGGCGTCGGGAGGGCTGGCGTCGAAGGTGATGAAGACGGGGCCTTCGTCGGAGACCGTCATGCCGCTGAGGCCCTGTTCGCGCCAGAACGGCGTGTCGTAGACGGCGTAGATCTTGGACAGGACGCCGGGCGACCAGCGCTGTGAGAGGCGCCGGTGCGCGGCGGGGAGTTCGGGGACGAACCGGATCCGGCGTCGCATGGCCGGCGGAACCGCGATGATGACACGCCGTGCGGTGGTGGGGCCGTCGTCGGTGTGGACGGTCACGGCATCGTCGCTCCAGTCGATCCGCAGAACCGGCGACCCCAGGCGGACGGTGTCCGCACCCAGTCCGTCGGCGACGCGGACCGCGACCTCGTGCGAGCCCTCGACGAAGTGCTGCTCCTGGGCGCCGCCGCGGGTGTCGAGCATCGAGTCGAGCCCGCCGGCCTGGGCGATGTAGTGCAGCACGTACAGCAGCGAGATCTCCGAGGGTTCGCAGCCCCACGAGGTCTTGCACACCACCGCCATCAGGTCTTTGGTGGCCTGGCCGGCGTGCTTGGCGGTGAGCCAGCTGCCGAGGGTCTGGGCGTCGAGGCCCGCCGCGTCGGGGGCGTCCAACGGGCGGCCGACGGGGATCCTGCGGCTCATCCGCTCCAGGGTGGAACGGATACGGGCGAGGTCCAGCAACGAGGTCGCACCGATCGGGGGGACGGCCCCGCGGTACCGCTTGCGGTCCTTGCGCCACAGCAACAGGTTGTCCCCGGCCTCGTGCGTGAGGTAGCGGCCCACGCCGACCTCGTCGGCGAGGGAGTTGATGTGGTCGTGGTCGGGGCCGACGAAGGTGCCTCCGAGGTCGACACGCGCATCGGCGACGGTGGCTGAGTCGACCCGGCCTCCGACCCTGTCGAGCGCCTCGAACACCTTCACGCGCAGCCCGTACCGCTGCAGGCTGCGGGCGGCGGCGAGGCCGGAAAGCCCGGCTCCCACCACCACGACATCGACATCGACGCTGTCGGTCATGCTGGTTCTCCTTCGAGAAGAGGCTTGGGGGATGCGGAGATACGGGTCGGGAGGCGGCGGGCGAGGGGCAGCACGAGCAGGAGCGCGAGCGCGGGTGCCACGAACCCGAGCCGGAGGGCGGCACCCGCGCCGAGCAGGCCCGGGACGACGGCTCCGGTGACGGCGCCGGCATAGTTGAAGACGTTGACGCGGGCGATGACCTCGTCGCTGCGGGCGGGCAGCAGCTGACCGGCGGTCTCGAAGGCGATCGGCACCAGGACGCCGGTGGCGATCCCGGCGACCGCGAATCCTGCGACCGCCGCCGCGGCGCCCGGGCCGGCGACGACGAGGGCGCACCCGATCGTTCCGAGGGCGAGGGCGCCCACACCGACGCCGCGTCGGCCCCAGCGCAGCACGGCCGGGTCGGTCACGAGCCGGGCGAGCAGGACCATCGCCAGGTAGGCCGCATAGCCGACCGGCGCGACGGCATCGGAGGTCTTCAACCCGTCGGAGAGATAGACGGTGCTCCAGGTCGAGACCGCCGCGTCCAGCACGTAGGCGACGAGGACGAGCGACCCGACAGCCCAGATCGCCGCTCGCGGGAGCGTGGTGCGCCGGCGGCCGGGCGAGGTGGTGTCCGCCGGGCGGGCCGGAGGCTGCGGCACGAGCCAGATCCGGCCGGTGAGCGCCACGGTGAGCTGCAGCAGAGCAGCGCCCCCGACCAAGGTCAGCGCGGAGACACCGCCGGTGGCCAGAGCCGCGCTGAGGAGCGCTCCGATGATGCCGCCGACTGTGAAGGCCGAGTACAGGCGGCCCATCATGGGCACCCCGGTGCGGTTCTGCAGGGCGACGCCCTGCATGTTGTTGCCCGCGTCGACCGTGCCCAGGCCCAAACCGTAGACGGCGACCGCGCCCAGGTAGACGACTCGGTCGGGGGCGAGGCTCATCCCGGCAAGTGCGGCGGACTGCAGCAGGAATCCGAGGCACAGCGCACTCCGGCTCCCGCGGCGCACAGCGACCGCGTCCGCCAACACCGACCCGAACACCGCGGCGACGCAGACCCCGAGCAGGATCATGGAGAGGACGGTGTCGCTGAAGTCCATGCGGTCCTTGGCCGCGGGAAGCGCGGTGACAACCGCGGCGTAGCCGAGGCCCTGAGCGGCGTATCCTGCGCAGACCATCAGCGTCGTCGCGATCGGTCTCCTACGGCGGCTCACCGCATGTCCAGGCGGCCGGCGGTCGCGGCGAATGCGCGGACGTCGTCGAGCGTGTAGGTGCCGGCGTCGGTCCCGAGGCCGCCGATGACCTGTGCCGACGTCGCGCAGCCGAGCTCGGCCGCCTCCCGCAGCCGGAGCCCGAGCGACCGGGCGCGCAGGAAGCCCGCGCTGAACGCATCGCCGCACCCGGTGGTGTCGACGACCTTCACCGCGTAGGCCGGGACCTCCACCACCTCGTCCGCGGTCACCACCACCGCGCCACGGGCGCCGTGGGTCACCGCCACGCACCCGGCGCCGGCACTCACGAGCGCGCGGGCGCCGGTGACCAGGTCGTCGGCGCCGGTGAAGCCCAGCACCTGCTCGTGGTTGGGCAGCAGGTAGTCGGTGTGGGGCAGCGCAGCCGCGATCCACTCCAGGATTCCCGGGTCGCCGGGGGCGAGGATGTCGACCGAGGTCGTCGCACCGCACGCGCGTGCCCGGGCCAGCAGCGAGGCGGCGGCGTCGCCGCCCAGGAACTCCGGACCGCCGAGGTGCAGATGCGTCAGGTCACGCAGCAGTGCGTCGGAGACGTCGGCGAGGGTGAACGCCGCGTTCGCCCCGATGCAGTGCCAGGCCGGGCGGTCGCCGTTCGGGCGGACAGGCAGCACGGAGGCCGATGTCTGGTGGCCCGCCTTGCGTACCAGGCCGGAGGTGTCCACGCCTTCGCGGACCAGGAGCGCCAGGAGAGTGTCCGCGAAGACGTCGTCCCCGATCGCTCCGATGCTGCGGACATCGGCTCCCAGCCGCGCCGCCACCAGCGCTGTCCCGCCGGCGGTACCGGCGGCGGTGGCGCGGATGGTCTCGACCACCTGACCGTCGTTGTGCTCGGGGATCGACTCGATCCCGATCACCAGATGGTCGAGCACGTGCACGCCCACGCACCCCAGCTTCATCACGTCGCTCATCGCGTGTTCCTCCTCCGCTTTGCTCCGGCTCCCGGCTCGTGGTGCGACGTCCATCGCTGCGCGGCGGCCGATTGCCTGGCCGCGACCACGAACGGTTGAGTGACGGTAGGAAGCGCCGTTTTGAATCTGGGCGCCGCGTGACGCTTGTGGCAACATTTCCCCCCGTCGTGGCGCAAACGCGCACCCTCCTCGCCTCGGGCGGAGGAAGACTGCGGCGGCAGGATGTCGAGGAGGCGGACTGTGGAGAAAACCAAGCTGAACCAGGCCACGATTCCTCCGGTGATCCTGACCGGGTTGCTCGAACTGGCCGACCACGACCGAATCGAGACGGCCAGGTGGTTCGCGGGCACGGGCCTGGACCGGGCCCGGCTGGAGCAGCCCCGGACGCTGGTCTCCTACCGGCAGGCGATCACCGTGATGCGCCGCGCCCTGAAAGAGCTGCCCGCCGGACCGATCGGCCTCATGATCGGAAGCCGCGACCCACTCCTCACCTGGGGAACGCTCGGCACCGCCGTGCGGTCCGCATCGACGGGCGCCGAAGCCCGCAAGGTCGCGACCCAGTTCCACCAAGGGGCGGGCACGATGCTGGACTACGTCGTGTCCCGCACGGACCAGGGAATCGTGGTCGAGCTCCTGCCCCGCACCCACGAGCCGGACCTGCTGGTCTTCCTCAGCGAGGAGGCCTTCGCCGGGATCGTGGTCCTCACCCGGCTCATGTTCGGCCCGTCATCCGGCCCGCTGGCCGCTGAACTGTCCTACCCGCCGCCACCGTGGGCTGCGGCGTACACCCGACTGTGGCGCTGTCCGGTCACCTTCGACTGCGAACACACGACTCTCACGATGCCCAGTGCCCTCGAAGAGCGGCGCGTTCCCACGGCGAACGCCACACAGTTCGAGGCCGCTCTGCATGCGACGCGCGCGATCCTGGAGTCCGACCCGGTCCAGGACCTCGTCGCAGCCGTCGAAGGCACACTTCGCCAAGACCTCCGCTCCCGAAGAACGGCGACGCAGGTCGCAGACGCGCTCGGCATGAGTCCCCGCACCCTTCATCGTCAGCTCGCCAGAGCCGGGTACAGCTTCGGCACGATCCAGGACCGGGTACGGCGGCAGCAGGCCGACGTACTGCTGACGCAGACACGCAGGTCGATCACCGCCATCGCAGCCGAACTCGGCTACAGCGACCCGCGTGAGTTCCGCCGCGCCTACAAACGATGGACCGACACCACGCCCACCCAAGCGCGACAAAGTGTGCGGCTCTTTTGAAGTGAAGGTCGTGGATCAGGCGGTCCGTGTGCAACCGTCCTGGTCGGGGCTGGGACAGCGGCGCTGGACTTGGTCGAGGTGGCCGGTGGTTCAGCGGTGGCAGCCGGTGCGCAGTCTCTTCCGCCCCCCTGCGGGCTTGGGGCGGCGCGCAGAAGGAGCTGCCGGGGAGGGGGCTGCCATGTCGGGTCGGGGGCAGGCCGGCACTGCGACGACGGCCTCGACAAATGCGTAGAAGTACGAGACCGAGAGCGGTCCGCGTCGCCGCGTCACGCCGCGCGCGGACAACCGCCCCGACTACTCGGGCAAGCACCACTGCCACGGCCTGCATTCCCTGGCCCTGACCGACGACACCGGCTACAAGGCCACCCGCGCTCGTAAGCTCACCCCGGGCCAGAAGCAGGCCAACCGGATCCTGGCCGGCGGACGCGCCCCCGTCGAACACGGCACCGCAAACCTGAAGGCCTGGCGGATCCTCACCAAGCTCCGTACCGACCCTGGCCGCGCCACCGCCCTTGCACGCGCTGCTCCCCGGGCGCCGGATGCGACTGGCCGCCCGCATCGTCAAGTGCGGAACCTCCCGCTACAGCATCTGGAACCGCGACGGCCGTCCACGCGACAGCATCGAGATCACCGCCATCGAGATCACCGTGCACCCACCAGCCCTGCCCAGCACGCAGGACCCGAGCCGGGCCCTCTCCGGTCGTCGGGGCCAGGTCTGCCAGCTCTTGGCCGCGAACTCCAACCAGGCCATGCACACCCGGGACATCGCGCGGCATCTCGGGCTCCCCACCTCGGGGCGCCCCCTCAGCAGCCTCACCGCGCAACTCTGCTACTGGGCCCGCAACGGCCGACTCATCCGCACCGCGCCATGCACCTACAAGATCACTCTCCCTGAGACCTATACGCGTTCGTCCGCCGCCGGAGGGACCACGTGCTGGTCAAGGAGTTCCACGACCGGCTGCGATCGAGGTCCGCGAGCGGGAGGGGCGGGACACGAAGCCGACGGCCGGCGTGATCGACTCGCAGTCAGCCAAGGCGGGCGCAGCTGTCGGCTCCGACAGTCGTGGCTTCGACCGCGGCAAGCTGATCAATGGGTGCAAGCGGCACGTCATGGTCGGCGCGCGCGGTCTGCTGCTGGGCGTGATGGTCACTGTCGCGGACACCGGAGACCGCGCCGCCGCCCAGGTCCTGCTTGAGCAGGTGGCCGACGCGCACCACCGGCTGGCCCTCATCTGGGCTGATGGTGGCTGCACCGGCAGCCTCGTCGAGTACTGCCTGGCCACGCTCGCGCTGGTCGTGGCGATCGTCAAGCGCAGCAACGACCAGAAGGGGTTCGTGGTGCTGCCCAAGCGGTGCCCGACTTCGAGCGCTGCACCACCAGTGCCGAGGCGATGGTCTACTGGTCGATGATCCTGCTCATGACCCGCCGCTTGGCCCGGCCATGATGAGGCTCGTTGAATACGGATCTGGCCGCGATTGCGTGAATGATCTTGATTGGGTGGGCAGTGCTCAGTTCTCCTGCACACGCTGACAAGCGGTTGTAGGAGGTGGGGAACGGTTCAGCAGCCGGTGACCGGGTGGGTGGCCGGGGGAGTGGTGGCCTGGAGGTCCCAGTCGGAGGGGTTGAAGGCCGAACCACCCAGCAGTTGCACGGTGCCCTGGACGTTCCTGGCCACGGTCTTGTGCCAGTACCAAGGCCCGGTGAGGGCGGAGTTCGCGGTATCGAAGATCCAGCCCGACTTTCGCAGGGCTGACTTCAGATGCGCGACGACCTGCGCGTCCGTGCCTCCGCCGGTGAACTCCAGGTTCACCGTCGGCTCGTCCCAGCCGTAAGTGGACTCAATCCCATCACAGGAGTCCCACCTCGGCTTGGTCGCGTTCCTCGAAGAGATATGCGCCCCCGCCGGAGCGACGGCAAGCACCGGCTTGATCGCCGCAAGCAACCATCCGCCTGGATCAGGATCCCCGACCGGCTGCGGCGTGCTGCTCCCGCACCCGGCCAGAACCACGACTGCCGCAACCACGATTACTGAAGCCGCCACGCGTCGCCGCCCGTGTGACGCCATCCTCGAATCGTTGATCATGGCTTTCAAGACGCCCACCCACCCTATTCGGTTCCCCACAGGTCCCCCTCGCACAGGGGGTGGCGGGTCCTGCTGTGCGGGGCACGCCGGCTTGGGCGCCGTAAGAGTATCCAGCCCAGCTTCGAGGCGATCACGAAACTGCGGCCAGAGCCTTGAATCTCCTCACCCTGTGCTGAGGATGGCCCCGGAGTCGCTCGCCTTGATTCCTCAGGCGTGCAAGTGCTGATCTGCGGGTGGATGCGGAACTTGAGGGCTGGCTCTTGGTCGGGTGGCTGGGTGGGCACGAGGGCTGGGACGGGGCGGTCTGGGGTGGGTGGGGTCTCTCGTGGGCGGGAACAGGTGGTGTGGGAGCGGGCTCAGGGTTCGATGGTGAGGTGTTCGATGAGGTCGTCGCGCAGCGTGAATTGATAGCGGAGATCGATGGTGCCGCCGGGGAAGTTGCCTTCGAGGTGGTGTGTGGCGATGTAGTGGGCCGGGTCGGTCTCCTGGGCGTTCGTGAGGTGGATGGTGTAGGTGAACTCGGTGGCGGATCGGTCCAGCCACTGCTCGATCGCGGCGCTGCCCCGGTAGGTGTTGCCGTCGTCGATCACTGTGGCGTCGTCGGTGAACGTCGTGACCGCGGTGGCGGTGTCGTGGGCGCGGTGCGCTGTGAGGTAGCGGGTGACTACCTCGGGCAGGTCGTCCGGGGGGATGGTGCGGGGCTGGTTGTCGTGCATGACGCTCCTGATGGTGGTGGCGGGTTCAGACGGTGGGGGTGGTGCCGCCGTCGATGACGTGTTCGGCGCCGACGATGGCCGAGGCGCGATCGGAAACGAGGAAGGCGACGAGCTCGGCGACCTCCTCGGGCCGGTTGGGACGGCCGAGCGGGATGCCTCCCAGGGAGTCCATGAGCCGGCCCAGCGCCGCTTCCTGGCTGATGCCGGCGTCGTGGGCGATCCGGGCGACGAGGTTGTCGGCGGCCGAGGTCTGGACGAAGCCGGGCGAGACGGTGTTGACGCGGACGCCGTGTGGGGCGACCTGGTTGGCCAGGCCCTTGCTGTACGTGGTCAGGGCGGCCTTGGCGGCGGCGTAGGCCAGGGTGCCGTTCCACAGCGGCATGCGGCGCTGGATCGAGGTGACGTGCACGACTGCGCCCTTGCCCGTGGCGATCATGTGCGGGAGGAGTGCGCGGTCCAGGCGGACGGCGGCCAGCAGGTTCGTGTTCAGCTCCCTGGCCCAGTCGTCCTCGCCGAGAGCGGCGAATCCTCCTGCCGGTGCCTCCGAGCCGCCGAGGGTGTTGACCAGGATGTCGACGCCGCCTGTGCGGGCGTCCACCTCGGAGGCGACGTGGGCGGCGCCCTGGGCGGTGGACAGGTCGGCGGTGATGAACGTCTTCTCCTGGACGTCGTCGGGGCGGCTGCGGGCGGTGACCAGCACGGTCGCGCCGGCCTGGGCGAGTCGTCGGGTGATGGCGGCTCCGGTGCCCTTGGTGCCGCCGGTGACCAGAGCGCGTCGGCCTTCGAGGGATTCGCTGATGGATGTGGCCACGTTGTGCTCCGTTTCCGGGCGCGGGTATACGAGGCGCCGCTCCCGTCTCTACTGCTAAAATAGAAGCTACTGACTTCGACTTTAGCAGTAACTGAGAGGATGGTCGCCGTGGCGAGCCGGATCAGGCTGGAGGACCGGGAGTGCCCGCTGTCCACGACGGTGGAACACGTCGGCGAGTGGTGGACACTGCTGATCCTCCACGACGCCTTCGACGGCTACACCCGCTTCGACCAGTTCCAGGAGAGCCTGGGCATCTCCTCCAGCATGCTCACCACCCGGCTGAAGACCCTGGTCGCGGACGGTCTGCTGGAGCGCCGGCCCTACCAGACCAGCCCCGTCCGGCACGAGTACGTACTCACCGAGCTCGGGCGCTCGCTGCGCCCGGTGATCGTCGCCCTGGCCGCGTGGGGCAATGCCCGCCTCACGCCGACAGAGCGCAGCATGATCCTTGTCGACGCGCACAGTGGCGAGGAAGTCGAGCCCGTCGTCGTCGACGCCAAAACCGGCCGCCGACTCGACGACAGTGCCGCCTACGTCTTCACCGCGGGCCCCGCAGCCAGCGACGCGATGCGCAGCCGCTATGCGGCACGGGCGACCATTCCCGCGCAAGAGGCGTAAGTCTGCCCGGAAGAGCCTCGTACAGCCTTGAGCAGGGCCGCGAGCACGGGCTGCACCTGATCAGCCTCGCGGCACCGGCTTGTCGCCGGCGTGATACCTGCCAACCCTCCCTAGTCGTTGCGAACTGGATCAAGTGAGGCGAGGAGCAATACCGGTCGTTTCCACGGCTCTGTCCGCAGTTTCGTGAATCCCCAGGTCAGGGAGGTGAGCGAGGGATCGTTTCGGCAGAGTATGTCCCGGCATGGCGAGCAAGGCGGTCGGGGCTGTGCTGTTTCCCGGTATCGATGTGAGAGTGGAGCACGTCAGCGACTCCTCCGACGTCCTCGTGGTGGAGGCTGTGTCCACGGCTCGCCCGGGCCGGTGCCCGGGCTGCGGGAAACAGGCGAGGCGCATACATAGCACGTATCAACGAGCCCTGAATGAAAGGCCGTTGGGGCCTCGCCGGGTCATAGTCCGGCTGCGGGTCCGCCGGTACTTCTGTGATCGGAAGAGTTGTTCCCGCAAGACGTTCGTCGAGCAGGTGCCGGGATTGTCCGAGCGGCACCGCCGCTCCAGCACCGGGCTGACAGGGTGGCTGCGGTCGATCGCGGTGGAACTGGGCGGCCGTCCGGCCGCGCGGTTGTGCCGCCGGCTGCGGCTGGTCGCGGGCCGGACCCGGCTGCTCAGGCTGTTGACGGCGCCGGCGGTTCCGGATCGTGCGCCGCGGGTGCTGGGGGTGGATGAGTTCGCCTTCCGTAAGGGCTGTACCTACGGCACCGTGCTGGTCGACGTCGAGGCCGGCCGGGTCGTGGACGTACTGACCGACCGCACCTCGGAGACGTTCGCGGCCTGGCTCACCAAGCATCCTGGAGCCGAGATCATCTGCCGGGACCGGGCCACCGCCTGCACCAAGGCGGTCAGGGAAGCCGCCCCGCATGCCCTGGAAGTCGCTGATCGCCGGCACCTGTTGCAGAACCTGTCCGCCGCGGTGGAGAAGACCTGCCACCAGCACCGCGACTGCCTGCGCAAACGCACCGAAGAGGAGACGGTGACTGAAGTGCCGGAACCGATCCCGATGCTGTTAGCGCCTGCGGAACTGCCCCGCACTCAGATCATCGAACGCACCCGCCATCGCTACGAGGACATCCACCGCTTGCTCGAGAAACGCTGGACGATCAGCGCAATCGCCCGCCGTCCGAACCTCGACCGCAAGACCGTGCGCCGCTTCCGCGACACCGACCTCGACGAGCTGCTGGCCTCCGCCCGCGAGCGCCGCCCCCACGGCGTCCTGGAGCCGTTCAAGGCATATCTCAACGCCCGCTTCACCGAAGCCCAAGGCCAGGCCAGCGGCACACGCCTGTTCCTGGAGATTCACGCTCGCGGCAGCCGCCAGGTCGTCCGCAAACACCTCGCAGCCCTTCGCGCGGGCACCGCCGAACCGGTCCGGGCCGACATTCCGAGCCCTCGCAAGATCACCTCGTGGATCATGCGGCCTCGGGAGACGCTCACCGAATGCCAGGAGGAGCGACTCCTTCAAGTCCGGCTCTCCTGCCCCGACATCACCCGGGCCTGTGATCTCGCTCGGGCGTTCGCCGACCTGGTCCGCCACCAGCGCGGATACCTCCTGCTGGAGTGGATCCGGCAGGCCGAGCAGGACGCACCGAAGCCCATGAAGGGCTTCGCCGGCTTCCTCGGTGTCGCAGGAGTCTCCTGCGTATCGACTGGTCCTGCTCAGCGGGGCGGAGTACCTTGCGGGACCCGGCGGTGAAATTGTCGACCATCCGCTCCATTTCCCCCTGGTCTTGGAAGGCGAACCGCAACTGGCTCTGGAGCAGTTCGTCGCGGTCACGACCACCGGCGACTTCCGCAGCCCAGTCGCGGATTCGTTCGGACAGAAGCTCGATGGCCTTCGCAGCGATCTCGGCATCGTGGGCGACGGCGTACGGGCCCTCGACCGCCACCGCGCCGACGGCCCGCGCGACCGCGTCACGCTGTCCGTCGACCTCCTGAAGCCGGACCTGTACGGCGGCATGGTCGAAGTCGTCGCTCTTGAACACGTCCAACAGTGCGGCTGCGGCGTTCCGCCCGGCGAGAAGGGCCGTCGCGCACGTGCTGTACGCCTGCCGACGGGCTTTCTGCTCCTCCGTGCTCGTCTGTGCCCGGCTGGTGATCCTTGCCGAGCCCAGCGTGCCAGCGGCTCCGACGACTGCGCCAAGGAGCGTGCCGCCGAGGACGTGCAGGAAGCGTCGTGTGCGGTCCAGGAGCTTGGCGTTGGTGTGGGCGATGAGGTCGTCCTCGTCTATGGCGCTGTGTTCGCACGGCGGCCGGCTGGGTGTCACGACATGATGCTCACCAGGACCTTGCCGACGGCTCCGTTCTCCACCGCCCGGTGCGCGTCGGCGGTGCGGTCGAGCGGGAAGCGGACCAGCGGCAGGCCGTGCTCCTCGCCGACCGGCAGCGCGCCGTCGCGGACTGCGGCGGCTACGTCGTCGACTGCCGCGGCGTGTGCTTCCGGACCGGCTGTGTAGAGCACCAGGAACTGCAGGCGTGCGTTCAGCACCATGCTCTGCAGCACGTCCAATTCGACCGGCTTGCCGCCGTCGTTGGCGTAGGCCGAGATCGTGCCGCGTGTCCGCAGCACGGCCAGGTCCAGTGCGAGGTTGGTGCCGAGCGCCACCTCGGCGACGATGTCGACGCCGTCCGGGGCGATCTTGCGGATCTCTGCGGCCGGGTTGCCCTCGCGATAGTTGAGCACGTGGTGGGCCCTCGCGGCGGTGGCCAGCCGGGCATTCTCCGGGCTGCTGACCGTGCTGATGACGGTGGCGCCGGCCCACCGGGCGAGCTGGATCACCGCATGCCCGACCGCTCCGGCACCGCCTGCGGCGAGCACCACCCTGCCGTCGAGCGCCCCGGGCCGCAGACGGCGCGGCCCGTCCTCGGCGACGGTGAGCGCGCGGTGCGCGGTCAGCGCGGGGACGCCGAGTGAGGCGCCGACGTCGAACCCGACCTCGTCGGGCAGCGGCACGGCCCGCTCGGCGGGCACGACGGTGAACTCGGCGGCGGTACCGGTGGGCCGCCCCGCGGCGGCCATGAACAGCCAGACCCGCTGACCGACCCGGCTCCGGTCGATCCCCTCACCGACGGCGTCGATCGTGCCGGCGCCGTCGAGGTGCGGGGTGACCTCGGAGAAGTGCCGGGGGTGGGCAGCGCGGGAGCGGGTCTGCCAGTCGGTCGGGTTGACCCCGGACACGGCGACCCGGACGCGTACCTCGCCGGGGCCGGGCGCGGGCAGGTCGCGGTCGACGAGCCGAAGAACGTCGGGGCCGCCGGCGTCGCGGTAAATGATGGCCTTCATGATTCGTCCTCAGAACCTGGTGAAGAAGGGGTTCCCGGCGCGGCCGGGAGTTCCGTCGGGGTGTCCGGTGGCGTGTGGTCGCGCCCAGAGTCCCGTGGGCTCCGGTCAGCCGATGGGGACCTCGTTGGAACGGGACTCGACGGCGTCGAGGGCGGCGCGGGTCGCGGCGTCGAGGGTGATCTCACCGGCGCCCATGTTGGCTTCCAGGTGGGCGGGGTCGGCGGTGCCGGGGATGAGCAGCACGTTCGGGGCGTGGTGCAGCAACCAGGCGAGGCCGACCTGAGTGGCTGTGACGCCCAGGGACTTGGCCGCCGCGTGCACCGCCGGCTCGGCGGTCGCCTTGGGCAGGCCCGGGAAGGCCCCGCCGAGCGGGAAGTACGGCACCCAGGCGATGCCCTCGGCCACGCACAGTTCCAGCATGTCCTCGTCGTCGCGGGAGACGAGACTGTAGGCGTTCTGCACGCAGACGATGCCCGCCGGCAGGGCGCGGCGCAGGACGTCGAGAGTGACGCTGCTCAGGCCGATCGCACCGATCTTGCCCTCGTCGCGCAGAGCGGTCATCACCGCGAGCTGGTCGTCGAGGTCGACCACCTGGTCGCCCTCGGGACGCAGCCCCGGGCCGGAGTCGAGGCGGCGGAGGTTGACCACCTGGAGTCGGTCGACGCCGAGGCTGCGCAGGTTGTCCTCGACGCCGGCGCGCAGCTGCTCGGGCCGCTGCGCGAGACGCAGCGGCGGGTGACCGCCGGGGTTGGGGTCGGCGCCGACCTTTGTGACGACCAGGACGTCGTCCTCGGGGCGCAGTGCCTCGCGGATCACGTCGTTGGCGAAACCGAAGCCGTAGAACTCGGCGGTGTCCATATGGTCGACGCCCAGCTCAACCGCGTGTCGCAGCAGCGCGACGGCCTCGCCGCGGCGGTCGCGCAGGCGCTCCAGCTGCAGCGCACCGTAGCCGATCCGGGAAACGGTGCGGCCGGCGAACGAAGCGGTGGGAGTGGTCATGGCGCTGTCTCCTCGGGCAGTGACTGCAAGGCGGTATACAGCAGTTCGGCCTGATAGAGCGCCATCACCCGGTGGGCGATCGGGGCGGCGCTCTCCCGGGCCTCGGCCGGCTCGTGGTGCTCGACCTTGACCAGCCACGCAGTGACGCAGTCGTGCAGCATCGCGCGCATCCGGTCGGTCATGTCGACGACGATGTCGCGGATGGCCGGGTTGGTGGTCGCCTCGCCCCAGGTCTGTACGCCGAGCCGGGCCTTGACGGGGTCGATCGCCGCGATGAGGCGGGCGAGTAGTTCGTCGGGGTCCGGCGGGGCGTCGCTCGCGGCGTGCTCGCCGAGGACCTTGGCGCGCTCGGCGAGATCTCCGCGGGCAACTGCCTGGACCAGGTCGGCCTTGTTGCGGTAGTGCGCGTAGATCGAGCCGGCCGAGAGGCCGGACTCGGCGATGATGTCGGCGATCGACGTCCGCTCCAGGCCGTTGCGACCGAAGCAGCGGACAGCGGCCTCGGCGATCTGGGCGCGCCGGAGTTCCTTGCGCGCGTCGGTGAGTCGCGGCACCACACCCCCCTCACAAAAAGAATCCCTGTTCTGCTTGTGGGGAGACACTAACAGAATGGCTGTTTCTTTTGTGATGGAGCAGGTCGCACAAGAACAGGCCGGTCGTGATGACGGAGCCGGTTCGCGACGGTTTGCCAGGCGGACCGTGGCGGGTCAGTGCGCTGTTTCGGAGTGGCCGCTGATCAGGTGACGCGAGCGGTGTGCGCAACGCACGAGGCTCCCGTGCCGTTGGGGGAGGTGTTCGAAGTCTCAGCCCACAGGCACAGGAGCCGCGTTGGTTCCGTGTTCTGCCGCACTCGGCCTGCCCCACGGCCTGGTCGAGTGGGTCACCATGCTCATCGTCACCCGAGAGGGGGACCGCCGCTGCAAGCTCCCGCCGCACCGGCGTGCGCTGGTCGGCCTGGTGTACCTGCGGCGGCACGACACCCTCGCCCGACTCGCGGCCGGCTTCGGCATTTCCGTCGGCACCGCCCATGCCTGCACCACGGCCGTCGTCGACCTGCTCGCCGGCCGCACGCCCGGTCTGCTGCACGCCCTCACCGTGGCCCGCACCCACCAGATCATCAGGATCTGTGAGCGTCAGAGCATTCCCGTCCTCGCCCATATCGGAGCCGGCCCATGGGTGACGACAGCCCTCAGACGCCCACCGGGCCGCGAGCTCACACCCACCCAACGGACCGTCAACCGTGCGCTGTCCGCGGCACGGGCACCGGTCGAGCGCGGCATCGGCACGACTGAAGTCGTGGCGCATCTTCCGCAGGGCCGGTGCAGCCCGAATCGAACGACGTCAATCGCCGCCGCCGTCCTCACCCTGGAGCGGCAACGCTGAAAACGCTCACCGACTTCGAAGAACGACCCGTCGCACGCCGCTCAGTGGCTCCACAACCGGGGGTCAATGGGTCGCAGGTTCACATCCTGTCGTCCCGACGGTGCGAAGGGTCTTCGCAGGCGAGAGCCCGCGGGGGCCCTTTTTCGCGTGGGGTGTTTCCGGCTTCGGGGTTGAGCATGCCGCTCGTCGGCGCCTTTGCTCGGAGGCCGGTGAAGATGTTGTTGCCGGAGCCGGAGGAGATCACCGCGGGTCTGTCGAAGACCTGGCCGGAGTTTCTGCGGGGCCGGTGTTCGGTCCGGGTGCTCCCACCCGCAGTCCGTCCATGACCAGGTCGAAGAGGCGGGCGGTTCGTGCTTCCCAGTCGCTGTGCGGGTCGATCGTGAACAGGCCGCTGATGGCGAGGAAGAAGTCGTCCGCGGTGACGCCGGGGCGGATGGTGCCGGCCTTCTCGGCGGCGCGGAGCAGGAGTTCGGACGCGGCGGTCACCGGGGTGTGCTCCGGCTTGGCCGCCGCGCCCGGCGCGCGTGTGACCTGACGGATCGCGTCCGCCAGACCGGCCTTGGCCATGGCGAACCGCGCGAGCCGGTCCAGCCACTCGCGCAGGGCCCGGTCGGGCTCCCGGGTTTCGAGGAGGTCGGCCGCGCAGTCGGCGACCTGCTGCATCTCGTGGCGGTAGATCTCCAGGACGAGCGCCTCGCGGTTGGGGAAGTTGCGGTAGAAGGTGCCCTGGCCGACGCCCGCCTTCTTGGCGATCGCGCTCAGCGGGGCGTCGGCGCAGCGCGTCAGTTCGGCCAGCGCCACTTCCAGGATGCGTTCGCGGTTGCGCTGTGCGTCGGAGCGCAGCGGTGCGTCCTTCTTCTCCGGCACTCGTGCCCTCCTCGCGGGCTCGCGGAGGGGCCCGGCCTTGCTAAGCGGACAGCTGTCCGATACGTTTCCTGGTAGCGGACAGCTGTCCGGTTGGATGCATCATAGCCCTGGCCGAGCTGATCCAGCCATGTACTGAGCTGCTTATTTGTCTCCCGGTGCACCCGATTTTCCCCTACGCCTGCGTGCCGGACCGCCTTCTCGGTGCGTTCGGGATCTGTGAAAGAAGGCTGATCATGACTCCAGCCAGTCCGTCGACGCACAGTGGCATCACCCTGAACATCAACGGCGAGAAGCACTCCCTGTCCGTCGACCATCGAACCACCCTCCTCGACGCCCTGCGCGAGCGACTTGCTCTCACCGGCACCAAGAAGGGCTGCGACCAGGGGCAGTGCGGGGCCTGCACGGTGCTGGTCGACGGCCGACGGGCCGTGGCCTGTCTGCAACTGGCGGTGGCCGCCGAGGGGCGGGAGATCACCACGGTCGAAGGCCTGGCAGACGGTGAACGGCTGCACCCCGTGCAGCAGGCCTTCCTCGACCTCGACGGCTACCAGTGCGGTTACTGCACACCCGGCCAGATCTGCTCGGCCGTCGCGGTGATCGAGGAGCACGCGGCCGGCTGGCCGAGCGCCGTCACCGGCGACGTACGGCCCGAGGCGGGACCGCCGCCGCTGACCGCCGAGGAGATCCGCGAGCGGATGAGCGGCAACCTGTGCCGCTGCGGTGCGTATGTGTCGATCGTCCAGGCGGTCGCCCAGGCGGCCGCGACCGCGGCCGAGACGGAGACCACGGAGGCGGCGGCATGAGGGAGTTCGGCTATCAGCGTGCACTCGACGTCTCCGGCGCGGTCGCGGTGCTCGACGCCGATCCCGACGCGAGGTTCCTCGGCGGCGGCACCAACCTCGTCGACCTCATGAAGACCGGCGTCGAGCGGCCCGCCCGTCTCGTCGACATACGCGAACTGCCCCTGGACCGCATCGAGTCGACGCCCGGCGGTGGCCTGCGGATCGGCGCCACCGTCACCAACAGCGACCTCGCCGCCCACCCCGAAGTGCGGCGCCGCTACCCGGCGTTGACGCAGGCGGTGCTGGCCGGCGCCTCCGGGCAGCTGCGCAACATGGCCACGGTCGGCGGGAACCTGCTCCAGCGCACCCGCTGCGGCTACTTCGCCGACGTGACCCAGCCGTGCAACAAGCGCACTCCCGGCAGCGGTTGCCCGGCCATCGCGGGTGAGCACCACAACGCCGCGATACTCGGCGCCTCCGGCCACTGTGTGGCCGTACACCCGTCGGACATGGGCGTGGCGCTCACCGCCTTCGACGCCGTCGTGTCGTACGAAACGGCCGACGGGCCCGGCGAGTTGCCGCTCGCCGAGTTCTACCTGCCGGTCGGCGACACCCCGCACCGGGAGACCGCCCTGCCGCCGGGCGCGCTGATCACCGGCGTCACCCTGCCGCCCGCGCCGGTCGCCGCCACCTCGCGCTACCGCAAGGTGCGCGAGCGGGCCTCGTACGCGTTCGCGATCGGGTCGATCGCCGCCGCGCTCGACGTCGAGGCGGGAACGGTACGGGAGGTGCGGCTCGCCCTCGGGGCGGTCGCGTCGCGGCCCTGGCGGGCCCTGGAGGCCGAGCGGGTGCTCAGGGGCGCGCCGGCCGATGCCCGTACCTTCGCCGCCGCCGCGGACGCCGAACTGGCGGCGGCCCGGCCCCTGCCGCACAACGGATACAAGGTGACCCTGATGCGCAACCTCGTGGTGGCCGTGCTGACCGAACTCGCCGAGGAGGCGGCCCGATGACCACCGTCACCCCCCTGAAGGGCTCCGTCGGCACGGCGCACACCCGCGTGGAGGGACGGGACAAGGTCACCGGCGCCGCCCGGTACGCGGGAGAGATCCCCTTCGCCGAACTCGCCCATGGCTGGCTGGTGTTGTCCACGGTCGCCCGTGGCCGCATCCGGGTCGTGGAAGCCGACGCCGTCCTGGCCATGCCCGGCGTCCTCGCCGTTCTGCACCACGGGAACGCCCCGCACCTGGAGACCGACTACGCCGGGCTCATGGGGAACAGGCCCGACCCGTCCATCGCGCTCTTCCAGCACGACCGGGTGCCGCACGCGGGCTGGCCCGTGGCGCTGGTCGTAGCCGAGACCTCCGAGCAGGCCAGGGAGGCCGCGGAGGCGCTCGTGGTGCACTACGACCGGGAGCCGCACGACATCGCGTTCGCCGACGGGCGCCCGGACGCGTACACGGCGGCGGACGTGCCCCACGCCGCGGCCGTGACCGCGAAGGGCGACCTGGAGGCCGAACTCGCCCGGTCCGCCGTCGTCGTGGACGCCGAGTACACCACGCCCGAGGAACACCACAACCCGATGGAGCCCCACGCGGCGACCGCCCGCTGGGACGGCGGACTTCTTGACGTCGTCGACTCCAACCAGGGCGCCATCTGGGTGAAGGGTGAACTCGCGAACCTGTTCTCGCTCGACCCGGCATCCGTGCGCGTGCGCTCCGAACACGTCGGAGGCGGCTTCGGGTCCAAGGGCGTCCGCGCCCACCAGGTGGCCGCCGTCATGGCCGCGACCCTCCTGCGCCGCCCCGTCCGCGTCGTACTGACCCGCCGTCAGATGTTCTCCCTGGTCGGCTACCGCAGCCCCACGGCACAGCGCGTCAGGCTCGGCGCCGACTCCGACGGGCGGCTGCGCGCGCTGGAGCACCGGTCGCTGAACCTCTCCTCGACGGTGCACGAGTTCCTGGAGCCCGCCGCCATGCCGGCCCGGGTGCTCTACGACGCCCCGGCCCACCACACCGCCCACCGGATCGTACGGCTCGACGTGCCGACCCCGACCTGGATGCGCGCGCCGGGCGAGGCGCCGGGGTCGTTCGCGCTGGAGTCGGCGCTCGACGAACTGGCCGAGAAGTGCGGCGTCGACCCGATCGAGCTGCGCGCCCGCAACGAGCCCGAGACCGGGCCGGTGTCCGGGCTGCCCTTCGCCGGCCGCGATCTGATCGCCTGCTTCCGGGAGGGCGCCCGGCGGTTCGGCTGGGCCGACCGCGATCCGCGTCCCGGCCTGCGCCGCGACGGCCGCTGGCTGCTCGGCACCGGAACGGCGGCGGC
This sequence comes from Streptomyces sp. NPDC001980, assembly GCF_040296885.1. Taxonomy (NCBI): domain Bacteria; kingdom Bacillati; phylum Actinomycetota; class Actinomycetes; order Kitasatosporales; family Streptomycetaceae; genus Streptomyces; species Streptomyces sp. NPDC001980. The sequence continues at coordinate 41,654 of NZ_JBEOYD010000024.1, read as the reverse complement.
CTCGTTCCACGCCGCAGCCGTGCCGTCCACGGCGGCGGTGACCGCGGAGGCCGACGGCGGCTTCACCGTCCGTATCTCCGCGGCGGACATCGGCACCGGCGCGCGTACGGCCCTCACCCTGATCGCCGCCGACGCGCTGGAGGTGGCGCCGGACCGCGTCCGGGTGCTGATCGGGGACAGCGACTTCGGCCCGGCCATGATCGCGGGCGGCTCGATGGGCACCAGCTCCTGGTCCTGGGCGGTCACCGCGGCGGCGGACGAACTGCGCGAGCGACTCGCCCTGGGCGGCGGCATCCCTCCGGAGGGCGTCACCGTCCGCTCGAACACCGCGGCGGCCATCGCGGCACTCCCGCAGAAGGAACGGCACTCCTACGGCGCCCACTTCGCCGAGGTCGCCGTCGACGTCACGACCGGCGAGGTACGGGTCCGCCGGATGCTCGGCATTTTCGCGGCGGGCCGGATCATCAACCCGCTGACCGCCCGCAACCAGTTCGTCGGCGGCATGATCTGGGGCATCTCCATGGCCCTGCACGAGGAGGCGGTCCGGGACCGGGCTTCGGGCGCCCACGTCGGCGCCGACCTCGCGGGCTACCACTTCGCTGCCAACGCCGACGTCCCGCTCGTCGAGGCGGACTGGCTGCCCGAGGACCCGGACGAGGACGACCCCCTCGTCGTCAAGGGCATCGGCGAGATCGGCATCGTGGGCGCCGCGGCGGCGGTCGGCAACGCGGTCTGGCACGCGACCGGCGTACGCCATCGCAGCCTGCCCATCCGCCCCGACCGCGTCCTGCGGGCAGGCCGGGATGCTTGACCTCGCCGCGGAGTTGAGCAAGTGGGCCGAGGAGGGCCGCGACTTCGCCGTCGCCACGGTGGTGTCCGTCGGCGGCAGCGCGCCGCGCCCTCCCGGCGCCGCCCTCGCGGTCGACAGCGCGGGCACGGCGATCGGCTCGGTCTCCGGTGGTTGTGTGGAGGGTGCGGTGTACGACCTGTGCGTGCAGGTCCTCGCTGACGGTGAGCCGGTCCTCGAAACATTCGGCTACAGCGACGAGGACGCTTTCGCGGTGGGCCTGACGTGCGGTGGAGTGATCCAGATCCTCGTCACTCCGGTGACGCGGGACGCACCGGACCGAGAGCTGTACGAGGCGGCGCTGTCGGCTGCCGCCCGGGGGGAGCCGACGGCACTGGCCAGAGTGATACGTGGACCGGCCGGACTTCTCGGCACACCTGTGCACGCACCCGCCCACGAGCGCGGAACCGTGACCTCTGCGGCGCCGCCGCGTGGGGGCGGCAAGCCACAGCGGACCCGCAGCGCGTCCACGACCCTCCCCGTGGATCGGATCACCTCCGAGGCCCTGGCCACGCTGGCCGCCGGAGGCACCCGTACCCTCGACATCTCGGAGGACGGCTCCCACTGCCCCGGCGGCCTCGCCCTGTTCGTCGAGACCCGTGTCCCACCACCCCGCATGATCGTCTTCGGCGCGATCGACTTCGCCGCCGCACTCGTGCGGGCCGGAAAGCTCCTCGGCCACCACGTGACCGTGTGCGACGCCCGCCCCGTCTTCGCGACCCGGGCCCGTTTCCCCGAGGCGGACGAGGTCGTGGTCGACTGGCCGGACCGCTACCTCCGCAGCACGGAGACCGATGCGCGCACGGTCCTGTGCGTGCTGACCCACGACGCCAAGTTCGACGTGCCCCTGCTGGAGGCGGCCCTACGGATGCCGGTCGCCTACGTCGGTGCGATGGGCTCCCGCCGTACGCACGCCGACCGGGACCGCAGGCTGCGTGAAGTGGGCCTGGGCGATGCCGAGTTGGCCCGGCTCCGGTCACCCATCGGCCTCGACCTCGGCGCCCGTACGCCCGAGGAGACCGCGCTGTCCATCGCGGCGGAGATCGTCGCAGTCCGGCGGGGCGGGACGGGTGCACCGCTGACCGGCTCGGGGACGCCGATTCACCGGGCCACGGCGGAGTGGGCAGCGGCACGGCGAGGTGTGCCGACCGCCGCGATCACGGCGAGGAAGGCGACGCCGCTGGAGGGCGTGAAAGGGGCGGTGTAGCCGGCCTCCGTCATGTCCGGGGACCGCCCCGGTCCTAGTACACCGCTTCGAGGATCCCCAGGATCTGCTCCTCGGTGGGCTGCCGGGGCGCGTTGCGGGTGACCGCGTCCGCGAGGGCGCCCGCGGCGACCGGGCGCAGCAGGTCCGGGCGGGCGCCCAGCTCGCGCAGGGGCTGCTTGATGGCGAGGGCGCCGGAGATCTCGCGGACGGCACCGATCGCGGCGCGGGCCCAGTCGCCGTCGGCGGGCGGGGCGAGGCGCAGGGCGCGGGCGGTCTGCTCGTACGCCTCCTGGGCGGCCGGTGCGCTGAACTCCAGGACCTCCTCCAGGACGGCGGCGAGCGCGACCCCGTGCGGGGTCCCGGTGTGGGCGGTCAGGGCGTGCCCGATGCCGTGGACCAGGCCGAGCCCGGAGATGGTCAGGGCCTGGCCCGCCAGGTGGGCGCCGAGCATCAGCCCCGCCCGCGCCTCCAGGTCCGAGCCGTCGGCGTGGGCGACGGGCAGCCAGCGGCCGACCATCGCCACCGCCTGCGTCGCGTACGCCACCGACACCGGGTTGGCGCCCCGCGAGGCCAGCGACTCGATGCCGTGCACGAGGGCGTCGATGCCGGTGGCCGCCGTGATCCGGGCGGGCAGCCCGAGCGTCAGCTCCGGGTCGAGCAGCGCGATCCGCGGCTTCACCGAGGGGTGGCCGAGGTAGACCTTGCGGCGGGCTTCGGTGTCCTCGATGACGCCGAAGCCGTTGGTCTCCGCACCCGTGCCCGAGGTGGTCGGGATCGCGATCAGAGGCAGCCCGTCGAGCGCCTCCCACAGCGCGTCGGCGTCGGCCGCCGCCGCGTCCGCGTTGCCGACCAGGAGCGAGATGCCCTTGGCCGCGTCGAGGACCGAGCCCCCACCGAGCGCGACCACCACGGCCGGGCCGAACTCCCGCGCCCGGGCGGCGCCTTCGTCGACGTTGCCGGTGGAGGGGTTCGCGCCGACCCCGTCGTACACCCCGTGCTCGACGCCCGCCGCGTCCAGCACCTTGAGCACCCGGTCGGCGATACCGGCGGCCCGCAGCCCGCGGTCGGTGACCAGGAACGCGCGGCTCATGCCGAGGGAGGAGACCAGGTCGGGGAGGTGCGAGAGGCGGCCGGGGCCGAACTCGATACGGCAGGTGGGGTCGACGGTCAGCTGGCTGGTGAGGGACTCGCCCATGGCGTACGGCTCCTGGAGACGCGAGGGGAAAGGGGGGACGCGGATCGGCTCAGGCGGGGCTCAGCAGGGCCTCCTCCGGGCGGGGGAGCCGGAACTCCCTCCCGGCCAGGGCCTCGTAGAGCCGGACCGGGCTCATCTCCCCGGCCAGGTCGCCGTGTTCAGCCTTGGAGCGGCGGTAGATCTGCTCCACGAGCGCGGAGAGCTCCGTGGCGACGCCCAGGTCGCGGCCCAGGTCCACGGCGAGGCCCAGGTCCTTGCAGGCGAGGACCATGGCGAACGAGTCGTCGTAGTCGCCGTCGACCAGCACGGACAGCAGGTCCTGCTCCAGGAAGTGCGAGGCGGCCGGGCTGGCGAGCAGCGAGCTGCGCAGCACGCCCAGGTCGACGCCCGCCTTCGTGCCCATGGCCAGCACCTCGGAGGTGGCGACCAGGTGGGTGAACCACAGCAGGTTGATCATCAGCTTGACCGTGTACCCGGCCCCCGGCGGACCCACGTGCAGCACCTTGTCGGGGTCACCCATGGCCTCGAAGACCGGCAGGCAGGTCAGGAAGTCGTCCGCCGCACCGCCCACGAAGATCTGCAGCCGCCCGGCCTCGGCACCGCGCGCCATGCCACTGACGGGGGCGTCCAGGCGGCGCACCCCGCGCCGGTCCAGGACGTCGGCGGCGATCCGGTCCGCGACGGCCGGGGTGGAGGTCGACATGTCGACCCACAGGGCGCCCTCGGGCAGCGCCTCGGCGGCCCCGCCGCGCAGCAGTACCTCCTCGACGATGCGCGGGTTGGGCAACATCGTGACCAGCAGCTCGGCGTCGGCCACGCACTCCGCCGGGGTGCCGGCCCAGCGGGCGCCGAGCGCCAGGTGCTCGGCGGCGGCCTCGGGCCGGGAGTCGTGCACGGTGACCAGGTGTCCCGCCTGGATCAGGTGGCGGGCCATGTGGCGTCCCATGTTGCCCAGGCCGATGAAACCGATCCTCATCGTTGTCCTCGCTAGGTGATGGTGAAGTAAGGGGACGGGGCCGTTCAGGCCAGGTTGATCCAGGTGGTCTTCAGCGCCGTGTACGCGTCCAGCGCGTGCAGCGACTTGTCGCGACCCGCGCCGGTGGCCTTGAAGCCGCCGAACGGGGTGATGACGTCACTCGCGTCGAAGGTGTTGATCCAGACCGTGCCGGCCCGCAGCCGCTTCGCGGTGCGGTGGGCGACCGTCACGTCCCGGGTCCAGACGGACGCGACCAGCCCGAAGTCGCTCTCGTTCGCGAGCCGTACGCCCTCGTCGACATCGCCCTCGTACGACACGACGGCGAGCACCGGGCCGAAGATCTCCTCCCGGCCGACGACGGAGGTGTTCGCCACGCCGTCGAGCACGGTCGGCTCGACGAAGCTGCCGCCGGTGTCGGTGAGCGTGCGCCCGCCGCCCAGCAGCACCCGCGCCCCGTCCGCCCTGCCACGCTCGATGTAGCCCATGACCTTGGTGAGTTGGGCCTCGTCCACGATGGGTCCCATGACGGTGGCCGGGTCGAGCGGGTCGCCGACGCGGAAGGTCTCGGCGGTGATCCGCCGTACGGCGTCCAGGAGCTGGTCCTTGACCGAGGCGTGCACGACGACCCGGGAACCGGCGTTGCAGGTCTGCCCCGCGTTGTAGAAGATGCCCCACGCCACGGCGGACGCGGCGGCCTCGATGTCGGCGTCGGCCAGGACCAGCTGGGGCGACTTGCCGCCCGCCTCCACGGCGACCTGCTTGCCGTTGGACTCACCCGCGTACACCTGGAAGAGGCGGGCGACCTCCGCCGAGCCGGTGAAGGCGATCTTGTCGACCTCGGGGTGGCGGCCGAGCGCCTGACCGGCGACCTCCCCGCGCCCCGGAATCACGTTGAGCACGCCGTCGGGCAGCCCCGCCTCGGTGGCCAGCGCCGCGAGCCGGAGCGCGGCGAGCGAGGTCTGCTCGGCGGGCTTGAGGACCACACTGTTGCCGGTGGCGAGCGCAGGCCCCAGCTTCCAACTGGCGATCAGCTGCGCGTAGTTCCAGGGCACGACCACGCCGACGACACCGAGGGGCTCGCGGGTGATCAGCGCCAGCGCGTCACCGGGTGTTGGGGCCACCTCGTCGTACGTCTTGTCGATCGTCTCGGCGTACCAGGCGATCGTCTCCGCCGCCTTGGCCACGTCGATGCGCACCGACTCGGTGATGGGCTTGCCCATCTCCAGGGTGTCGAGCAGGGCCAGTTCCTCGGCATTGGCGAGGATCAGTTCGGCCCAGCGCAGCAGGATCCGCTTGCGCTCCTTGGGTGCGAGGTCACGCCAGCGGCCGTCCTCGAAGGCGGCCCGGGCGGACCGTACCGCGCGGTCGACGTCCTCGGCCCCCGCCGCCTGCACCTGGGCCAGCACCGCGCCGTCGCGGGGCGAGGTGCTCGTGAAGGAGTCGCCGGAGGTGGCGTCGGTGAAGGAACCGTCGATGAACGGGCGTGTCTCGAAGGCGAGTTTGTCCGCCGCGGCCAGCCAGTCCTCGTACGAGCGCGCCAGCAACTCGTCGACAGTGTTCGTCACTTGATCCTCCAGCGGTCGATCGCGTCCTCGTCCAGCTCGACGCCGAGCCCCGGCAGGTCCGGGACCTCCAGATCGCCGTCGGCGTTCACCCGCACCGGCTCGGCGAGCATGAAGTCGCGGCGCTCGGGGGTCCAGCCGGGCGGGTCGTAGGGGAACTCGAAGAACGGGCCGCCGCCGACGCCCGCCGCGACATGGAGGTTGGCGAGCACGCCGATGCCGTTGGTCCAGCTGTGCGGGGTGAACTGACGGTGCTTCAGCTGGGCCAGCTCGGCCAGCGTGCGGGCGCGGTGCATGCCGATCGCGAGCACCACGTCCATCTGGTAGATGTCGAGGGCGTCCGCTTCGAGGTAGCGCAGCAGCTCGGTGGGGGAGTGGTGCATCTCGCCGGCGGCGATCCGCACCCCCGGGTTCTCGGCACGCAGCTGCCGGAAGCCGTTCAGGTCCGCGTACGGCAGCGGCTCCTCCACCCAGAACACGTCGAGTTCGGCGAGGCGGGCGACGGTCTTGCGGGTCCTGGCGAGGTCGGAGGCGTTCGCGGTGTCGCCGGCCATCCGCCAGGACTGGTTGAGGTCGACCATGATCTCGAAGCCGGGCCCCAGTTCCTCGCGTACCGCCCGCACCGCCGCGATGCCCTCGTCGATGCGGTTGCGGTCGATCCGGATCTTCATGGCGCGGAAGCCGGCCTCACGCACCTTCAGGGCGGTCTCGACCCGCTCCTCGGGGGACTTCAGCTCGCCGGAGGAGGCGTACGCGGGCAGCTTCTTCGCCGCGTTGCCGAAGAGCTCCGACACCGGGCGGCCGTGCACCTTGCCGATGACGTCCCACAGCGCGGCCTCCAGCGGCCAGTAGTGGGCGCCGTGGAAGTTGGCGGTCTCGATCGCCCGGACATGCCGGGTGATGTCGAGCGGGTCCTCGCCGACGAACAGGTGCTTGTACGTCTCGAAGCCGTCCATCAGGTCGCCGGAGCCGATGCCGGTGATGCCCTCGTCGGTGTGGACGCGCACGATCGTCGCGTCGAAGACGCGGCGCGGCTCCGGGTCCCAGGCGGCGCGGAACGGCGGGTCCAGCTCCAGCCGGAGCCGGTCCAGGACGATGTCGGTGATCTTCATCGGGCGAGCACCTCGGCGGTCGGCGTGTAGAACGGGTTCGTGGCGCCCTCCTTGGCGGCCGCCAGCACGTCGGAGACGGTCGGTGCACCGGTCACGGCGGCCCGTACCGCGCCGTACGCGGCGGCGCGCTGGTTGCGGAAGGAGGCGTCCAGGTCGTCGACCGCCGGGTTCACCCACACCGCGGCGATGATCAGCAGGTCGTCGGCCTCCGCGGCCGGGATCAGCCCCTCCTCGACCGCGTCCGCGACCCCCTGCGCGAGGCCGGCCTGGGCGGAACCCCAGGTCGCCCGCTCGTGCAGCTCGCCCGCGGCGGCCGCCTTGGTCACGAACAGGGTCAGCGGCTTCACCGGCACCGACGGCCGGACGACCGTGAGGAACGGGACGTGCCCGGCGCTCGGGGTGGCCAGCGCCGTCGCCCACGCGGTCTCGACGGGGCCGCCCTTGCGTCCGAGCACGATGTTCGTGTGGGCGGCGTTCGCGCCGTCGCCGACGAACGACTCGCCGATCAGCGCGGTCGCCGCGAAGCCGGGCGGACGGGTGGGGGAAACCGGCGTGGGCATCGGATCTCCTGAGCCTGGGAAGCGTGGTTCACCGGGCGCGGAAGGACGAACCTCGTATGCGGCTCGGATGCCGAACCGCTTTCGAGGACGAACCTCGTATTCGGTGCAGTTCATCCGGCCCGATGCGGCGAATCTAGGTCGGCCGCCACCCCCTCGCAAGGCGCCGGCGGGAATCGAAACGCCGGTTGCTCTGCTGACAACTTCGACGCTGACCTGGGGTTCCTCCGCCGGTTTCCGTGCATACGATGGCCCCCGTGACCGACTCCTCCGCGGCCTCCCGCGGCCACGGCCTGCGCCGCGACATCGACCTCCTCGAAGCCCTCGCCTCCGACGAGGCCCAGAGCGCCGGCGGCCTCGGCGTCGTACGCCTCGCCCAGCTGGTGGGCCGCGAGAAGACCCAGATCTCCCGGGCCCTGAAGGCGCTGGCCGCCGAGGGCATGGTCGAGCGCGACCCCGACACCCTGGAGTACCGCCTCGGCTGGCGGCTCTTCTCCCTGGTCGCCCGCACCTCCGAGAGCCGGCTGGTGCGGGTGGCCGAGCCGGTCATGCACGCCCTGTCGGCCGACCTGGAGGAGACCAGCCACCTGTGCGTGCTCAGCGACCGGGACGTCCTCACCCTGCTCTCCGTCTCCGGGCACTCCTTCCGTGTGCACGGCTGGGAGGGGCGCGGGGTGCCCGCCTGGCAGCTGTCGGCCGGGCGCGTGCTGCTCGCCGACTCGACCCCGGACGAGCTGTACGTCCGCTTCGGGACGACCGGCGAGATGCCCGTGCAGGACCTGTGGGCGCTCATCCAGGACGCCCGGCGGCAGGGCTACGCCCGGGTCAGCGAGGAGTTCGAGGAGGGCCTGGTCGGGGTGTCGGCGCCGATCCGGGACTTCCGGGGCCGGGTCGTCGCCGCCATCAACATTTCCGCCCCGAAGGCCCGGCTCGGCGACCGGCTCGACGAGGCGGGGCGTACCACGGCACGGGCGGCGGCGCGGGTGTCGTCGCTGCTGGGCTGGGAGCCCCGGCGGGCCCCGCCGGCGCGGGCCCGGCTCACCTGACGGCCGTATCGCGGCGGGCTCTCCCGCATGACCGGCGATGATCGGCGAGTTGCCCTCACAGCAACCCCCGTTGCGATCCGTCGAGGTTGCCTTGTCGGCCCCATGACGCGCTCGTAAATTCACCGCGCATCGGACGAGCCTCGTCCGGAACGGAGAAAAGAGCAGCTCATGAACCTCGCCGGCATCGACCTCCTGGCCAAGGCGCCGCTCGCGGAAGGCGATGTGTTCCTCGGCGGCCGCTGGCTCCCGGCCGCCGACGGACGCACCTACCCCGTGTCCGACCCGGCCACCGGCGACCTGATCCGGGAGGTCTCCGCGGCCGGAGCGGAGGACGCCCGCGCGGCGGTCGGGGCGGCGGAGTCGGCCGCGGCCGGCTGGCGGGCGACACCGCCCCGGCGCCGTTCGGAGATCCTGCACCGCACCTTCGAGCTGATGCGCGAGCACACCGACATCCTCGCCCGGCTCATCGTGCTGGAGAACGGCAAGGCCTACCGGGACGCGGCGGCCGAGGTCGGGTACGCCGCCGAGTTCTTCCGCTGGTTCGCCGAGGAGGCGGTCCGCATCGGCTCTTCCTTCGGGGACGCCCCGGCCGGCGGCTACCGGCACGTCGTACGCAAGCACCCCGTCGGCGTCACCGCGTTCGTGACGCCCTGGAACTTCCCGGCCGCCATGGCCACCCGCAAGATCGCCCCGGCGCTCGCGGCCGGCTGCCCGGTGCTGCTCAAGCCCGCCCCGGAGACCCCGCTCACCGCGCTCGCGGTCGCCGCGCTGCTCACCGAAGCCGGCCTTCCCGAGGGCCTGTTGAACGTCCTGCCGACCGACCGCGCCCCCGAGGTCGTCGCCGCCTGGCTCGGCGACGCACGGGTCCGCAAGTTCTCCTTCACCGGCTCCACCGCCACCGGCCGACTGCTCCTGGAGCAGGCCGCCGCGAACGTCGTCAACGTGACGATGGAACTGGGCGGCAACGCCCCCTTCGTGGTCTGCGCGGACGCCGACGTCGACGCCGCCGTGCGCGGCGCGATGGACGCCAAGATGCGCGGCGGCGGCGAGGTCTGCATCGCCGCCAACCGCTTCTACGTGCACGCCGACGTCGCCGCCGAGTTCACCGAGAAGTTCGGCGCGGCCATGGCCGCCGTCCGCGTCGGACCCGGCCTCGCGGAGGGCGTCACCCTCGGCCCGATGATCAACCAGGCGGCCGTGGCCAAGATCCGCTCCCTGGTCGACGACGCGGTGGCGCGCGGCGCCCGGATCGCCGTCCAGGGCGACGTCCCGGACGGACCCGGCCACTTCCACCCCGCGACCGTCCTCGTCGACGTCCCCGACGACGCCCGCATCCTGCACGAGGAGGTCTTCGGCCCCGTCGCGCCGCTCACCACCTTCACCGACGAGGACGAGATGCTCACCCGCGCCAACGCCACCGTCCACGGCCTGGCCTCGTACGTCTACTCCCGCGACGTCGGCCGCGCCCTGCGCCTCGCCGAACGCCTGGAGGCCGGCATGGTCGGCGTCAACCGCGGCCTGCTCTCCGACCCCGCCGCGCCCTTCGGCGGCGTCAAGCAGTCCGGCCTCGGCCGGGAAGGCGGCCGCGAGGGCATCGAGGCCTTCCTGGAGACGCAGTACATCGCCCTCGACTGGCCCCTCTGACCGGCCCCTTCGAACCTCTTCCCGTCCCCGCCCGCTCACCGCTCACCGCTCACCCGCTCACCCCGAGGACCGCTCATGGCAATGACGCCTGCGACCCAGCAACCGCCCGGCACTCCGGAAGTGTCCGCCGACCGCGCCCGCGAACGCCGCCGCCTGCAGACGAAGCTGAAGCTCGCCACCCAGATAGGCGAGGGCATCGACGGGTACATCATCGGCGGCATCGGTATGGCGATGACCGCACTCACCGCCGACCTGCACCTCTCCACCCTCATGGAGGGACTGGTCGGCGCCTCCCCGCTGATCGGCATCTTCATCGGCGGCCCGCTCTTCGGCCGGCTCGCCGACCGTTTCGGCCGCCGCCCGGTGTTCCTCGCCGACATGCTGATCTTCCTGGTCGGCTCGGTCCTCCAGTTCTTCGTCACCGACGGGCTCCAGCTCTTCCTGATCCGGCTGCTGATGGGGGTCGCGATCGGCGGCGAGTACGCCATCGGTGCCCCGCTCCTGTCCGAGTACGCCCCGAAGCAGGGCCGGGGCCGATTGCTGGCGAGCCTGGAGATCAGCTGGTACGTCGGCTACGCACTCGCCACGGTCGTCGGCGCCCTGTTCGCGGACGTCGACGGCGGCTGGCGCTGGTCCCTGGCCAGCAGCGCTGTCATCGCGGTGGTGTGCGTGTCGCTGCGGGGCGGCATCCCCGAGTCGGCGCGCTGGCTGCTGAGCAAGGGCCGCCGGGAGGAGGCCGAGGCGCTGATCGAGAGGTACGGCATCGAGATCGACGTCGACGCCGAACTCGACGAGCGGAGCGCGACCGGACAGGACGGGTTCTGGGCGCTGTTCAGCAAGGACCACCTTCGCAGCACGGTGTTCGCGAGCGTCTTCTGGGCGGCCCTGGTGCTGCCGTACTTCGCCATCGGCACGTTCTGGACGCAGGTCTTCGACGCCCTCGACATGGGCGACAACGCGGTCGCGGCGTTGCTCGTCTACTCGTTCACCGCGGTCGCCGGTGTCACGGCCGGCTGCCTGGTCGTGGACCGCATCGGCCGCCGCCGGCTGCTGATCCCGCCGTTCTGGATCACCGCCGTCTGCCTGGCGCTGGTCGCGGTGTGGCCGCACTCGACGCCCGTCATCGTGGGCGGCTTCCTCTTCTTCATCTTCCTCAACGCGGCGTCCAGCGCGCTCACCGCCGTCTACCCGCTGGAGGTGTTCCCCACCTCCCTGCGCGCCACGGGCGTCGGCTTCGCCACCGCGATGAGCAGGGTCGGCGCGGCCGTCGGCACCTTCCTGCTGCCGATGGGCCTCGACCGGTTCGGAGTCGAGTTCGTGCTCCTCGTCGGCGCCGGGGTGCTCGCACTCGGCGGCCTGGTCTCCCAGTTCCTGGCCCCGGAGACCACGGACCTGGACCTCGCGCAGGCGGCGCGGGCGGCGCGCGGGCCGGCGAACGGCTGACACCCGTCTCGACAACCCCATACGGAGGCCCCGCGCGCGAGCGCCCGCGGGGCCTCCCGTCCGTCTCAGACGGTGGCGTGACGCGAAAGTGCGTCAAGGTGAGCGTGCCGAAACCAGGCAACGCGAGGGTTGGTCCAGTCCAAATCTCAGGATGTCTTAAGGCGCGGATGAGCACGTCGAAAGGAACGGATCGCAAGCTCGTTGGCAGTTCCCCCACGCGAAGGAAGTGTCACCATGACCGCGCACAGCAGGAAATGGATCGTGGCCACCGGGCTGACCGGTGCGCTGATGGCCGTCACCCTGGGCGGCACGACCGCCTCGGCGGCCCCCGCGTCCGGTCCGGCCGAGGGCGGGTCGACCGGCATCGTCGACTCCACATCCGCGTCGGGTTTCACCATGTCGACGGCGACGGGCGTCGAGGTGACCGTGGCCGAGACCCCGGCGACGAAGACCGTCGGCAGCTCCGCCGCGGCCGTGCGGGCGGGCGCCAGTGTGCTCGTCCTGGGGACGGTGGACAGCGCGACCATCACCCCGTCCCGGGTCGTCGTGCAACGCCACGGCGACGGCGGGGTGGCGGCCGCCGAAGCGGCGGGGGTGATCCCCTTCCAGCAGGGAACCCCGTCACCGGCGAAGTCGGTCGGCCGGATCCCGGACTACACCGAGGGCGAAGGCACGATCATCAGCGGAGTTACGGCGGACAAGGCCGTCAAGGCCGCGCAGACCGTCGTCCCCGGCGGTGTCAACGACCGTGTCGTGCAACTGGACGACGGCGAGTACGAGGTGCACAACATCAGCGTCAACTGGCCGCACCACGTCTTCGTCGACCAGGACTTCAAGGTCGTCGGGTACGAGTAGTCGCGAGTGGACCGCCGGTTGCGGTTGCGGGGAGGGTTTCCGGGCGGGTGCCACGGTTTCCGACGGCGTCAGGTGACAGGACCGGCATGCATAGTTTGCGGCCCCGGGTACGGCACCGGACCCCGTGCCCCGACGTAGCGTGACCGCGTCACCGCATGCCCGCCCCGCACCACCGGGAGTCCCAGATGGCCCGCTCCGAAGCCCGCGTTCCCACCGACCGCCCCGCCCGTTACGCCAAGCAGCTCGCCTCGCACCTCGGCCGCCGCTCGCAGACCAGCTGGGACGAGGAGGCGGGCACCGGCGGCATCGTCTTCCAGAACGGCACCGGCACCCTCACCGCGACCGAGGGCGCTCTGCTGCTGACCGTGGAGACGGACCCCGAGAACCTCGACGTCCTGGAAGGTGTCGTCGGCCGGCACCTGGTCCGTTTCGGCACCCGTGACGAACTCGTCGTCGCCTGGCACCGCGACAACGGGGAGCCGGGCACCACTCAGCGCAACTCCGAGGAGCCGATGCCCCATTGATCTAGTCGAACTGGCTCGGCAGCGGTGCCGGGGTCTTGCCGGACAGCACTTCCTTGAGGCGCTTGGCGCCGTTCTGCACGGCCAGGGCGGTGCTGTCGTGGTCGGCGCCCGAGAGGCCGCCGTTGGTGACCGCGGCCCCGGAGGCGCCGACGCGCAGCACCGCGACGTCCAGGGTGGTCGTGGCGGGCTGCCCGTTCGAGGTGCCCTGGACGGTGACCGTGAGCGCCGCCAGCGCGTCGCCCGCCTTGGGCGGCTCCTTGTACTCGACGACCTGCACGGTCCGCTTGCTGCCGTCCGAGGCGGTGGCCGAGAACTGGTTGCACTCCGTGGGGAGGTTCTTCAGCCACTTGATGGTGGCGTCCATGGCGGCCTGGCCGTAGTCCCCCACCTGGTACAGCAGCCGGGAGTCCTCCGAGGTGAAGCCGCGCAGCCCGGAGGCGCCGGTGGCGCGGCCCAGCAGGGTGTCGGAGTAGAGGCTGTCCAGCAGCCGCTGGCAGTCGGCCGCGTCGGACTTGGCGGTGAGGAAGTCGGCGACGTCGACCTTCCCGACCAGCATCTGGTTGCGCCAGGTGGCGGCGTCGTTGGCCAGCTGCCAGTCGTCCTCGATGTCGGCCGGCGTGATCAGCGCGGCCTGCGCCCCGGGGCCGGTGAGGGTGGGAGTGCGCGACGGGGCCGGGGAGCGCTCGGCGGCGGGGGAGACGGCCGCGGCCTCGGGGGAGCCGCTGCCGTCCGAACAGGCCACCGCCGTGGCGAGCAGGGTCCCCGCCGCCAGGGCCGTGGCGAGCACACGCGCGGGTCGGGACGGACGGGTCATCGCGACTGCCTCCTCGGGAACGCGGTACGTCACTGGGCGGACGGCGCCGGTGCGCGCCCCTTCCGCCGGACGACGCCGGACGACGTCGGTGCGTCCCTCCACGCCACCACCGGCCACGAGCACCGACCACCCGCACGTGCCATTCGGGTGAGCGTCATGACCCGGCCGCCGTGATCCGCACCCGCCGACTGCCGCAGCGCGGGCACACCGCGTCCGTGAGCGGCGACGGCACGGCCCGGCCGGCCTCGTCGACGTACTCCAGGGTGGTCTGCAGCTCCGGATCGGCGACCGGGTCGGTGAAGAACACCGCTTGGAAGGTGGCCTCCCAGCCGTGGCCGCACCGCCCGCAGCGGAACGCGAAGGTCTCGGGCACGGCACCCGGCACCGGCCCGGGACCCGGGGGCTCGTGCATGGGCTCCGGCTCCTGTCACTCGGCCTCCGCCACCAGCGCACCGCTCCTGCCCGCCGGCGGCAAGTCGGGGCCGGGTGTCCCAGGCGTGGACGCCCCCTTGACGCCGGGCGGAGGCCGATCGACACTCCAGGTGGTAATCCTAGTGAAAAGGTAGGGAAAGATGGGTCGCCTGCGCACGCTCACCGGCAGACAGCGCCGCGAGAGCCCCGCGCCCTGGACAGCTCCCCTGCTCACCTCCCGCCGCCACATCGACCTGCTGCGGATGTGCGGCGCCACCGGCCGCAGAAGCTGAGCGACCGATCCCGGCCGTACGAGCCGGGCGCCCACCTGCCGGGACTCACCACGGCCCGCCGAGCCACCGCTCGCAGAGCCACGGCTCACCGGGCCACCGCTCGCAGAGCCACGGCTCACCGGGCCACCGCTCGCCGAGAACCCACCGACGAACGCTTCCGCCGCGCGTACGTCCGCGCGCCCGCCCGCCTCCGGGGAGACGCATGTCCATCACTCCACTCGCCGCCCTGCCGTCCGTCCGCACCGCCCCCGCCTTCCGGGGCCGCATCGGCCGCGACGCGCGCAGCGGCCACTACGCCGTGCCGCGCCGCTACCGGCTGCACCTGTCCACCGCGTGTCCCGACGGCCTCCGGATCGCCGTCGGCCACAGCCTGCTGGCCCTGGACGACTGTTGTCCGGTCACCTTCCTGCCCGCCGTCCCGGACTGTCCCGACGGCAGCCACGCGGTACTGCGCCCGCTGTACGAGGCCAGCGCGCACCGCTACTCGGGACCGGCCCTCGCGCCGGTGTTCAGCGACGGCTGGTCCGGCCGTATCGTCAGCACCCACAGCCGGGACATCCTGCGCGACCTGGACCAGCACTTCGGTGACGGCGTCGCCCGGCTCTACCCGTGCGGTGCCGAGGCCGAGATCGAGGCCGTCGAGCGGCTGTGCGCCGAGGACATCGAGCAGGCCGCACAGCGCGCCGGGCGTGCGGGCGGCGACCCGGAGGCGCTGGAGGTGCTGCTCGCCGCCCTGGACGAGCTGGAGCGCCGGCTGACCGGGGTCGAGTTCCTGGTCGGCGGGCAACTCACGGCCGCCGACATCGAGTTGTGGGTGACGCTGGTGCAACTCGACACCGTGCACCGCAACCACCTGGACGCCGCCGCCGTGCACGCCATCGCCGGCCACCCGGTGCTGTGGGCCTATGCCCGACGGCTGGCCGCCCACCCGGCCTTCGGCACCCACCTCGACCTCGACGGCATCGCCCGCCGCCACCACGGCCGTTGCCAGGGCCTGGAGGCCGCCGGCGCGGCCGTCCAGATCCTGGACTGGGCGGGCCACGCGGCGGACGCTCCCGGCTCTCCGCGCAGGTGAGAGCGGCCCGAACCGTTTCGCCAGTCGGACAGGCGTTGACATTCGTTCGGGCAACTGCGTTACTTACGGACCAGAACGGTCATGAGCGTCAGCATCAAGCCCTGGCTTGCTGACCGGCAACCCTCGCATCGCGGTGGGGTGCCCCAGGTGACGACCGGACCGACGACGTTTCGGCAAGCGACGATTCGGTAAGCGCGAGGCCCCCCCGGGGCCGGCACGACAGTGACAGGTGACGGACATGTACGCAGCTTCCAGGACGGCCCAGCGCCGCGCCGAGGGCTGCGTACGCCCGTACCCGAGCCCGCTCGTCGCCGACCGTGCCGTCGACCTGCTCCGTGTCAACAGCGCCCTGTGTAGCGCGTGTACCGCACCGGGCTGTGCCCGCTGCCGGGTCTGACCAGGCCTTCCCGCCGGTTTCCCGCAGCTCCGCACCCCAGCGTCCCCGTCGAAACACCGGCCGTCCGGTGTGCCGCCGTCCGCCCAGCCCCGTGCCCCGCGCGCCCCCGCGCACCGCGCCGTGCCCGAACGCGGCCCGGTGCGCGGCCCCCGCCGTGGGACACGTGGGTGTCCGACTCCGCCGGAGCCCGCCATGAGTGAACCCCCAGGCGCCACGATCGCCGCCCCCGAGGCACCCCCCGCCGCCGACGAACCGTCAGAAACCCTCGCGGCACAGCGCGTTCTTCCGCTGCGCAGGCCGGGACGGTGGATCGCCACCGCCGTCGTCCTGGTCCTGGCCGTCCAGTTCGTGCACGGACTGGTGACCAACCCCTTCTACCAGTGGGACCGCTTCGGCTACTGGTTCCTCCGGCCGACGATTCTCGACGGTCTGGTCATCACCCTCGAAGTCACCGCCTACAGTGCGGTGCTGGGCCTCCTCGGCGGCATCCTGCTCGCCCTGGCCCGGCTCTCGAAGAGCCCCGTGCTGCGCGCGGTCAGCTGGACCTACGTGTGGGCGCTGCGTTCCATCCCGCTCATCGTGGTCCTGCTGTTCCTCTACAACTTCAGCGCCCTGTACAAGACGTTGAGCGTCGGCGTCCCCTTCGGGCCCGCCTTCT
This sequence comes from Streptomyces sp. NPDC001980, assembly GCF_040296885.1. NCBI lineage: Bacteria > Bacillati > Actinomycetota > Actinomycetes > Kitasatosporales > Streptomycetaceae > Streptomyces > Streptomyces sp. NPDC001980. The sequence continues at coordinate 25,038 of NZ_JBEOYD010000024.1, read as the reverse complement.
TCTCCTTCGACGAGTCGAAGCTCGCCACCGACATGGTCGTCGCCGTCATCGGCCTCAGCCTCAACGAGGCCGCCTACGCGGCCGAGGTGGTCCGCGGCGGCATCCTCTCCGTGGACCAGGGCCAGCACGAGGCGGCCGCCGCACTCGGTCTGCCCAAGGGCTACCAGTTCCGGAAGATCGTGTTCCCGCAGGCGCTCAGGTCGATCACCCCGAACTACGTCAACCAGCTGATCGGCCTGATCAAGAGCACCTCGCTGGTCTTCTACGTCTCGCTGCTCGACCTGTTCGGCTCCGCCCAGAGCATGGGCTCCACCTACCCCGGGGACATCGTGCCGCTGCTCCTCGTGGTGACCGTCTGGTACCTGATCCTGACCAGCGTCGTCTCCGTGATCCAGTTCTACGTGGAGCGGTACTACGCCCGCGGCGCCACCCGCACGCTGCCCCCGACCCCCCTCCAGAAACTCCGCGCCGGCCTCACCGACCTGCGCGCCCGCATCCGCCGGGAGGCCGCGGTATGACCACCACCGACACCCTGGAGACGGCCCCCGCCGCCCTGGAGATCCACGGCGTCCACAAGTGGTACGGCACCCACCGCGTCCTCGACGGCATCGACCTGACCATCCGCCCCGGCGAGGTCACCGTCGTCCTCGGCCCGTCCGGCTCCGGCAAGTCCACCCTCCTCAGGGTGATCAACCACCTGGAGAAGCCCGAGCGCGGCCACGTCAGCATCAACGGCGAGCCGATCGGCGTGAAGCGGCACGGCGACCGGCTGAAGGAACTGAGCGAGCGCGCCATCCTGGCCCAGCGCGGCCGGATCGGCTTCGTCTTCCAGAACTTCAACCTCTTCCCGCACCTGACCGTGCTGGACAACGTGGCCGCCGCCCCGGCCGCCACCGGGAAGCTCAGCAAGCCCGCGGCCCAGGCCCTGGCCAAGGAACTCCTGGAGCGGGTCGGCCTCGGCGAGCGCGTCGGCGCCTACCCCCGGCAGCTCTCCGGCGGCCAGCAGCAGCGCGTGGCCATCGCCCGCGCGCTCGCCCTGCGCCCCGGCGTGATCCTCTTCGACGAGCCCACCTCCGCCCTGGACCCCGAACTCGTCGGTGAGGTCCTCGCCGTCATCAAGGACCTGGCGACCAGCGGCACCACCCTCGTCATCGTCACCCACGAGATCGGCTTCGCCCGCGAGATCGCCGACCGGGTCGTCTTCATCGACGGTGGCCGGATCGTCGAGCAGGGCCCGCCCTCCGAGGTTCTCGACAACCCGCGCCACGAGCGGACCAGGGACTTCCTCAGCAAGGTCCTCTGAACCACCCCCCTTTCACTGCACCTTTCACCGCACCTTTCACCGCAACACGAAGGACAGCCATGCCCACGCTCCTCACCCGACGCAGCCTGCTCAGAGGCATCACCGCGGCGACCGCCGTCGCCTCCCTCGCCACCGGGCTCGCCGCCTGCGGGGGCGACAGCGACGCGGCCACCACCACGGCCGCCGCGAAGACCGGCGAGGTCGTCGTCGGACAGGTCTCCAACGGCGCCGCCACCCAGACCACGATCAAGGTCTCCGAGGTCAAGTCCATCAGCGCCGAACTGCCCGACTCCGTCAAGAAGAGCGGCAAGCTGGTCATCGGCGAGGGCGCCCTGCCCGCCGGGTTCCCGCCGCTGGCCTTCGTGGGCAGTGACCAGAAGACCCTCACGGGCTCCGAGCCCGACCTCGGCCGCCTGGTCGCCGCGGTCTTCGGCCTCAAGCCCGAGATCCAGAACGCCACCTGGGAGAACATGTTCGTCGGTATCGACAGCGGCAAGGTCGACGTGGCCTTCTCCAACGTCACCGACACCGAGGAGCGCAAGAAGAAGTACGAGTTCGCCTCCTACCGGCAGGACAACCTCGCCTTCACCGTGCCGAAGAAGAGCACCTGGAACTTCGACGGCAACTACGAGAACCTCGCCGGCAAGACCGTCTCCGTGAGCGCCGGCACCAACCAGGAGAAGATCCTCCTGGAGTGGAAGAAGAAGCTGGAGAGCGAGAGCAAGAAGCTCACCGTCAAGTACTTCCAGGACAGCAACAGCGTCTACCTGGCCCTGTCCAGCGGCAAGATCGACGCCTACCTCGGCCCCAACCCCGGCATCGCGTACCACAACAAGCAGACCGCGAACACGCCCAACGCCACCCGCACCGCGGGCACCTACTCCGGCGCGGGCGCCAGCCTCCAGGGCCTGATCGCGGCCACCGCGAAGAAGGACAGCGGCCTCGCCAAGCCGCTCGCCGACGCCATCAACTACCTGATCGAGAACGGCCAGTACGCCGAGTGGCTCAAGGCCTACAACCTCTCCAACGAGGCCGTCGCCAAGTCCGAGGTCAACCCGCCCGGACTGCCGCTCGACAACTCCTGACCACCTGTCAAGAAGCAACACCGCAAGGCGAGAAAGGACCGCGCCTCCGTGACCCTCCAGACCGACCTCCACGGAGGCGGGGCCCCGCTCGCACCCGATACGTCCCCGCTCGACAACGCCGTCTGGTCGGCCCTCACCGGCCCGCACGCCCACCTTGCCGAGCGTATGGGCCGGGCCGCCCGCTACCCCGACGACGTCTACGCCTACGCGGCCGTCGCCGACTCCACCGACCCGGCCGCCTGGGCCGACCTGCGCACGCTCGTCGGCCCGGGAACGACCGTGAAGGTCAAGCCGGTCGAGGTGGCACCGCCCGGCTGGGAGGTGGTCGGCGGCGGGATCGGCGTCCAGTTCGTGGACACGGCACTGCGGGCCGAGCCTGCCCCCGAAGCCGTACGGCTCGGGCCGGACGACGTGCCCGAGATGCTGGACCTGGTCGCCCGTACCGAGCCCGGCCCGTTTCGCAAGCGGACCGTCGAGATGGGCGCCTATCTCGGCATCCGCCACCGGGGACGGCTCGTCGCCATGGCGGGGGAGAGGCTGCGGCTGCCCGGCTGGACGGAGATCAGCGCCGTCTGCACCGACCCGGAGCACCGGGGCCGTGGCCTGGCCACCCGCCTCGTCCGCGCGGTCGCGGCCGGCATCCGGGAACGCGGCGACACCCCGTTCCTGCACGCGGCGCCGGGCAACGCGAACGCGATCCGGCTCTACGAGTCGATCGGCTTCACCGAGCGGCTGCGCGGCCGCACCCTGCTGCTGCGCAGCCCGGGAACAACCACGAACGCCGGTCTGTTGTGAGTCACGACGAGATGTACGCGGAGCAGGCCCGGAGAACGGGGAGGTGCGGGACGTGACACGTGTCCTCAGCCCCAGCCGCCGCACCGTCCTGCACTCCCGGCCGCACATCGACCTGCAGCGCGTGGCCGGCGCGCTCTGTTGTTCCTGACCATCCCCCAGCCTTCGGCCGGGGGACCCCCATCTCGCTGCGCTCGCCCGCTCGCGCCCCCGTCTCCGGCGCGCCCGCGTACGGACCTTCAGGAAGGCACCACTGTGTCCTCATATCCCGCTTCCCACCTGCACCTCGCCGTCGCCCTGGACGGCACCGGCTGGCATCCCGCCTCCTGGCGCGAGCCGGTCGCCCGCCCCCGTGAGCTGTTCACCGCCGGCTACTGGGCCGACCTGACCGCCGAGGCCGAGCGCGGTCTCCTCGACTTCGTCACCATCGAGGACGGCCTCGGCCTGCAGTCCTCGCACTACGGCGAGCTCGACGGCCGCACCGACCAGGTCCGCGGCCGCCTGGACGCCGTCCTGATCGCGTCCCGGATCGCGCCGCTGTCCCACCACATCGGCCTGGTGCCGACGGTGATCGCCACCCACACCGAGCCGTTCCACATCTCCAAGGCGATCGCCACCCTGGACTACGTCAGCACCGGCCGCGCCGGGGTGCGGGTGCAGATCTCCGCCCGTCCGCACGAGGCGGACCACTTCGGCCGGCGTACCTTCCCGCCGGTCGACCTGGCGGAACTGCGGTCCCCGGCCGGGCAGCAGCGGCTCACCGAGCACTTCGACGAGGCCGCCGACCACGTCGAGGCCGTACGCAGGCTCTGGGACAGCTGGGAGGACGACGCCGAGATCCGGGACGCCGCCACCGGCCGCTTCGTCGACCGGGACAAGCTGCACTACATCGACTTCGAGGGCCGGCACTTCAGCGTCAAGGGCCCCTCCATCACCCCGCGCCCGCCGCAGGGCCAGCCGCTCGTCACCGCCCTCGGCCACCAGACCGTCCCCTACCGGCTGATCGCCCGGCAGACCGACGTCGGCTACGTCACCCCGCAGGACGGCGCCGACGCCCGCGCGATCGTCGCCGAGATCCGCGCCGAGCAGGAGGCCGCCGGACGGGCCGGCGACACCGTGCACGTCTTCGGCGACCTGGTGGTCTTCCTCGACGACGACCCGGCCGCGGCCGCCGCCCGCAAGGAACGCCTCGACGCCCTCGACGGCGGCGAATACACCAGCGATGCCCGGATCTTCACCGGAACGGCCGCTCAACTCGCCGATCTTCTTGAGGAGTTCGCCGCCGAGGGCCTCACCGGGTTCCGGCTGCGGCCCGCCGTGCTCGGCCACGACCTGCCGCGCATCACCGGGGACCTGGTCCCCGAACTCCAGCGCCGCGGCCGCTTCCGCACCGCCTACGAGGCCGACACCCTGCGCGGCCTGCTCGGGCTCGCCCGCCCCGCCAACCGCTACGCCGCCGCTGCCACCGCCTGAGCCGGAAGGACCCCGCACCGACATGAGCAAGCCCCTGAAGCAGATCCACCTGGCCGCGCACTTCCCCGGCGTCAACAACACCACCGTGTGGAGCGACCCGGCCGCCGGCAGCCACATCGAGTTCAGCTCCTTCACGCACTTCGCGAAGACCGCCGAACGCGCCAGGTTCGACTTCCTGTTCCTCGCCGAGGGCCTGAGGCTGCGCGAACAGGGCGGGAAGATATACGACCTGGACGTGGTCGGCCGCCCCGACACCTTCACCGTCCTCGCCGCGCTGGCCGCCGTCACCGACCACCTCGGGCTGACCGGCACCATCAACTCCACCTTCAACGAGCCCTACGAGGTGGCCCGCCAGTTCGCCAGCCTCGACCACCTCTCCGGCGGCCGGGCCGCCTGGAACGTGGTCACCTCCTGGGACGCCTTCACCGGCGAGAACTTCCGACGCGGCGGCTTCCTGCCCCAGGACGAGCGCTACTCCCGCGCCAAGGAGTTCCTCGCCACCGCGAACGAGCTCTTCGACTCCTGGCACGGCGACGAGATCCTCGCCGACCAGGCCACCGGCACCTTCCTGAGCGACGCCAGGGCCGGCTCCTTCGTGCACAAGGGCCCCCAGTTCGACATCCACGGCCAGTTCAACGTGCCGCGCTCCCCGCAGGGCCGCCCGGTGATCTTCCAGGCCGGCGAGTCCGACGAGGGCCGCGAGTTCGCCGCCTCCGGTGCCGACGCGATCTTCAGCCGGTACGCCACCCTCGACGCCGGCCAGGCCTTCTACACCGACGTGAAGTCCCGCCTCGCCAAGTACGGCCGCCGCCCCGAGGACCTGCTGATCCTGCCCGCCGCCAGCTTCGTCCTCGGCGACACCGACGCGGAGGCCGAGGAGATCGCCCACCAGGTGCGCCGCCAGCAGGTCAGCGGTGCGACGGCCCTCAAGCACCTGGAGTTCGTCTGGAACCGGGACCTGTCGTCGTACGACCCGGAGGGCCCGCTGCCCGACGTGGACCCGCTGGTCGGCGAGGAGCACATCTCCCGGGGCCGCGCCCAGGTCCGGATGTACCGCGACCCGGTCGCCATCGCCCGTGAGTGGCGCGAGCTCGCCGAGGCCAACAAGTGGTCCATCCGCGACCTCGTGATCAACACCGGCAACCGGCAGACCTTCGTCGGCTCCCCGGCCACCGTCGCCCGCACCATCAACGACTTCGTGCAGGCCGACGTCTCCGACGGCTTCATCCTGGTCCCGCACATCACCCCCGGCGGCCTCGACGCCTTCGCCGACACCGTCGTACCGCTCCTCCAGGAGCAGGGCGTCTTCCGTACCGAGTACGAGGGCACCACCCTGCGCGACCACCTGGGCCTCGCCCACCCGGACGAGAAGCGGAGCGAGCGGGTGGCCTCGTGAAGTTCCTGGCGATCACCCTGATCGTGCACCGCCCGGATCCGGTCACGGGGAGACAGAAGTCCACCCACGACCGGTTCCGCGAGGTCCTCGACAACGCCGTGCTCGCCGAGGAACTGGGCTTCGACGGCTTCGGGGTGGGGGAGCGGCACGAGCGCCCGTTCATCTCCTCCTCGCCCACCGTGGTGCTCAGCCATGTCGCCGCGCTCACCCGGCGCATCCGGCTGTTCACCGCGGTGACCACGCTGAGCCTGCTGGACCCCGTCCGGGCGTACGAGGACTACGCCACCCTCGACCACCTCTCCGAGGGCCGCCTCGACCTGATCATCGGCAAGGGCAACGGCTCCGCCCAGCGCGAGCTGTTCCATGTCACGCCCGAGGACCAGTGGGACCGCAACGCGGAGAGCTACGAGGTGTTCCGGCAGCTGTGGCGGCAGGACAAGGTCACGGCGAAGACCCGGTTCCGGCCCGAGCTGACGGACGCCGAGGTCTGGCCGCGTCCCTACCAGCGGCCGGTCCGGGTCTGGCACGGCAGCGCCACCAGCAAGGAGTCCGTCGACCTCGCGGCCCGCCACGGCGACCCGCTGTTCTCCGCGAACGTCACCAACCCCATAGAGCCGTATGCCGAGTTGGTCCGGTACTACCGGGAACGCTGGGCGCACTACGGCCACGACCCGGCGGGCATCGCGGTCGGCGCGGGTACGGCGGGCCTCCTGGTGGCGCCCACCAGCCAGCAGGCGCTGGCCGCCTACCGCCCGCTGTTCGAGGCGAACCTGGCCTTCTTCCGCCGGGCCGGACTGCCGGTCGTCTTCGAGACCCTGGAGGACTTCGTCGAGCGCAGCTCGGCGCTGATCGGCAGTCCGCAGCAGGTCATCGAGAAAGTGCACCGCTACCACGAACAGTTGGGGCACTCGGTCCTGCATCTGCACGCCGACGCGGGCGGGCTGACGGACATTCAGCACCGCGACTCGCTGGAGCTGTTCCAGTCGGCGGTGGCCCCGGTGCTGCGCAAGGACATCCCCGACCCGCCCTTCCCGTGGGCACCTGTCCACCCGGCCGCCGAGGAGCCCGCCCATGTCTGACATCCCCCTCGGCGTCCTCGACCTGGTGCCGATACCGAGCGGTGCCACCGCCGCCGACGCCCTCCGCAACTCCGTCGAACTCGCGCAGCGCACCGAGGAGTTCGGCTACGCCCGCTACTGGTTCGCCGAGCACCACCTCAACCCGGGGGTGGCCGGCACCTCCCCCGCGGTGGTCCTGGCGCTGACCGCCGCCGCGACCTCCACGATCCGGCTCGGCTCCGGCGCCGTACAGCTCGGACACCGCACGGCGCTGTCGACGGTCGAGGAGTTCGGCCTCCTCGACGCCGTGTACCCGGGCCGCCTCGACCTGGGCCTGGGCCGCTCCGGCGGCCGCCCGCCCGCGGAGAAGGCGGCCGCGCCGACGACGACCCCGGTGGTCGACGGCCGGGCCCCCAACGGCCTGGTCGTCCCGCCCCGCTTCTCCTTCACCCGTCTCCTCGGCTCGCCGCGGTTCGCGCTCCACCGCAAGCTGCTCCTGCTGCCGAACGCCGAGTCCCAGGACTACGCCGAACAGATCGACGACATCCTCGCGCTGATCGCCGGGACCTACCGCACCGAGGACGGCGTCGAGGCCCACATCGTCCCCGGCGAAGGCGCCGACGTCGAGGTGTGGATCCTCGGCAGCAGCGGCGGCGAGAGCGCACAGGTCGCGGGCGAGCGGGGCCTGCGCTTCGCCGCCAACTACCACGTCAGCCCGGCCACGGTCCTGGAAGCGGTGGACGGATACCGGGCGTACTTCCAGCCCTCCGACGACCTCGACAAGCCGTACGTCAGCGTCTCCGCCGACGTCGTGGTCGCCGAGGACGACGCCACCGCCCGCGAACTCGCCACCGGCTACGGCCCCTGGGTCCGCAGCATCCGCACCGCCGAGGGAGCCATCCCCTTCCCCACCCGCGAGGAGGCCCGCGCCCACGTCTGGACGGACGAGGACCGGGAACTGGTCCAGGACCGCCTCGACACCCAGTTCGTGGGCAGCCCGCAGCACGTCGCCGACCGCCTGGAACAGCTCCAGGAGGCCACCGGCGCCGACGAGCTGCTCATCACCACCATCACCCACGACCAGGCCGACCGCGTCCGCTCCTACGAACTCCTCGCGGCGGAATGGCGTCGGCGCTGAGGCTCACACCTGCGCGGCCACCAGCTCAAGGAGCCGGTGGCCGACCGTTCCGGAGAACCACTCGGCATGGCCGACGTAGTACTCGTACGCCAGCCGGGCGTTCGCGGGCGACCGGGTGACGCCGTGGAAGTAGTCCAGCTCGGACAGCGCGAACTCGGCGTGGACCAGCGGGAGAAGAGCGGGCAGGGCCGCCGCTTCGGCGGCGGTGAGCGGGCGTGTCGACTGGTATCCGTGGAGCAGCTCGATCGCGTGCTTCTCCTGGACCGGACGGGCCGGGTCCAGCCACTGCACGGTGTTGCGTTCCAGGGCCGTGGCCAGGTCGTGCACGGCGGTGGTGCGGTCGCTCATGCCGAAGTCCAGGACCGTGGCGACCTCGCCGTCCACGCCCCAGAGGAGGTTGGAGGCGTGCCAGTCGTTGTGGGTCCACAGGGGGTCGAGACCCGGGAGGTGGGGTGCGAGGCGTTCGTGGAGCGGGAGCAGGACGCGACGGGTGTCCTCGCGCCACGGGAAGTCCGCCAACGCCCGTTCCAGTCGCGGGCGTTCGGCCACGTAGGTGTGCAACGCGGGCCACGGGTCCGGGGCCGCGAACACCGTGAAGGAGGCGACCAGCGGCTGCGGTGAGCGGCGCGGTGCGGCGAAACCCTCCGCCGCCAGGTGCAGCCGGGCCAGCGCCTCGCCCGCCGCCCGGGCATGGGCCGTACCGGCGAACGGCGACCAGGACAGCGCGTCCCGGTACAGGTCCGTGCCGGTCCCGGCCGAGTGGACCTCGTACGTCCACTCGCCGCGCTCCACCACGTCCAGGACCTCCACCACGGGCGCCCCGCGCTCCCGCAGATGGCGCAGGAAAGCGTGCTCCTCCGCCAGCCCCTGCGGGGTCCGTACGGTGACGTGGTGGCGTTTCACGAACAGCCGCCGCCCGTCCCGTTCCACCACGGCCGCCGCCGACAGCGGGCGCGGGCTGCGCCACACCACCCGGGCCGGGCCGGTCACGGCCGTGACCTCGGCGTCGGTCAGCGGCGGCCAGTCCGGCTCGACCGGCTCGGTGCCCAGTCCGTGGGCGAGGTGCGAACTCATGGCGTCCGCACCGCCGTCGTACCGCGCAGGGAGTCCAGGATCCGGCGTTCCGTCGCCGCGAACTCCGGTGCCGTGAAGTCGTCGGCGCCGCGCGGCCGGGGCAGCGGGACCTCGACACGGTCGACGACCGTGGCCGGGCGCGGGGACAGGACGTGGACGGTGTCGGCGAGCAGCACCGCCTCCCGGATGTCGTGGGTGACCAGGACGACCGTCCAGCGGTGCCGCTGCCACATGCCGGCCAGCCACAGCTGCATCTCCGTGCGGGTCAGCGAGTCCAGCGCGCCGAACGGCTCGTCGAGCAGCAGCACCGGCCGCTCCAGGACCACCGTGCGCAGCAGCGCGGCCCGCTGCCGCATCCCTCCGCTGAGCTGCGAGGGGTACGCCTTCTGGAAGCCGTCGAGGCCGAAGTCGCCGAACAGCGCGTCGGCCCGCGCCCGCGCCTCCTTCTTCCGCACCCCCTGCGCCTCCAGACCCAGCGCGGTGTTGTCCAGGACCGTCCGCCAGGGAAACAGCAGGTCCTTCTGCGGCATGTAGGCGACTTTCCCGGACGCCACCCCGGCCGGCTCGCCCTCCACCAGCACCTGCCCGGAGGTCGGCCGGTCGAGCCCGGACACCAGGTTGAACAGGGTGCTCTTGCCGCTGCCGCTGGGCCCGATGACGGCGGCGAACTCGCCAGGCTCCACGGTGAGTTCGAGGTCGCGCAGGACGTCGAGGTCCCCGAACGACTTGCTCACCCGCTCGACGCTGAGACCGCTCACGGCCGCCGCTCCTTCCGTTCCCAGGGCAGCACCAGCCGCTGCAGCAGATAGGTCGCCCCGAACAGCGCGACGCTGAGTGCGGCCGTCACCGCGACCGCCGCGAACACCAGGTCCGTACGGAACGCGCTCTTCTGGGCCTGCATGTAGATCCCGAGCCCGGATTCGGCGCCCGCGTACTCGGCGAACACCGCACCGACCACGGCGTAGGTGATGCTCACCCGCAGTCCCGCGAAGAAGTACGGCATCGCGCTCGGCACCCGCACCAGCCGGAACGCCCGCCACCGCCCGGCGCCCAGTGAGCGCAGCAGCCGCATGGCCTCCCGGTCGGTCGCCGCGAACCCGGCGGCCAGGTTGGCGGCCAGCGGGAAGAACGTCGTCAGCGTCACGACCAGCATCTTGGGCAGCAGCCCGAAGCCGAACCAGATGATCAGCAGGGGCGCCACGGCGACGATCGGGATCGTCTGCGAGGCGACCAGCAACGGGTACAGGCCCCGGCGGGCGGCGGCGGAGAAGTCCAGCACCACCGCCACCAGCCAGGCCGCCGCGAACGACAGCGCGAAGCCGAGCAGCGTCTCCTGGAGCGTCGGCAGCGTCTGGTCCCACAGATCCTGGCGGTTCGCCCAGCCCTGCTCCACCACCCGGGCGGGGGACGGCAGTGTGGTCGGATCGACGCCGGCCGCCGTCACGTACAGCTGCCAGCCGCCGACGACCACGGCGAGCACCAGCAGGGGCGGCCACAACGACCGCAGTACGGACCTCACTTGGTGTCCGGGAGGTAGGCGTTGGTGAAGAACGCCGAGGTGTCCGGCGCCTTCGTCAGCTTCTTGCCGTTCGCGTCCACGAGCAGCCCGGCGCCGTACTCGAAGTCGGCGAAGGACTTCCAGCGCGCGGCGCTCTGGGTGCCGATCGTGCCGTCCGTGCCCTTGTAGTACTCCTTGGCCAGCAGCTCCGAACTCTCCTTCACCAGCTTGGTGTTGGTGAGCACGCTCTTGTTGGCGGCGATGAGCAGGTCGGCGGCCTGGTCGGGGTTCGCGGCGGCGTAGCGGTACCCCTTGTCGACGGCGGCCAGGAACTTCCTCGCCACCGTCGGGTTCTTCTTCAGGAACTGGTCGGAGGACGCGATCAGCGTGGAGTAGATCGCCGGGAAGCCGTAGTCGGAGAGCTGGAAGTCCTTCAGCGGCTTCCCGCTGAGCTTCGCCTCCAGGCCCTCCCAGGTCGGCATCGGCATGGCGAAGTCCGCCTTGCCGGCGTACAGCGCCGCGTACGCCGAGGTGTTGAGGGTGACCTGCTTGAAGTCGCCCTTGCCGCCCGCATTCTTGATCACCTTCTGGAGCAGCGGCTTCTCGTAGGGGGCGCCGAACCCGGCGTACGTCTTGCCGTCCAGGTCCTTCGGCGAGGTGATGTCGGTGCGGTCGGCGCGCACCGAGACGGTCACGTCCGTCTTCTGCGTGACGGCGTAGACGGAGGTGATGTCCTGGCCGGCCGCTCGGGCGGTGGTGACGCCCTCCTGGTAGGAGATGCCGAAGTCGGCCTTGTGGCTCGCGATCAGGGTCTCGGGCGCGGTCGAGCCGTAGGGCACGATCTTCAGGTCGATCCCGGCGTCCTTGAACCAGCCCTTGGCCTGGGCGACGTAGATGCCGGTGTGGTTGGTGTTGGGGGTCCAGTCCAGGGCCAGGGTGACGGTGGTGGTGCCGTTCTTGGCGGCGGCCGTGGAGTCGGCGCCGGCCGAGCAGGCGGTGGTGACGGCGAGGAGTGCCAGGGCGGCGAGGGCCGGCGGCGCGGTGCGGCGGAGCATGGTCGAGGGTCCTTCGTACGGGGGAGGGGAGTCGGGCGGCGGTGTGAGGCGGTCAGGCCCGACACAGCGCGCTGTCCACCCGCTTGAAGTCGACGGCGAGCCGCCGGGTGAGCAGGGTCATGCGGCCACGTCCAGCAGGCTGTTGGTGAAGGACCGGTGCCAGTCGTGGTCGTGCGCGATGGCGCCGTTCTCGGCGAGCCAGTGTGCGTAGGGGCCCATCCGGCCCTCGTCGATCACGCCCCAACGGCCCTGCGGGTCCGTCCACGTCGGCGCGATCAGGGCGAGGGAGCGGGCGATGAGCGGACGCGGGAAGTACGGGATGACGCGCTCCAGCATCTCCAGCGTGGCGTCGGGCTCCCGGGCGGCGGTGGCGTATCCGCGGGCCGTCACGGTCAGGAAGTCCCGTACCAAGGAAGGCTGTTCGTCGCGCAGTCGCTCGCTCGTGCCCAGCAGATAGCTGTGGTAGCGGGGCGCGCCTATCTCGTCGACCGGCCAGGTCAGCCGACTGTCGTCGGGCAGGTCGCCGCGCAGGGCGTCCCAGGACCAGTAGTTGCCGAAGGTGGCGTCCGCCTCGCCGGCCTCGATGTCGTCCACGGTGAGTTCGCGGGAGCCCGCGTCGACGGTGATCACCGCGTCCGGGTCGCCGCCGTCCGCCGCCACCAGATGGCGGACCATGGCCCGCCCGCGCGGGGTCGGGTTGTAGGCGAGACGGCGGCCCGCCAGGTCGCGGGGGCGGGTGATGCCGGTCGAGGTCGTGGTCTGGATCGCCTCAAGCCCGCGGTGGTTGACCGCGGCGACCGCCACCAGCGGCTGGCCGAGCGCCGCCCGGCGGGCGAGCAGCCGGTTCGGCGGGAAGATCCCGAAGTCCACCTCGCCCCGGGCCAGGTACTCCAGCGTGTCACCGCGCCCCGGGTCCTGCACCACCAGCTCGACGTCCAGGCCCGCCGCCCCGTACCAGCGGCGGGCACGGGCGACATACAGACCGGCAGAATTCGGCCATGGATGGAAATAGTCGAGCATGACCCGGATGTGCGGCATGGAGGTACTCCGAGAGCGGCGCGCAGGGGCGCGCGGAGGTGAGCGGGGTGGTGGAAGCGAGGGAGGCGGCGGTCAGCGGGACCGGCGACAGCACGTGCGACAACAACAGGAGCGGGCAGCGTGGTGGAACACCGGGGGCCGCGGCTCGACTGCTGTGGACACGTGAACTCCTACGCGGGGCGCATGGCGCTGCTGGTGCGGTCGGCGTCCCCATGGGGACCGTGCCCGCCACCGCGGCACACGGATCCCAGACGCCCTCTCAGCCCGGTCGGGGAGGGGCTCCCGCGTAGATGGCCGAAACCATAACCGCAGCTCCCGCGTCCTGTGCAAGCGGCATCCGGAATGTGGGACGCCGTTGCCCGATGCGTGAGACATCCAGGTCACGGGCGTACGATCGCCCGCCATGACCGCCCTGCTGCCCGGCCCCCTGGTCGACGACACCTGGCTCGCGACCCACCTGGACGACCCCCGGCTGGTCGTCCTCGACGCCACCGCGCTGCTGCCCTCGCCCCGCCACGACGGCGACCACCGCTCCGCCTCCGGTCGCGCCGGCTGGGCCGAGCGCCATGTCCCCGGCTCCCGCCACGCCGACCTCACCGGCGATCTCTCCGACCCCGGCGCGCCCTATCACTTCGCCGTCCCGGCGCCGGACGCGCTCGCCGTCGCACTGGCCCGGCTGGGCGTGGGGGAGGGCAGCGAGGTCGTCGTCTACGACACCGGGGGCGGGATCTGGGCCGCCCGCGTGTGGTGGATGCTGCGGGCGATCTCGGTACCGGCCGCGGTGCTGGACGGCGGACTGGCGGTGTGGGAGGCGGCGGGGCGGCCGGTGGCCGCGGGGGACGCTGTTCCCGAGCCCGCCGCCGTGCCGGTGACGCCGGTACCGCGGCCCGGGCTCTGGTCGGACATCGAGGAGGTGGCGGCGATCAGCCGGGGGGAGCGGCCCGGGGTGCTGGTCTGTGCGCTGCCCTCCGGGGGGTACGCCGGGACCGTGCCGACGCGGTACAGCCGGCGGGGGCACATTCCGGGGAGTCTCAGCTTGCCCGGGCGGGGGCTGCCGGCCGCCGAACTCGAAGAGAAAGTACGGGAGTTGGGTGACGCGTCGCCCGTCGTCCTCTACTGCGGTGGGGGGATCTCGGCGGCGGGGGCGGCGCTGGCGCTCACGCTGCTGGGCCGTGAGGACGTGTCCGTGTACGACGGTTCACTGGAGGAGTGGTCCAAGGACCCTTCGCGGCCACTGGAGTTGGGCGGCTAGTGGGTGGGATGGTCCGGCGCGCTGCCGGGTGCGGATATGTGGGGGCTGGTCGCGCCCACGCGGCGGAGCCGCATATCAACAGGGGCCCCGCGCCCCTGGGCGAGCGGCCCTGAGGTTTGTTCCCCGGCCCCGGTGCTGCCGCGCGGACGTCTCCCTCCCCCGAAGGTGGCGTCCGCGCGGCTGCTTCCCCCGGCGCCGGACAGTGGTCCGACCTCCGCGTCGCGGCCGTGCCGGTTACCAGCACATGACCGCTGTCTCCCCCGACCCCCACGTGGAATGGAGACGGACGCGGACGGCGTAGCGGCGGCCCTTGACGAGCCTGACCCTGATCCTGGTGTTGTGCGGGGTGCCTCCGTCGTCGTGGCCGGCGAGGTAGCGCGGTTCCCCGTCGCGCTCCTCGAAGACCACGACGACGGAGTCGCTCTCCCCGAAGGTGCCCACGCTGTAGACGCGGGTCTCCGGCGGCTCCACGGCGAAGTCGGCCTGTCCGCCGGGCCCCAGGCTGAGCGGCGCCGAGCGGAACGGCACCAGCACGGCCGGCGGATCGGCGGGCGGATACCAGCGGAGCACGAACTCCTTGTCGGCCGGGGACAGCGACCCCGGCGGGTACAGGCCGTTGTGGTAGTGCTCCGGCTCCAGGACCAGCCCCGGACCGAAGGCGAACTGCATCACGGACTGCGGGTCCCACACCGAACCGTTGGCCTCGGCCGGATCCAGCGTGCGCAGGATGTTGAAGTGGGTCCGGTCCCGGCTCCAGTGGTTCGGCGGTCCGGCGAGGTCGGCATAGACCGCCTCGTCGTCCCAGTGGACGCCCGCGAACGGGCTCTGGTGCTCGTGCTGCATCCCGAGCGCGTGCCCGATCTCGTGCAGCGTCGTCCAGCGCCCGCCGGACCCGGTCAGGTCCCAGCCCAGGTTCATGGTGCGCTCGCCGGCGCCCACCGAGAGCGCGTCCCGGCCCACCGCCGACCAGGACCCGTCCCCCAGCTGGAAGCCGATCCGCAGCTCCGCCTCGCACCGGTCGAAGACCTCGGCGAACCTCACCCCGATACCGAGGTCCTGCCACTCCCGGAAGCACTCGCGCACCACGTCCCGCTGCTCCTTCGCACCCGCCCACGGCACCCGGCGGGTCTCCCCGGTCCCCGGGACCGGGATCACCGAGGCGTCCGTGTCGGCGTCGAAGAAGTAGTAGTGCAGCACCGTGCCGTTGACCCACATCCGCCGACCGCCCACGAGCGCGCCGAGCCGCTCGGCGGCCAGTCCCGGCGCGAACGCCGGGGCCGACTGCTGCGGAAGCGAGCAGTAGCGTCGGGTCATGCGCCCAGACTGCCGTTCGACCCGGCCGCACGCCTGAGTCGGAAGCTACTCAAGTCCCCCTGTATCAGAGCTGAGTAACGCGACTCATACTCACGTGACGACTTACGAACAGGTTGCGCGAACCCTCGAACTGCCCTGGCCGTTCACCGGCCGGGAGGACGAACTGGAGCTGGTCAGGCGGTCGTCGGTGGCCGGCCGGCAGGGTGTCGTGGTGACCGGCCCGGCCGGCATCGGCAAGACCCGGCTGATCACCGAGGCCGTCCGGGGCACCGACTGCGTCCGGGTGACCGGCACCCCCGAGACCAGCGCCCTCCCGTTCGCGGCGTTCGCGCACCTGCTCTCCGACCGCGTGTCGCTGCCCGGCGCGGTCCGGCACCTGTCCGGGGTACGGCTCCTGGTCGTCGACGACGCCCACCTCCTCGACGAGGCCTCGGCCGCCCTCGTCCACCAGCTCGCCGTGCACGGCCGCACCCGGCTCGTGGTGGCCGCCACCGGCACGGAATCCGTCCCCGGCGCGGTCTCCCGGCTGTGGACCGGGGAACTCCTCACCCACCTCGCCCTGGAACCGCTGCCCTACGACGAGACGGCCGCGCTGCTCGCCGGCGGCCGCCTCGAACCGCTCACCGTGCGCCGCCTGCACCGGCTGTGCCGGGGCGATCTGCGGCTGCTGCGCGACCTGCTCGGCGCGCTGCGCGAGTCCGGCCCGCTGACCCGGGTCCCGGACACCGGCGAGTGGGCCTGGCGCGGTCCGCTGCCCCTCACCACGACCGTACGAGACCGGATCGCCACCCTGGTGGACGGCCGGGGCCCCGGGCAGCGCGACACCCTCGAACGCCTCGCCTTCGCCGAGCCCTTGCCGCTCCACCTCGACGACGGCCTCGACCTGGCCGTGCTCGAACGGCTGGAGACCGACGGCCTCATCCACGTCGACGACCGGGGCGCCGTCCGCCTCGCAACCCCCCTGCACGGCCCGGCGCTGCGCGCCTCGGCAGGGCGGCTGCGGGCCCGCCGGCTGGCCCGCACCCCCGAGCAGTGCGAGCCCGCCCTGAAGGACGAACAGGAGCAACTGGAAGAACACATCGAGCATTTGGACGTGCGGGAGGTGCCGGCCCCGGTGGGGGAGTGGCTGGCGGCGGGAGACCTGCCCGTACCGGCCGGGTACGCGGCCGTGCGTGCCCGGTACTCGTGGCTTCGGGGGGAGCTGCGAGAGGCGGCGGCGTGGGCGAGGGAGGGACTGCGGGCGGCGCCGGGCGACGCCGCCTGCCGTACCGAACTCGCCCGTGCCGCCGCCGAGTGGGGGGAAGCTGCCGTAGTGCGCGGGGACGGGGGTCTCGCGCACTACGGCGCCGTACGGCTCGGGGAACCCGAGGGCGTCGCGCAGGCCGTGGGACGGCTGGACGGCGTGCTCGCACAGCACGCGGAGGCGCTCGCCCGCGGTGACGGACCGGCCCTGGACCGGGCGGCCGAGGCGCTGGCGGCGCGCGGTCTGCTGCTGTTCGCGGCCGAGGCCCACGCGCAGGCCGTCCGCGCCCACCGCGACCCGCGCGCCGCCCGGATGTCCCGCACCCGCGCGGTCGCCCTCGCCCGCCGCTGCCAGGGCGCCCGCACCCCGGCCCTGTCCGGCCTGGTGCTCGGCGAACTCACCGCCCGCCAGCGCCAGATCGTCGCCCTCGCCGCCGCGGGCCTCAGCAACCGGCAGATCGCCGAGCAACTGACCCTGTCGGTACGGACGGTGGGCAACCACCTCTACAGCGCCTACACCCGTCTCGGCGCCAGCGACCGCGCGGCGCTGCCGTGGCTGGTGACGCAGCCGGACCGGCAGTCCGCCTAGCGCCTGTCCACAGCGCCTCAGGCCGCCCCGAACGCGGCGAACGCCCACCCCGTCGCCTGGTGGAGCGCGTCGCCCGGCAGGGCGGCCCGCGCGTCGCGCAGCGCCTCCGCCAGCGACAACCCTGCACCCAGGCCCTTGTGCAGGGCCAGCATCAGCGGGACCACGGCCGCGTCGTTGACGGGGGCACTGCTCGCCACCACCCCGGCCGTGCCCAGCGGCAGCAAGGCCGTGACCAGGCCGAGGAGTTCATCGGCGCCGACCGAGGCGAGCCGGGCCGTGTCGCAGCTGGAGAGGATGATCCGGTAGGGGCTGCGGGCGAGGCGCTCGAAGTCGTGCACGATCAGCGGGCCGTCCGCCATCCGCAGCGAGGAGAAGAGCGGACTGTCCGCGCGGAACGTGCCGTGCGCGGCGATGTGAGCGAGTGCGGCACCGTCCAGCTCCTCAAGGACACGCGGGACTTGAGCGTCCTCATGTTCCAGGACCCGCGCCGTCGCGTACCGGCCGGCCACTTCGGGCACCTCCGCGCCCCCGGTCGCCAGCCCAGGCCCCCGGACCAGCACATGGCGGCCGCCCGGCGGCGGCTCGGTCTCCCGCGCCCGCAGCCAGCTCGACGCCGACGGCGACACACTGAGCACCCGCTCCCGCAGGGAGGGCAGCAGAGCCCACGGCACCCGGTGCAGCGCGCCCGGCGGGACGATCACCACCGGCCCGGAGCCGAGCTGGTCCGCCGCCGCACCCAGCAGCAGCTCCTCCAGCCGCTTCCCGGCGGCCTCCACCACCGGGAGCCGCCCCTCGGCACCCGGGTGCGCGAGCCGTCGCAGCCCCGCCTGGACGTGCTCGGCCTCGGCGACCGCCTCCGCCAGCAGGCCGCCCGCGAAGCGCCGCACCCGGCCCTGACCGCACAGCAGGATGTGCACCCGTCCGTCCAGGACCGCGAGTTCGACCAGCCGGGCGTCGCCGAGCCGGTCCAGGAGGCGGGCCGGGTCGAAACGGTCGCCGCCGCCGGGGGCGTCACCCCGGGTGTGGTGCGTGCGGGCGCGGATCTCCCGTTCCAGACGCCGCTGTTCACGCTCCAGGGCGGGCACCGGACGGCGCTCCCGGCGGGCCTCCTCCGCGCGGGACGCGATCTCCCGGAACGCGGTCAGCGAGGCGAGCAGGGCAGGGTCCGCGGGCGGCCGGGTCGGGGGCGTGGACAGCACCGTGGCCCGCCAGCGCTCACTCCACTCCAGGAGGCGGCGCGGGCCGCCGTGCGCGAGGCTCGCCTGCTGGGCCAGCGCGGCCAGTTCGGCACCCTGCGCGGTGGCCCGGGCCCGCAGCTCCGAGGCGCCCAGGGTCATCCGGTGGTCGTCCAGGACGTCGAGGCCGCGCCGGCACGCCTCCAGGACGCCCCGGCGCGAACCGGCCGCCCGGGCCCGGAGCGCCTGCGCGGCCCAGCCGGTCATCCGGGCCAGCGGCGGGCCGACGTGCCTGCTGCGCGCGGCCACCGCCAGATGCCGCTCCGCGTCCGCCGTCCAGCCCAGCGCCAGCGCGATCCGCCCGGCGAGCAGCGAGGCCTCCGGCGCGGCCGGCGCACCGAAGGACGCCAGCCGGTCGGCGACCGCCGCCGTGTCCTGCACCAGCCGCCCCGACGCGGCCCCGCCCGCCACCCGCGCCTCGATCAGCACCAGCCGCGCATGCGTCTCCCACCAGCTCCGCCGCTGCCCCGAGAACAGCCGTACGGCGACGGCGGCACGGGCGATCGCGGTCTGCGCGTCCCCGGTCGACAGCGCGGACCGGGCGGCGGTCAGCAGCAGTTCGGCCTTGCGGGTGGACTGCCCGCCGATCCGGTCCAGGGCCGCGATCGCCGCGTCCGCCTCGGCCAGCGCCTCCGGGGCGAGACCGGCCGCCATCAACACGTCGCAGCGCGCGATGTACAGCATGAACGAGGGCGTGCCCAGCTCGTCGTACCGCTCCTTGGCCTCGGCCAGCAGCCGCAGCGCCGCCGGGATGTCGCCGGACCGGTACGCGGCCAGGCCCCGGTTCTCCACGGCGACCGCCTTGTCGTGCTCCTGGCCCGTCGTCTCCCACAGCAGCTCCGCCGCCGTGAAGTCCGCGTCGGCCCGCTCCACCGCGCCCATCGCCAGATGCACGGTGGCCCGCACGCTCAGCGCCCGCGCGGTCCAGATGACGTCGTCGGCCTGCCGCAGCACCGGTATCGCCCGCCGCAGGTCCTCCAGGGCCTCCTTGTGCCGGCCCAGCACCCACCCGGCGTACGCCCGCCGGTACAGCACCCGCGCCCGGGTGTGCCCGTTGCCCCGGGCCACCCCGCGGTCCAGCACGTCCAGCCCCTGCCGCGTGCGCCCCGCGTGCACCAGGGCCACCCCGAGGGTGCCGAGGACGTCCGCCTCCCGCTCCGCCGAGTCCGCGCGCGCCGCCCAGTCCCGGGCGCGCCGCAGATGGTCGAGGGCCACGGCCAGGTCCCCGAAGTCCCGCTGCCAGATGCCGATGACCTGGTGGGCGACGGACGCGTCCAGCGGCGGCGGATCGGACCGCAGGACGTGCTCCGCCCGGGCCAGGGCCTCGCCGGGGGCGGCGAACACCATCGGCAGGAGTTCCGTAACCGAATCGCTTCCGGCAGTCACCCCTCGGATGGTAGTGGCCTGGGCATACATGCCCCACCGGTTTGACGCTGTATCAAGCGGCGGCTTCGCGAGTCTGACTGAAGAACGCCGTTTCTGGGGGAGGAGACAGGCCATGGCACCTCAGCGATTCCATGAGCAGTTCGAGCAGATCCAGCGCTCCATGCCGGACGTTCCACTGGCGATGGGGCCGGACGACGCGGCCGAGTTCCTGTACGAGAAGGGGGTGGTCCTCGCCCGCGACGGCGAGGAGGCGCGGGTCGTCGAGGACACCGTGCGCGCCCACTTCACCGCCACCGCCGGCCTGGTCGCCGACCACGTGCGCAGGGCCGCGCCGGAGACCAACCGCACCGGCGTCACCCGCATCCGGGTCGGCGACCCGAACCACGGCGACCGCACCGCCGACCCCGCCGTCGGCCACGCGCTGCGCGCCCTGCGGGAGGCGGAGGGCCGCGCCGGCCGCCGCCTGGTCAGCCGCAACCACGTGGTGTCCACCACCCCGAACGCCAACTCCTGCAACCCCTGCGAGCCGCTCCCCGCCCTGCTCACCCAGACCCCGAACCCGCAGCCCGTGGCCGGGAGTTACGACCCGGACACCGCCGTCAGCGTCCTGGTGATGGACACCGGTCTGGTGCACGACTACCGCTCCTACCCGCTCCTCGCCCGCGTCCAGGGCGACCCGCAGCTCACCGAGACCGACGCCGACGGCATACTCCAGCAGTACGTCGGCCACGGCACCTTCATCGCCGGACTCATCGCCGCCCTCGCCCCCAACACCGACATCACCGTCACCAACACCCTCAACGACGCGGGCGCCATCCTGGAGTCCGAATTCGGCGCCAAGCTCTTCGAGGCGATCGACCAGCACGGCTGGCCGGACGTCATCAGCCTCTCCGCCGGCACCCCGAACGGCAGCGCCGACGGACTGCTCGCCGTCGAGGCCTTCATGGACGCCCTGCGCGACCAGCCCACCCTGCTCGTCGCCGCCGCCGGCAACAACGGCAGTGCCACCCACTTCTGGCCCGCCGCCTGCGCCGACCTGCCCGGCTACGAGAACACGGTCCTCTCGGTCGGCGCGCTGCGCAGCGACGGCGAGTACGGCGCCTGCTTCACCAACCACGGCAGCTGGGTCAAGGTCTACGCCCCCGGCGAGCAACTCATCGGTGCCATGGCCGGCTTCGACGCACCCGTGCCGTACGTGTACCAGCACACCACCTACGACGCCTGCCGGTTCGGCTTCACCTATGCCTGCACCTGCCAGTACCCGCGCCACACCGGCGTGTTGACCGACACCGGGACGACCGGCCCCGGCAAACCGGACCAAGTGATGTTCGAAGGGTTCGCACAGTGGAGCGGAACATCGTTCGCCACCCCCATCGTGGCCGGCCTCGTCGCCGACCGGATGAGCACCGGCAAGGAGCCCGACCCGCGCGCCGCGGGCGCCCAACTCCTGCAGAGCATCACGGAGTACGCGGAGGTGCGCGGGGCCCACGTACCGGCGCTCCGCCCGGCCGGCTGGCAGCCGGTCCCGGTGGTGAGGCTGGCCGCCACCGCCTGAGTTCCGGAACACTCCCCTCCACGGCGTACCATGACTTGCCGTACACGAGGGGTGGGACCGTGGACCGAGCAGAGGTCGGCGCGCTGGTCCGGGCCGCCGTCGACGGCGACGCGGCGGCCTGGAAGGCGCTCGTGGAAGGGCTGAGCCCACTGGTGTGGTCCGTGGTGCGCGCGCACCGGCTCTCCGACGCCGACGGGCACGAGGTGTACCAGACCGTGTGGTTCCGGTTCGCCCAGCACCTGGGCCGCATCCGGGAGCCCGACAAGGCGGGCTCCTGGCTGGCCAGCACGGCACGCAACGAGTGCCTGAAGGTGATCCGGGGGCTGACCCGGCTGCTGCCGACCGACGATCCCCAGGTCCTGGACCGGATCAGCGAGGACCGCACGCCCGAGCAGTCCCTGATCGACGCGGAGGACCAGGCGGACGAGGCCGAGCGGATCCGTCTGCTGTGGCAGGAGTTCGAGGAACTCGGCGACCGCTGCAGGCAGTTGCTGCGCGTCCTGATGGCCTCGCCGCCGCCCAGCTATGTCGAGGTGTCCGTCGCGCTGGGCATCGCCGTGGGCAGCATCGGCCCGCTGCGCCAGCGCTGTCTGCGCCGGCTGCGGGCCCGGCTCGACGCGAGGGGTGCGGTGTGAGCGACGACGAGTTCCCGGCCGGCCAGGCTTTCGAGGAGGCCTCGGACGATGCCTTGGGCGACGCCTCGGGCGACGCCTCGGGCGACGCCTCGGGCGACGCCGACTTCGACGCGGACTTCGACGCGGACCTCCTGGAGGAGGAGCTGCGCGGCGCGGCCGCCGTCCTCGACCCGCTCCCGGCCGAGCTGCTCCAACTGGCCATGGACGCCTACCTGCTGCACGACCTGGACGCCCGGGTCGCCGAGCTGACCTTCGACTCCCTGGTCGACGCGATCCCGGTCAGGAGTGTCGAGGACCCGCCCCGCATGCTGACCTTCCAGGCGGGCGAGCTGACCGTGGACGTCGAGGTCACCGAGGACGGGCTGCTCGGCCAGCTGCTGCCCCCGCAGTCCGCGCGCATCGAGGTGCTCGGCGGTCCGGCGGCGGCGCATCCGCTCACGGTCGACGCCATGGGCCGCTTCGCCTACGACACCGCACCCACCGGCCCGTTCGCGCTCCGGCTGCGGACGGGCGGGGACGTGATCGTGACGGAGTGGCTGCGGGCCTGAGGCAGGCGGAGTGCTATGTCACATACCACGTCTGGTGTCATGTGACATAGCACTGGTCTCCCGTACCCTCCCCGGAGCCCTCCTCACCACGCGACAGGCAGCGTCCGCGGCCCCCGGATCATCGTCTTCCGCCGCCACTCCACCCCCTCGGCCGGCACCGCGAGCCGTAGCCCCGGCAGCCGGTCGAGGAGGGTGTCGACCAGCAACTCGGTCTGCAGCCGGGCCAGGACCGCGCCCGTGCAGTAGTGCGTACCGTTGCCGAAGGCGAGGTGAGGGTGGGGATCGCGGTCCGGGAGGATGCGGTCCGGGTCCGGGAAGACGGCCGGGTCGCGGTTGGCGGCGAGGTAGGAGACGTACACCGGTTCGCCAGCCGCGATCCGGGTGCCGTCGCTCAGTTCGACGTCCTCCAGGGCGATCCGGGCGAGCCCGACCGTGCTGCGGTGCGGGATCCAGCGCAGCAGTTCGTCCAGGACCGGGCCGCGGTCCGCCGGCCGCTCCCGCATCCGCGCCATCAGCTCCGGCCGTGTCAGCATCAGGAACAGCATCTGCCCGCAGTTGTGGGTGACCGCCTCGCCGCCGATCTGCAGCGGACCGGCCAGCCCGACGGCCTCCTCCTCGCCGATCTCGCCGCGGGCCACAGCGCTCCCGAGCAGCGCGTACACGTCGTCGCCCGCGCTGTCGGCACGCGCGCGTACCGCCTCGGTGATCCACCCGTACAGCCCCTGCTTGGCCGCTCCGGCGGCCTCGACTCCGCCCGAGGTGGAGATGATCTGCCGGGTCCAGGCGTGCACCCGCTCCCGGTCCGCCTCCGGTACCCCCATCACCTCGCTGACCACGGTGATCGGGAACGGCTCAAGGACCCGCTCGATCAGATCGGCGGGCGGCCCGTCCCGCAGCACCCCGTCGACCAGAGCGTCGAGGATCTCCTGCGCCCGGGGCCGCAGCCGCTTCATCGCGCCGACCGTGAAGGCGCCGGCGAGCGGCTTGCGCAGCCGGTTGTGGTCGGGCTGGTCGGCCCAGGCCAGCGAGCCCGGACGGGGCTGGAAGTGCGGGGCCAGCCGGGTCACCTGGCGGCGGGTGACCTCGGTGCGGCTGAACCGCGGGTCGTTGGTGACGGTCCTGACGTCCTCGTAGCGGGTCGCGAGCCAGGCCCAGCCCTCGCCGTACGGCAGCCGGATCCGGGTCACCGGCCCTTCCGCCATCAGGGCCGCGAGCACCGGGTCGAAGTCGGTCCCCGCCAGTTCGAGCGCGGGCCAGTCCCGCACCGGCGGCGCGGCCTCGCAGACGGGAGGCAGCGGCCCGGTCGTCGCGGGCGCGGCCGGCTCCGTGGTCGTGGCGGGCGCGGTGAACTCCGTGGTCATGCCTCCACGGTCGTACGGCCCTCTCTCGGTGTCCTGCCGGAATGCGCCAGCCGGAGGGTCAGCGTCCGGCGGCGTCCACGAGCGCGGCGAGGGCGGCGGCGAGCCGGTCCGTTCCCGGGCCCGCCGGACCGCCGGGCTCGGTCATGTAGAGGTCGCGCCGGATCTCCACCATCAGCGCGGCGACCCGCGCGTCCGTCCCGTAGAACTCCAGCGGCACGTACGTCCCGCCGAACGGGCTGTCCAGCCCCGTCTCCCCGCATCCCGCGAAGGCCTTGCGGGCCGCCTCCGTCAGCTCGGCCGGTGTGTGGAAGGCGTCCGTGCCCAGGCACACCGGTGGCCGCGGCCCCGCCGCGTGCAGCTCGTAGGGCAGCGCCCGGCTCGGATAGGAGTGCACGTCGATCACCACGGCCCGCCCGGTCGCGGCCAGCCGCCCGGCGACGGCCTCCGTCATCGCCCGCGCATACGGCCGGAAGTACCGCTCGACCAGCGGCCCGGGGTCGTACGCCCCGTCCCGCAGCACGCCCTGATGCGTGGTCCGCGTGTACACGGCCCCCATCCCGACGGCGAGCATCTCCTCCCGCTCGTCCGGGAACCGCTCCGGATCCACCACCAGCCGCGACAGCCGGTTGACGAACCGCCAGGGGGCCGTTCCGGCCAGCCCGGCCGCCGCCTCCGCGATCTCGGCCGTGTGCGCGTCCGTGATGTGATCCAACTCCCGCTCCAGGGCGGCATCGTCGAGCACGATGCCGGTCCGGACGTCGGCCGGGATGGCCCGCGCCGAGTGCGGCACATGAAGGATCACGGGCGACTCGTCGGCGCCGGGCAGGAGTGCGTACGACGGCTGGGACACGGGCGGCTCCGGGGGCGGTGGCGGTGGCAGCGGACAGGATCACGGTGTCACATCGACGACCCGCGGGGTGGGCTCAGCGATATAGGCAAGTATCGAATAGTTCGAATCAGAATACTTCCATTTCTCTCCTGGACTCCCAATACGCTTTTGTTTTCCTATTC